>CAYNGP010000042.1:9579-16198 GCA_964396885.1 uncultured Bacteroides sp. | reverse complement strand
AATTTTTTTATCATATGGTTTCATAAACAATCTCTCCTCTTAATATAGTCAAAAGGTTTTCACCGCAAAGCTCCCAGCCCTCAAAAGGAGTAGCCCTGCCCATTGTAACAAATTCGTCAGGGTTAACAGTCCACTGCCTTTCCGTATCAAGCAAGCAGAGATTTGCAGGCTCACCCTCAGCAATTCTGCCGCCCTCAATACCGAAAATTTCACGTGGCTTAACCGACATCATTTCAACAAGCTTTTCAAGGGTGATAACACCAGTCTTAACAAGCTTGGTATAAAGCACTGCAAAGGCGGTTTCAAGTCCCACAACACCCATTGCGGACTTTTCAAGCCCCTTGCTCTTTTCCTCTGCAGAATGAGGGGCATGGTCAGTTGCAATAACATCAACCGTGCCGTCAAGCACACCCTCAATAAGTGCCTGCCTGTCCTTGGCAGATCTGAGCGGCGGATTCATTTTAAATCTGCCGTCCTCCTGTAAATCCATATCGCACATAGTAAGATAGTGTGGTCCTGTTTCACAGGTCACTTTCACTCCCCTTGCCTTTGCACGGCGGATAATATCAACACTTTCCTTTGTTGAAATATGACACACGTGGTACTGACAGCCTGTCTTTTCAGCAAGAATGCAATCTCGTTCAATCTGAGCCCACTCGCTCTCAGAACAAATACCCCTGTGATTATGAAGCTTAGCATACTCGCCGTCGTGAATATAACCGCCCTTTAAAAGGTCGTTAACCTCACAGTGAGCAGAGATTATTTTGCCGAGTTTTGCACATTCGGTCATAGCCTGCTCCATAAGTTCCTCGGTTTGTACACCCGTACCATCATCACTGAAGCCTACAACACGGTCAGCCATTGATTTAAAATCAACAATCTCACCGACACCCTTGCGACCCTTTGTGATTGTACCAAAAGGCAGAACATCAATAACAGCATCGCTGTCAATAATATCTGTCTGTACCTTTAAATTATCGGCACAATCCGGTGCAGGATTAAGATTAGGCATTGTGCAAAGCACGTTATAGCCTGCTCTTGCACCGGCTGCAGAGCCTGTTTTTATGGTTTCCTTATAAGAAAAACCGGGCTCTCTAAGATGTATGTGAACATCTACGAAACCCGGAATTAAGAAATACTTCCCCATAGCGTCAATAGTGCGGTCAATATTTTCAAAGGAAATAGAAACACCAAGGCTATGGATTTTCCCATCCTTGATTAGAACACTTGACTTTTTGAATTTACCATCAATGTAACACAGTGCATCTTTAATCAGCAAAGTCATAAGTTCAATCCTTTCCTACATATTTTTACCTCATACATTATAATATATAACCTCATTTAAGTCAACATAAAAATATGCAAAATATCTATTTACTTTACTAAGATTATATAATATAATGAAGCTGAATTTTTACAAAAAGGATGGGATAAAATGAAGCTGACAGTCATTGGCGGAGGCGGTGTTCGTTCAATGTTTTTAGCAAAAAGCATTGCGCAAAAAGCTGAAGCATTAAAAATTGATAAACTTGTTTTTATGGACAATGATGAAAAGAAGCTTAATATATATGGCAAAATGGCGAAAAAGGTTTCCGGCCTGCTTTACAGTGGGCTTGAATTCACACTGACAACCGATCCCATTGAAGCAGTAAAAGATGCTGATTACGTTATCACCACCATAAGAGTCGGCGGTGATGAAATGAGGGTAAAAGATGAGAGAATTGCTTTAAATCTTGGTCTTCTCGGTCAGGAAACCACAGGTGCTGCAGGACTGAGCTTTGCGATGCGTTCCGTATCAGCACTTGCTGAATATTGCGAGTTAATAAAAGAATATGCAAAGCCTGACTGCAAGGTATTTAATTTTACAAACCCTGCAGGTGTTGTAAGTCAGACCCTCAGAGATATGGGCTATGATTTCACATACGGCATTTGCGATGCTCCGTCAGGTATGCTGCGATCATTTGAAACGCTTTATAATGTTGAAGAAGGCAGTGCCAAGGGTGAGGTTTACGGTCTTAATCACTTATCATATTTCAAGTCAATCACCATTAACGGCAAAGAGGTTATGGATGAGTTGATTGAAAATGATGATGCCTACGCCAAAACGGATATGAGATATTTTGAAAAAGAGCTCCTCAAAGAAAGAGGCGGAATACTTAATGAATATCTTTTCTATTTCTACTACCGTGAAAAGGCTGTAGAAAATATTCTTAAGGCGAAACAAACCAGAGGTGAGCAAATCTGTGAAATCAATAAAAGAATGACAGAAGAGCTCAGCAAAATTGATATAGACAATCATTTTGACGAGGCATTTAAGGTATTTGAATACTGGTACGGTGTACGTGAAAACAACTATATGGCAAGCGAAACAGGCGTTAAAAGGCAGGAGCCATGGCACTTTGATATTTACCAGAAGAATTTTGGCGGCTATGCGGCTGTTGCACTTAATTTCATTGAAATCGTTCAGAGTAAAAAAAGTGACAGTATGATTCTTTGTGTACCGAACAACGGTGCAATTAAAGAGCTTAAAGACACTGACGTTGTTGAAATAACCTGCGACATCACTGAAAATGGTGCTGTACCTCACAAATTTGATAATCTTGATGAACAGAACATTGAGCTTATCAGACGTGTTAAAATTTACGAACGACTTGCAAGCAAGGCAATCAGAGAAAAATCTGTTCAGTGTGCTGTTGAGGCACTGACCCTCCACCCCCTTGTTAACAGCTATTCAATGGCAAAAAAGCTTGTGGGTGAATATTTAGAGCTTAATAAAGACTATACAGGAGATTGGAAATAATGGCATTTATAGCAGGAGCAGGAGCAACAAATGTAGATTTGCTTTACCAGGGCTTTGACAGACTGGCAGGTGTAGGCGAAGAATTATACTGCAAGGACTTTTCGCTGCAGCTTGGCGGTGGGCTGCCTGCCACTCTTATCAATTTAGGCAGACTTGGAATTCACACAAAAATTGCGACAGAGCTTGGCAATGATATTTTTTCAAACTTTGCCAAAGAGAAATTCACGCAAAACGGAGTGAATCCAACAAATCTATACAATGGTGAAGGCATACCGCTCAATATTACCTCGGCAATCATTCTGCCAAAGGACAGAACTTTCTATACATACGGCAAAGGCAATATTGAGCCTGATGAAAAAGCACTTGAAACCTTTTACAACATCGCAAAGGGCAGTAAAATCTGTATGATGCAGCTTGGCGGCTTTTTGCCTGTTTACAAAAAGCTTAAAGAAGAAGGCACAATCCTTGTACTGGACACAGGCTGGGATGATGAAATGAGTTTTGAAAAATACCGTGATTATCTTGAGCTTGCTGATTACTACACACCGAACAGAAAAGAAGCAATGAAAATAACAGGTGAAAACACACCTGAGGCTGCCGCAAAAGCATTAAAGCAATATTTTGACAAGGTTGTCGTTAAGGTTGACGCAGACGGATGTATTGGCATTGATGGGGATGAAGAATTCTTTGTGCCAAGCATTGATGCATTTGTAAATGTCGACAGCACAGGTGCAGGTGATGCATTCCTTGCCGGTTTTATGTATGGTCTGTTTTATGACTACAGCTTAAGGGATTGTATCAAATTCGGTAATGTTACAGGCGGAAAAGCTGTTACAGAGGTTGGTGCACTAAGCGGATATGTAAGTGAGCAGGAATTGCTTGAATACAAGAAAACACTTGATTAAATATGAATACTATAACAAAAACGTCACTGAAAATGATCAGTGACGTTTTTTTATTATTCAATAAAACTTACAGGTCTATACTCTGACAAATCGGGAACAAACTTTTTATTGTAAAAATCTTTGAAAATATCGAGCACTTCATCATCACTGCAAATCTTATAATAAAGCTCTGTTTTATTATAAAAATCCAATCCTATTTGTACCTCGACTTTTCCGTTTGACAAGCATGCCTGAACATACTTAACGCTGTTTATTGACTCCGGTGCAGTAAGTGATGCAAACTGTTTTTCATCAATAAGCATATTTTCAACAATTTTGCAAAATCACCTTCAATGCATAATAAATTATGGGATGGCATAAAGCCATCCCTAAAACACTATTTATAATAATTAATGATTTCATTAACAGCTGAATATGTCTGCGTATGGTTTATGTGTTTTGGTGATTTATACTCAACCAAAACAGATGGGCAGCCATAAGTCTTATTAACATATCCGTGAAGATAACCGCTTGATGCAGCAAATGCATCAACCTTTTTATATGACAGATTAAGATTTTTATTATAAATATTGCAAAGTGCACTTGTACCTAATGTTTCATCAAGCCAGCCATGGAAATCTGTAAACACATCAGGTCTGTACTTATTAAGAAAATCTTTTAAATAGCGTGACTCAATTGCATAGAAGGACGCAAAATCCCTGTTCATATCAACATGATTTGCAGTGCATCTGCCGAAAGCAGTTGAGCAGGCACGCTGATTATTAACACCGGAAATCGTACCGTCCGGATTTAAGCAAGGAACAATAACAAGTCTGAAATTCTTGAGCATATCAGGATTTTTTGCATAATACTCAACAAGCTTATTGCCCTCTGCTGTCAGCAGCTGACCATCCCTGCTGTAGCTATCCTCAAAACCGTGGATTGCAAAAGTCATAAAGAAGGTTTTCGTGTATTTTCCGTTTGAAGGCGTAATTATAAATGCTTCAAGATTTCTGCCCTGGACAGATTTGCCGAAAACCTCTTTCTTTACATTAGCATATTCATAGCTGATGTGTGTTGCTGTTTTGTTAAGCGGTAATATATTAGCATCATCAATATAGTACTTAAATGTTTTAGTACCTGAATAATTGCCTATCATCTTAACAGTTACTTTATATGAACCCTCATTTTTTGAATTCCAGTTAGAATAATCAACTGTAAAATCTTTCTTATAGACTAAATTATTATTCTTATAGTCTTTAACTGTAACGGCAGGTCTTTGAACTGTTCCTGTTTTCTTGATTTCTGTACGATTGAGTGTTACTGTAACATTGGTCTGAGGAACAATACTGTAGCTGTAGGTTGCAGAACCTGAATATTTACCAATCAATTTGACTGTAACAGTATATTTGCCGACATTTTTTGAATTCCAGTTAGAATAGTCTACCGTGAAATCTTTTTTATATGTGAGAGCCTTTCCCTTAGCATCTGTTACCGTAACAGATGGTCTTTGGACTGTTCCTACATAATTGATCTTCGTTCTTGAAACATGGATTATACCGTCAACAATATAATATTTATAAGTTTTTGTTCCTGTGTAATTACCAATCATTTTTACAGTAACAGAGTAAGTGCCTGTATTTTTTGAATTCCAGTTAGAATAATCAACAGTAAAATCCTTTTTATAGGTCAACGCCTTTCCGCTGTCATCTTTAACTGTAACAGTAGGTCTTTGAACAGTACCTGTTCTTGTAATAACCGTTCTGTTCAGAGTTGGCTTAGCACCGCTTCTCGGAACAATTTTATATTTGTAAGTATATGAACCCGAATACTTACCGATATAATTGACAATCACCTTATATGTTCCTGCATTGGTTGAATTCCAGTTAGAATAATCAACAGTAAAATCCTTTTTATAGGTTAATGCCTTACCTTTTTCATTTTTAACAGTCACTGTAGGTCTTTGAACAGTGCCGCAATATGTAATCTCACTTCTTGAAAGTGTAACCTTAAAGCTGTCTGTAATCGGTTTTTCTTCAATTGGATCCTCTGCAGGCTCTTCAATCGGTGGTTCGATTGGTGGCTCAGTTGGAGTTTCAGAAGGATTTTCCTCAGGAATTTCTGTAGGGTCCTTTTCTTCATTACCGCCTGTTACCGTTTCATCACCAACATCAGCAAGCATAACAGTGTCACGAACAACAGTAGTTGGTTCTTCATTCAAAGTAACTGTCTGGTTCGTAGCCAAAGAGTCATCCTCAATCGTTTCATTCTGAGCAAAAGCAACCGTACTGCTGCTAACAAGAATCGCTGCAGCAATCCATACTGACATAACTGATTTTAAGATTTTATTTTTATCTTTCATTTTTTTAACCTCCTCAATGATTTTGAGGCACATACACTCCTCTGCTATATAAGTGCAATAAAATCATAAAATTGTTACAAACTTTTTTATGATTTTTCAATTAAATTTCACAAACAGTATTTTAACACTATAGAAGTTTTATTTCAATATAATCAAGACTATTTACAAAATCTTCAATAATTCTTAATAAATGAATCGTGTTATAAAAAAATCACAATATAAAAAATAAAATCCTGAAATCAAAAGACTTCAGGATTTTATGGTGGCTCATCGGGGAGTCGAACCCCGGACACCTTGATTAAAAGTCAAGTGCTCTGCCATCTGAGCTAATGAACCATTTCGCCCATTTAATTTTTATAGGGCGTGGCTGGGGAGGCGGGATTCGAACCCACGCATGACGGAGTCAAAGTCCGTTGCCTTACCGCTTGGCTACACCCCATTATATGGGATATCTCTGCAATAGAGTCTATTAAAAAAAGTGGGGTGGGATATCGGATTCGAACCGATGACCTCCAGTGCCACAAACTGGCGCTCTAACCAACTGAACTAATCCCACCATATATGTAAAAGCAC
>CAYNGP010000042.1:0-9479 GCA_964396885.1 uncultured Bacteroides sp. | reverse complement strand
AGGGACTCGAACCCCCGACCCTCTGCTTAGAAGGCAGATGCTCTATCCAGCTGAGCTATCAGCGCATATGTGGAGCGGGTGATGGGAATCGAACCCACACAACCAGCTTGGAAGGCTGGGATTCTACCATTGAACTACACCCGCGTGCGACGGACATTATTATAACCAATGTCCGCCAAATAGTCAAGTATTTTTTGAAAAATAATTAAAATTTTTCTTTAATTACCATTTACCGTAGTTTCTGCAGCAGTTGTTGAGGGCATTGTGGTTGTTGTTGCATTCTGTGCATCATACTCAGCCCACTGATTTTTGGTTCTGTGAGATCTCGGAACAGTGTTACCATTTAAAATCTTAGCATTATAATAATCACTCTTCTTCTGAAGCTCAAGGTTAACAGTATCAAGACCATATTCCTCAATAATTGTTTTTCTTCCTGAGAAAAGATCTGTACCTACACCAAGTCTGTCACCCTCAATTTCAACACCAAGGCTTGAAAGAATTGTTGGGAACAAATCAAAGTTTGCATACCGTCTGTTCGTACAAATATCGTTCGTAACGCTGTTAACACCCTGAATAGGATTCAGTATTAAATTATACTGATTTCTGAAATAGTCTTTGTCAAAATTTTTGAAAAATTCAGTATCCATACTCAGATGGTCACCGATAACAACAACTGTTGTGTTATCATAGAATGGCTGCTTCTGAATCCACTTAATAAGCTTTACAGCTTCACCGGAGCTATAAGCAATAACATTTGCATACTGCTTATCATAAGGTGTAGGTGCATTAGGACTTAAATATCCGTTAGGACGATGTGTATCGGCAGTTTCCATAGTAAAGTTAAAGGGCTTGCCTGTTTCGTAAAGTCTTGTTATTTCCTCTTTAGCGAACTCATAGAGCTTATCATCCTCATATCCCCACCAAACATCATAGTCCTCAGGAACATAACCATTAGCTCTTGCATATTGAACGTCAAACACCTTAACATCGCCATGTGACTCAAACAAATATCTAAGGCCGCCGAAATCAGCATCTGCACCAAACATTACAGTCTGCTCGTAGCCTTGCTCTTTAAGCATATCATAAAGTGTCCATGCACCCGGCAGGAAATTATCCTTAGTACCATAGCAGTTTGCTCCGTCAGGTGTTTTCATTGGCAAGCCTGTGCACTGGTTAACCATTGAAGCAATTGACCACTGTGTACCTGTTGCCTGCTGAGGACCGCCAAATTTCTGATCATTATGTGAAAACACAACACCCTCATATGAAAGCTCTGTAAGTTCAGGCATAAGGTTCGTATCCATATAACCGCCCAAATCTGTTGAGAGGAAAGAATTTTCCATTGACTCGAGGTAAATGTGAATAAGATTTCTCTTCTTTTCAGGGAAGGTAACCTCAACCTCACGAGGGTCAGCATATGTAGTTTCTATCATATCTGACTCGGCAAAATAGGACAGATAAACATCCTTAAGTCTAAGACCGTTAACACAATAAACGCCGCAGTAAACAAGAGTTACAAGTGCTAAAACAAGGCTGATTATTCTTCTTGCCAAATCGTTGAAAACACACTTAACCTTATTTACATTGATATAAGAAATGGAGAATTTTGAAAAAACGAACAGACAAAAAATTGCAGTAACAAGCATTGTCTGAAAAACAGGACCCTCAAAGCACTCAACATAAACAGAGGTATCTGTACCTGTTGTTGGTGACATAAGGTTAATAACAAGCTGATCACCGCTGATGTCACCAAATGCTGATTTTGACCAATCGGTTGCAAAATACATTGCACTGCCGAGGCAGACGAATATTGGTGAAATAATGCGCACTGCGATTGCACCTTTTGACTTTTTAACCTCACAGCTTTTGAAAGCAAGCTTGCCCTCTATAAACTGGCAAAGCAGCATAAAGAGCACCCCAACACCCATTGCAAGCAGAAAATACTTTACAAAGGAATTTGTTCCATAGCTTGAACTAACAAAAATGTGCTTGTATCTGAATACAGAAGTCATCAAAGCAAGTGACACAAGATTAACAATAAACTCGTTTTTCAAAAAGATATGCAGGCATTTGCCAAAGCTTCTCTTCTTTTCAAAAAGGCAAATCTGCAATACAGATATAATCAGTACCGCAATTGTTCCAAATAAAACAAACATTTATATTCTCCTCATAAAAGCCACAATCAGTTAATTGCAAGCTTTATTTCATCATCAGCACACATTGTAAAGCTTTCTATATTAACATCTGCGTTGAAAACAATAGCATTTGCAAGCTTTTCCTCTACCTCACGTCTTACAGCATCACGCAGACCACGTGCATTTTTCTTTGAACCATAAGCCTGCTTAGCAAGGAAAACTGCAACAGAATCATCATAATTCAATTTAATGCCCTTATCCTTTAAGCTTTCAACGAGCTCATCGAGCATAAGACGTGCAATCTTTTCAAAATTATCGTGGGTAAGCTGATTGAAAACAACAATCTCATCAACTCTGCCAAGGAACTCAGGTCTTAAAAATCTTTCAAGAGCCTTCATTGTAACCTCTTTATTAATATCCCCTGCTGACTTATTGAAGCCAAGAGATGCAGAATCTGTTGAGCCTGCATTAGAGGTCATAATAATAACCGTATTCTCAAAATTAACGGTTCTGCCCTGTGCATCGGTAATTCTGCCCTCATCAAGAATTTGAAGCAGAATATTTAAAACATCCTTATGTGCCTTTTCAATCTCATCAAAAAGGATAACACTGTATGGTTTGCGTCTGACCTTTTCGGTAAGCTGACCGGCATCGTCATAACCAACATAACCAGGAGGCGAACCGATAATTCTTGACACGCTGAATTTTTCCATAAACTCGCTCATATCAAGTCTGATTAAATTATCAGGACTGTCAAACAAGGAATCAGCAAGTCTTTTAACAAGCTCTGTTTTACCAACACCTGTAGGACCGACAAAGATAAATGACTGTGGTCGTTTTTTAGGACTGATCTGAACTCTGCCGCGGCGAACAGCATTTGAAACCTTTTCAATAGCTTCGTCCTGCCCGATAATATGAGCCTTTAGCTCATCCTCAAGAGCGGCTAACTTTTTGATATCATTCTGCTCAATCTTTGAAGCAGGGATACCTGTCCAAAGTGAAATAACCTTAGCAAGGTCAGCCTCAAGCACCTGATTATCCTTAGCCTTTTCTTCCAACTCAGGCAGAGTGCCGTCAATCTGGAAAATTTCACTTTTCAGTTTAGTGATAAGCTCGTAGTCAATAACCTCATTTTCAGCAGGTGATGAAAGCTTTTCGATATTGCTTTCTAACAGCTGTTTTCTGTCCTTTGCCATTTGATACTGGCTGATAGCAGGATTTCTGAGGTTAGCACTGGTACAGCTTTCATCAAGCAGGTCAATCGCCTTATCAGGCAAATATCTGTCAGTAACAAATCGCTCTGACATTGTAACGGCTCTGTAAACCAAGCTGTCACTGATTTGTACTTTATGGTAATCCTCATAATAGCCCTTGATACCAAGAAGCATTTTATATGCATCATCAATAGACGGCTCTTCAATCTTAATCGGCTGAAAACGTCTTTCAAGAGCTGCATCCTTTTCAATATATTTACGATATTCGTTAAAGGTTGTTGCACCGATAACCTGAATTTCACCACGAGAGAGAGCAGGCTTTAAGATGTTAGCGGCATTCATTGTGCCCTCACTGTCACCTGTACCTACAAGGTTATGCACCTCGTCAATAAACAGAATAATATTGCCTTCGTGCTTAACCTCGTCAACAAGACCTTTAATTCTGCCCTCAAACTGTCCTCTGAACTGCGTACCAGCCACAAGAGCAGTTAAATCAAGCAGATAAATTTCCTTATCAGCAAGACGTGCAGGCACCTGACCTTTAGCAATTCTGATACCAAGACCCTCAGCAATAGCGGTTTTACCAACACCGGGTTCACCAATAAGACAAGGATTATTTTTAGTACGGCGGCAAAGAATCTGAATGGCTCTTTGAATTTCACTTTCTCTGCCGATGATATTGTCAATTTTACCGTCCTTAGCCTTTTGAGTCAAATTGTTACAATAGGTATTCAAAAACTTTCTTGTTTCATCCTGTGAATTCTTTTTAGGACGCTTCTGGCGTCTTTTAGAACCTTTTTTATTATCTGTGTCAGGGCTGTCACCATTATCTTCAGAAGAAGCACCGCCGAAAAGTTCGGCAAAGGGCAATGTCTGTGCACCATCCATATTGTCAGGATTAAACATTTCGCCAAGACTGTCAAAGTTAAAATCGCCCATATTTTCCATAAAGCTTGCCATCTGCTCAGATGCCATTTCAAGCTCCTCGTCTGAAATGCCCATTTTATCAATCATCTGATTAATTGAACCGATATTAAGCTCCCTTGCACATTTAATGCAAAGTCCTTCAGGGGTAACACTGTCCCCCTCCATTTTTTGAATAAATACAACTGCAGGTCGCTCGCCGCAGCGAGAACACATTTGTTGTTTCATTTAATCACCTCACCAAGAGTTAGTTGTCATAACATTAATATATAATAGTATGAACTTATTTATTTTTTATTAGACCTGTTTACTTTTTATCGGCTTTATTTTCCTTTAACTGCCTGATAAAACCGGGTGCATAGCCAAAGAGTGAAACAAAGGCAAGAAGTGCTGAAATAACCACCATTGCAGTAATCAGCCATTCAGGAAGAATAAATGGTTGGAAGAACGCAACATCATAAAGAGCACAGCCCTCGCCGCCAAGTGCGATGATAACAATCATAAACACATAGAATACGGTTGTGGCAACCTTGCCCCACATTTCAGCGGCAACAGGACGCATTCCCTTTGCCATAAGCAAAGCTCCGCCTATTACCATAAGAAGCTCCTTAACGATAAACAGGAACAAAATATACTTTAAATAGCCATCCCAGAATTTAACAATAAGAATAATCACAATAGCAATCTGTGAAAGCTTGTCAGCAATCGGGTCAAGAATTTTGCCGAGATTTGACACCATATTGAACTTTCTTGCAATTTTGCCGTCAAACAAATCGGTTAACGCTGCTACTATCATTATGATAAATGCAGGTATGTAATTACCCTTAATAAAAAGTGTTGTGAACAAAGGGATAAGCGCTATCCTCAAAAAGCAAAGCCAGTTTGGAATTGTATTCCAGTTGTCAAACAAATCTTTAACATTCTCATTAAACTTGCTCATTTTTACCTCCTATTAATTAAAGGGATTGATATTACTTATTAAATCAACAGCATAGCTGCTATCTACCATTTCAATAAACGCACTGTCTTTAGGGATATACTGCTCAACAGCACCGATTATTGAAGCAAAAACACAAATTATAATAAGGGATTTAACAAAACCGAATACGCCGCCTAAAAGAGCATTGGTGTTATGAAGCGGCAAATCCTTATCCTTTTGCAACTTTTTAAGTAGCAACAATATAATTGAAACAATAATCAGCAACGCAATAAAGCAAATAAGAAAAGCAATTATATCATATAATGCCTTCGGAGCATTGGGTATGATATTTGTTGGAATATAAGGCTGAACATAGTCAGCTAAAAAGTATGATAATGGCAGAATAATTATAAATTTCGCCATACCTAAAAGTGAAGCAAGAAAGCCTTTTTTGACACCTGCTATTACCATTATAACAGCAAGAGCTAAAAAAGCAATGTCAATATAACTAATCATCACAAACCTCGCAATAAATACTTACAGTCACTGTTTTTTATCAATAACAGACTGCTTATGTGTATAAACTACAGTGCCGAGAGAACAGATTGATTTAACAGAATCGTTATTTGCATATCTGTTCTTTTCCTCACCATTTTTGTAGTTATAGCTGATAATCTCATCAGTAGTCAAAACATAAACCAAACCGGCTGTTGCAGAAACATCCTTTATATTCGCACTGAGGCTGATATTATTTTTTATCTTTCCGTTAGATTTAACAAAGGAAACGATGCAATCGGTTGAATTACTGTAGCTGCCATAAGCAATCAGCAAATCACCGGACGATGTATAATCATAGCAGTTTGTATGAATACTGCCCTGCTCCAGTACAGGAACATACTCACCTTTTTTGATAACACCGAGATAATTATCACCGACAGCCCAGATGTTTTGACCCGAATACCTCATATCGGCAAGGGTACCTGACGGAAGCTGAACAACATCTCCGCCACCGCTGCTGCCGCCTGCACAGTATGTATAAACTGTAGTAACAAGCTCTGCATTCTCACTGTTAACAACTGCTAACGCAAGCTCTTTGCCGCTGTCGTTAAGTGCAATGTCAACAATATAACCTTCAGAAATGCTGAATGACCATTCTTCTTTAAGTGCCTTTGATATTATGGTAACATCACAAAGGTGTTCCTTTGATGTGGTTGCAAGGGCTACAGTACCGTTTTTTGCCACGTCGGCACAGAGTATAGATCTTGCCGACTCCTCTTCATACACTGCTTGTGAGGTAGTGTCAAGCCTGTAATTATTTGAACCTTGGTCATAAACAAGCGAATAGACGCCGGCCGTTGCTAAAATCGGATTTGAATAGCCATGCTCAAAAACATAGTTGACAGAAGCCTCCTTGCTGTCAAGAACCGTAAAGCTGTTTGGTGTAAGTATGCCAAGCATATTATTAAAATCGGTAACAATGACATTTTGAGAAGCATCAAGATTGAAAGGAAAATTGTCAGTTACAACACCCTCTGTTAACGTAAATTCACCGTTAGCATCGGTAAAGTGGTCTTTAATTGAATTCACATTAACCTCACAGATTTTCATAATAATCAATACTAAAACAACAACTGCAATTAATATCCAAACAATGAGCTTATGCTTTTTTTCCTTTTGCTCACGTCTTTCCTCTCGTTCCATTTTACGTTGATTGCCTGCCACATTTTCACCGCCTTAGTAGTTAATTTTATTCAGATACAGACCCTGGGGAGGCGCTGTTTTGCCTGCCCTTGTTCTGTCCTTTGAATTTATAATATCTGTCAGCTCTCCCTTTTTGATTTTGCCCTGTGCAATAAACAAAAGAGTGCCCACCATAATTCTGACCATATTGTACAAAAAGCCGTCTGCCTCAACCTTAAAGTAAACCATATCACCCTCACGCCACACACGAAAGGCTTTGACCGTTCTCACCGTATCCTCAACATCACTTTTCGCTGAACAAAAGCCACAATAATCATAAGTGCCCACAAATGCCTGTGCCTCTTCATTAAGATAATCGGCATCAATATTAAACCTGTAGTGAAGTGCATAGTCAGCATAAAAAGGGTTGCGTATTTCACCATTATAAAGCTTATAGACATATTCCTTTGTAACACAGGAATATCGCGGATGAAAATCAGGTGCAACCTCTTTACAGTCAACTGCTGCAATGTCATTCGGCAGATGTGTATTGAGTGCCATAACAACACCCTTGTCTGATATATTCATATCAGTTTCAAGGGTTAAGCAGTACATATTTGCGTGAACACCTGAATCTGTCCTGCTGCAGCCCTTTACGTCAAGACGCTCACCAAATACCTTTTCAACTGCATTCTGGAATACCTCCTGAACAGTCAGAGCATTTTTCTGGACCTGCCAGCCGTGATAAGCTGAGCCGTCATATTTGATTGTTACAAGCAAACTTCTCATATCAGACCTGCAAACACCTTATTCAGCACAATAACAGCCGCCATAACAAATAGAATTGCAGCCAGGGAAATATAATCCCTTGCTGTCATTTTCATAACCTTCATTTTTGTTCGTCCCTCACCACCACGGTAGCAACGGCATTCCATTGCATAGGCAAGCTCATTTGCCCTTCTGAAGGATGAAACGAACAAGGGAATCAGCACGGGAATAAGTGCTTTGACCCTTTGAATTAAATTACCCGAATCCAAATCAGCACCACGGGATTTTTGGGCTGACATGATTTTATCAATTTCCTCAATAAGTGTAGGAATAAATCTTAACGCAATAGTCATTGTCATTGCGATTGAATGAACATCAATTTTAACAAATGTTAACGGTTTAAGCAGTCTTTCGAGTGAATCCGTTAATTCATTCGGCGAAGTAGTGTAAGTCAGAAGCGAGCTGATTACGACCAAAAGAATAATTCGTATTGCCATAAAAACTGCAGTTTCAATACCGTTAACGGTTATTTTTAATTTCCAAAACTGAACAAGGGGTTCACCTGAACCGTAAAACAGATTAAGCACTGTGGTAATAAGAATGATTACCATAAGAGGCTTTATGCTTTTGGCTATTGTCTTTGGTGGGATTTTTGAGATTGCAACAATAACAACTGAAAAAACAACCATAAGTGCCAATGAAACAACATTTTTACAAATAAAAAGTGAAACAATTAAGCAAAGCACCAAAATGATTTTCATTCTGGCATCCATTTTATGTAACAAGGAGTTACCCGGGAAATATTGACCGATAGTAATATCTTTGATCACAAGCAATACCTCCCTGTTAATCTTTTAAATTCCTCAACACCCTGTTCAACGGTATAAATATTTGTTTTGCAGTCCACACCGCTTGCTTTGAGTTTAAGAAAAATATCTGTAACCTCAGGCACATTAAGACCCATTGCTTTAAGCTCTTCACCACGTGAATAAACGCTGTCAACACTGCCGAACATTGCCACACTGCCCTTATTCATAACCAGAACACGATTACAGATTTTAGCCACATCCTCCATTGAATGTGAAACAAAAAGGACTGTATTGCCCTTCTGACGCTGATAATTTTTAATCAGCTCAAGTATAGTATCTCTGCCCTTGGGGTCAAGACCTGCACAGGGCTCATCAAGAATAAGCACCTTAGGCTACATTGCAATAATGGATGCAATGGCCACTCTACTTTTTTGACCGCCGGACAAATCAAATGGTGATTTTTCAAGAATATCAGGAGAAATACCAACATAGCTAATACTCTCCTTTATTCTTCTGTCAATCTCACGCTTATCAAGACCCATTTGTTTAGGTCCGAAAGCAATTTCTTTATAAACAGTTTCCTCAAAAATCTGATACTCAGGATACTGAAAGCAAAGACCCACTGCAAAGCGAACCTGTCTTATATTCTTTTTATTAGCCTTTGCCCAAATGTCCTTATCATCAACAAAGACCTTGCCAGCATGGGGTTCTAAAAGGCCGTTGAAATGCTGAATTAATGTAGACTTGCCTGAACCGGTATGACCGATAATGCCAATCAGCTCACCTTCATCAACAGCAAGATTTATATCGTTAATAGCAGCAGTTTCAAAGGGCGTACCCACGCTGTATAAATATTTTAAATTTTCACAGACGAGATATGCCATCATTCTGCTCCTAACTGAGATTTTAATAATTCCACACAGGACTTGGCATTAAGAACAGTTTTATCACATTTGATACCAAGTCTGTGAACAAGCTGGAGTCCTCGCCTTCAGGTTCAAGGAAGAGATGATGCTCGTCTTTATCGGCA
>CAYNGP010000041.1:8356-16394 GCA_964396885.1 uncultured Bacteroides sp. | reverse complement strand
TGTCAGAAAAACTGCCGGCTGGCATTATGATGAAGAAAAGGACAAGCAGGTTCAGGATTATATTGTAATTGGGTATGCACCCACAAGAACTGAAGCGTTGCAGATGCTTGCAGAATACAATAAAAATCCGTTTGATATTACCGCATCCAAGATTACATTTAAAGAAATCTTTGAAAAGTGGTCGGCAGGCAAATTTCCTGCAATATCAGAATCTAATATCAAAGGCTATCAGGCATCCTACAAATTATGCAAGTCATTGTATAACAAAGCGTTCAGAGAAATCCGACTCGCTGATTTGCAGTATGTGATTGATAACTGCGGCAAAAACTATCCGACCTTGAGAAAGCTAAAGGTACTTTTCGGTCAGTTGTATGACTATGCAATGAAGAACGATATTTGCAATAAAGATTATTCTGAATTCGTTGACATAATTAAATACAAAGACCGTAACCCTAACAAAATGGATAGAAACAAATTTACCAAAGAGGATATTAAGCTCCTGTGGAAACAGAAAGATGATAAGTATTATCAGATTGTTTTAATGCTGATATACACGGTCGTGAGAATATCCGAAATGCTTGATCTGAAAAAAGAAAATGTCCATTTAAGCGAACAGTATTTTGATGTTTTAGCCAGCAAAACAGAAAACGGTATAAGAAAAGTTCCTATTGCAGATAAGGTATTGCCATTCTTTCAGAATTGGTATAACGATACCGACAGCGAATATCTTCTTCACACAGAAGAGGGCGAACAATTCAAATATCGTAATTATTACGACAGTTATTTCTCACCATTGATGACTAATCTGGGCTTAAAGCAAATTCCTAATTGCTGCAGGCACACTTGCGTTTCAATGCTTGTGGAGGCTGATGTGAGCCAGACGATAATTAAAAAGATTGTTGGTCATTCAGGTGCTATGACGCTAACCGAAAAAATCTATACTCATTTGGACATAGAGGAACTCGTGAATGCAATCAATAAAATTTGAACATAAAGAAAGAGATGCCTTTCCGTTACGAAAAACATCTCTTTTATACATATAAATTTGTTGCTTATGTGTTGCTTGTTTGTTACTTGTAACACAATATTCTGGGCTTTTCAGTCCATCTGACAACTCCAAAAACCCTGTAAATAAGAACCCTGTCCGTTTAGCAAAATCAAAGATTTTGCTAAACGGACACCGGGAACCTTGTTGCTTTCGCAATAAAGGCTTTGAGCAGTCGTGAGAAATCTGCAGATTATCTCTTTGAGAACTGTGGAGCTCTGCAACCGATTTTCACTCGCTGCGAAAAGGTTCACTGAACCTTTTCTGCCAAATCAAAGATTTGGAGCCTCGTATCTTAAGAAAGCTCGCAGAGCATAAAAAAACTCCAAATCCATAAGGACTTGGAGCTTGATGAAAACAAATTATCTCTTTGAGAACTGCGGAGCTCTACGAGCTTTCTTAAGACCTGGTTTCTTTCTTTCCTTCATACGTGGGTCACGAGTGAGGAAGCCTGCCTTCTTAAGAGCCGGACGGAGAGCCTCGTCATACTGAAGAAGAGCTCTTGCGATACCGTGACGGATAGCACCAGCCTGACCTGTAACGCCACCACCGTTTACACGGCAAACGATGTCGAACTTCTCAGTTGTTTCTGTAAGAGCGAGAGGCTGACGAACGATGAGCTTGAGTGTTTCAAGACCGAAGTAATCGTCAATATCTCTGTCGTTGATTGTGATTTTGCCGGTACCTGCATATACACGTACACGAGCTACAGATTCTTTTCTTCTACCTGTTCCGTAGAAATAAGGATTTGTTTCGTACATTATTCAGATACCTCCCTTACATTTCCCAAGCCTGTGGCTGCTGAGCCGCATGCTTGTGTTCTGCACCCTTATAGATGTGACATCTTGTGAGCTGCTTTCTGCCCTGTGTTGTGTCAGGAATCATACCCTTAACAGCGAGCTTCATAGCAAAGTCACTCTTTTCGTTCATAAGAGTACCGTACTTAACTTCTTTAAGGTTACCGATGTAACCGGTGTGGTGCTGATAGAGCTTCTTGTTAAGCTTGTCGCCTGTAAGAACAGCCTTATCAGTGTTGATGATAATAACAAAGTCACCGCAATCAACATTTGGTGTGAAGATTGGCTTGTGCTTGCCTCTTAAAAGAACAGCAGCCTCTGCAGCTACTCTACCAAGTGGCTTGTCAGCAGCATCAATAACATACCAGTTGCGAGTGATTTCGTCAGCTTTTGGCATAAATGTTGACATAATCATTTCCTCCATAAAATATTTGGATTTACAATCCTTTTTCTTTTGCGTACATATAATAACACAAGGGGATTTATTAGTCAACAACATTTTTATAAAAATAGTGTTTATCTCTTAAAAACTCGCAAATACTCACTTTTTCGCATATAAATCTAAATTATTATTTACAAAGGAGGGTGGATTTATGGACGGATGTTCTCTTAATTTATCAATATCAGCACTTGCCTGTGCTCTGGCGCAGGGCAAAAGCAATGATGAGGTAAATCTTCTTGGTGTGTTTTTTTCGCAGCTTGGTGATTCGCTTGAAACCATTGCGGCTGCGAATGAGATTTGCCGCAGTTCTAATGATAATAATATAAATACACCTTGAAATCCTACTAAAGCAGTAGTATAATATTCCTATATTTTTTAGGAGATTAGTACTATGAAGATAAGTGATATATTAAAGAATAACAAAGTAACCGTTTCTTTTGAGGTTTTTCCGCCGAAGGAATGGGCTAAAATTGAGGATACTAAAAAAGTAATTGCAGAAATGGTTAAGGACAAGCCGGCATGGATGAGTGTAACCTATGGTGCAGCAGGTACCACAAGCGGCTTTACTACAGAGATAGCCAATGCCATAAAAAAAGATGGAGTGACTCCGCTTTCACATTTAACCTGTATCAATTCAACAAGGGATAAGGTGAACAGCGTTCTTGATGAACTTAAGGCTAACGGGGTTGAAAATATTCTTGCCCTTCGCGGTGACAAGCCAAAGGATTTTATTCCTGCCGAAACACCTGATTATCATTATGCTTATGAGCTGATTTATGATATTAAGGCAAGGGGAGATTTTTGCATAGGCGGTGCCTGCTATCCTGAAATTCATCCTGATTCTCCAAATAGAGTTGAGGATATCGCAAGACTTAAGGAAAAGGTTGACTGCGGTCTTGATTTTATAACAACACAGATGTTTTTTGATAATGATGTATTTTATAATTTCAGAGAAATGTGTGCAATCAAGGAAATCAATGTGCCGATTGTTGCAGGTATTATGCCAATCACCAATGCAAAGCAGATTAAAAGATCTGTTGAGCTTTCTAACTGCTCTGTTCCTAAAAAATTTGAAAGGATTATGGAGCGCTTCGGTGAAAATCCTGAGGTTATGAAGCAGGCAGGTATCATTTATGCCACAGAGCAGATTATTGATTTAATGGCTAATGGTGTTAATAATGTTCATATTTATACGATGAATAAGCCTGATGTGGCACATAAGATTATGGAAGGACTGTCAGCAATCATAAATGAATAGGGCAGAGATATTAAGATATTTAAGAACATCCTCCAAAACAGAGGATGAAAGACTGCTTGGACTCATTGACAGCTGTTGTGACGAGGTGAATCAATGTGTTCATCCTAAAACACTGCACAGAATTTTTGACTGTGTTGTGGATGATGAAGGCTTGACAATCAGTGATTGTCATTTTAAAAGCACCAGACTTGCAGAGAATTTAAAAGACTGCAGCAGAGTATGTGTTTTCGGTGCTACCTTGGGCACTGAATGTGACAGACTTTTGAGAACCTATAGCAGTACGGATATAACCAAAACTGCTGTGCTGCAGGCTTGTCTTGCATCCAAAATTGAGGAGGTTTGCGACAGCCTTGAGGATAAGCTGAGGGCTGAGGGTTTAACACTCAGACAGCGTTATTCACCGGGTTATTTTGACTTGGATATAAGCGAAAATAAAAAGATTTTTGAATTAATAGATTTAACAAAAAGAATAGGACTTGCTATCACAGACACATGCCAGATGGTGCCTACAAAGTCCGTGACGGCATTTATAGGTATTGAAAATGATTAAATTTTTTGATGGCGGAATGGGCAGCATGCTCAATCTCAGGGCAGGGGAGCTGCCTGAAAAACTGAATATAGCAGAGCCTGACAGGGTTTTTGCCGTTCATAAGGGATATGCTGAGGCAGGTGCTGAATATATTACGGCGAATACCTTTGGTGCAAATTCACTGAAATATGATAATGTTGCAGAGCTTGTTAAGGCTGGCGTTGCACTTGCAAAAAGGGCAGGCAAAAAGGTTGCACTTGACATTGGTCCTACAGGCAAGCTGTTAAAGCCTATGGGTGATCTTGATTTTGAAAAAGCAGTTGCGCTTTTCAGTGAAGTAGTAGTTGCCGGTAAGGATGACAGTGACGTTATCATTATTGAAACTATGAGTGACTCATATGAGCTTAAAGCAGCTGTTCTGGCTGCAAAGGAGAATAGTGATCTGCCTGTTATCACATCCATGATTTTTGATGAAAAGGGCAGACTTCTCACAGGCGGTGATGTTAAATCTGCTGTTGCAATGGTTGAGGGTCTTGGTGTTGATGTTATCGGCATTAACTGTGGTCTTGGTCCAAAGCAGATGATTGAGCTTGTTAAGGAATTGCGAGCATGCACATCCTTGCCTATTCTTGTTATGCCGAATGCGGGCTTGCCTGAGTCTGTTGACGGCAAAACCGTTTATAATGTGTCACCTGAAGAATTTGCTGAGGATATGGAAGAAATTGCAAAAATCGGTGTGTCTTACCTCGGTGGCTGCTGCGGAACAACACCTGACCATATCAAGGCAATGATTGAACGCTGCAAAAATATTGATGACAGTGTTCCTGAAAAGAAAAATGACACGGTTGTTTCATCCTATTCTACAGCTGTTACCATCGGCAATAAGCCGGTTGTTATCGGTGAAAGAATTAACCCTACAGGCAAAAAGCTTTTTAAGGAAGCATTAAGAAATAACGATATTGATTATGTAATTAAAGAAGGACTTGCACAGAAGGACAAGGGTGCACATATCCTTGATGTTAATGTTGGACTGCCTGAAATCGACGAGGTTAAGTGGCTTAAGGATGCGGTATATAATCTTCAAAGTGTTCTGCCACTGCCGTTACAGCTTGACAGCTCTGACCCATCAGCACTTGAGGCTGCAATGCGTATTTATAACGGCAAGCCTATGGTGAACTCCGTTAACGGCAAGGCATCATCAATGCGTGAGGTATTCCCGCTTATAAAAAAATATGGTGGTGTTGTGGTTTGCCTTTGCCTTGATGAAAACGGTATTCCGTCTTCAGCAGAGGGCAGAATTGCGATTGCTGAAAAGATAATTAAAACGGCTGCCGAATACGGTGTTGATAAAAAGGATTTGGTTGTTGATGCACTGGTTATGACGATTTCAACGGACAAGAATAATGCAATCGAAACCTTAAAGGCAGTTAACTATATCAGAAATGAGCTTGGTGTGGCGACTGTTTTGGGTGTGTCCAATATCAGCTTTGGTCTGCCGAATCGTGAGGCAGTTAATACTGCATTTTATACACTTGCTCTTGAAAACGGACTTTCAGCAGGTATCATCAATCCGCTCAGTGACTCGATGATGAATGCGTATTATTCCTTTAATGCACTCAGGGGCTTTGATGATAACTGTGCAGAGTATATTGAAAATGCTGCCCAAGCACAGCTTGCGCCTGTAAGCAGCAATGGCTCATTTGATTTGAAAACTGCTATTATCAAGGGTATGAAAAGTGAAGCAGGGGACTGTGCTAAAGAGCTTTTAAAGGATACTGCTCCTCTTGATGTGATTAATGATTATATTATCCCTGCACTTGATGTTGTGGGTGATGGTTTTGAAAAGAATAAAATATTCCTGCCGCAGCTTCTTATGAGTGCTGACTCTGCCAAGGTTGCTTTTGATGAAATTAAAGCACATATGACTCTTGCAGGCGAAAAGCAGGAAAGTGAAAATAAAATTGTGATTGCCACTGTTGAGGGCGATATTCACGATATAGGCAAAAATATCGTTAAGGTGCTTTTGTCAAACTATGGTTTTGATGTTCTTGATCTTGGTAAGGATGTTAAGTGTGAAAAGGTGCTTGAAGAAACAATAAAGCACGATTGCAAGCTTGTTTGCCTTTCTGCACTGATGACAACCACTGTTCCTAATATGGAAAAGACAATTAAGCTAATCCACGATAATACCGATGCGAAGGTGCTTGTTGGCGGTGCGGTGCTCACAAAATCATATGCCAAAATGATTCATGCCGACTATTATGCCAAGGATGCCATGGAAAGTGTAAGAATTGCCAAGGCATATTTCGGAGGTGACGAGCAGTGATGATTTCAACCAAGGGCAGATATGCTCTTATGATTATGACCTACATTGCAGAACACCAGGATGAAAACGTAGTTTCGCTGAAGGATATAGCAGAGCATAAAAATATGGGTATCAAGTACCTTGAAATTATAGTTTCTTCACTAAATAAGGCAGGATTGCTGGAAAGCAGCCGTGGTAAAAATGGCGGCTACAGACTGAACAGAGCACCGAAAGAGTATACACTGCTTGAAATTTTAAAGGTTGCCGAGGGCAGTCTTGCTCCTGTCAACTGTGTTGAGAAAGGCTTTTGTGATAACGCACCGAACTGCAAAACCAACAAAATGTGGTGTGAGCTTGATGAATTAATCAGCGATTTCCTTTCAAAGAAAACCTTAGTGGATATAATGTAAAATAAAAGCGAAGTAGATTTCTACTTCGCTTTTGTTAATCTGTTTTTTCTAACATTTCTTTTATTTCATCAAGACTATGGATTTCATAGTCGGGTATAATGCTGCTTGTGTTTTTATCAAAACGTGGATTAAACCACATTGTTTTTATGCCTGCATTTATACCGCCCTTGATGTCACTTGACAGGCTGTCACCTATAATGATTGTGTTGTCTGTATTGAAGTTCGGTATTCTGTCAAAGCAATAATTAAAAAATTCAATGCTTGGCTTTTCGTGACCGACTGCCTCTGAAATGAAAATGTCCTTAAAGTAGCTTGAAATATTTGCACTTGCAAGTCTGCTGTCCTGTACCTTTTTTGCTCCGTTTGATACAAGATAAAGCTCATAATCCTTATAAAGACTTTCCAGCATATCTACTGCACCATCCATAAAATAATGACCTACTGCAAGGCTTTCTTCATAGATTGATGTGGCAAGCTCAGGGGATGCATTAATACCGAATTCATCAAAAAGGAGCTTGTAGCGGTTAACTTTGACCTCTTCACGGCTGATTTCACCAAGCTCCAGTCTTTTCCACTGTGAAATATTATATTTACTGTATTGGCTTATTATATAATCATTCGGTTCAATTCCGAGCTTAATAAGTGTTTTTGTCAGTGCGACACGCTCACTCATTTTGAAATCCAAAATGGTGTCATCCAAATCAAATAAAATCGTTTTAATCATAAGCCCTCCATAAAACAAATCCGTTGGTATTCATTATAACAAATACCAACGGATTTTTCTATATTATGCTGAATTTAGTTTTTGTGTACGCAACCTGCCTGACAGTGACTGCAATCACCGCCGCAGGTGCCTTTTCCTGCCTTTTTATCCTTGATGATGTTTTTTATAATAAGTGCAACGATTATAACTAAAATCAGCGCAACAACGATTGTGACAATATGTGCTTTTAATAAAGTTAACATTTGAAACTCCTCGTTTATTTCTTAATCTTAGCGTTTTTCTTAGTGCTTACAGTCAGCTTGTTTTTATCATATTTGTTCTTTCTTACAAGCATATAGATAATTCCTGCAAGAGCAATGACTGCTGCAATCAATCCGATAACATTTACGTCACCTGAGAACAGACAGCCTAACTGGAATACGATAAGAGAAACAAGATAAGCAAATCCACACTGATATGCAATTGCAAATAATGTCCATTTGCCGTTATTCATCTCTCTCTTAATTGCACCGATTGCTGCGAAGCAAG
>CAYNGP010000041.1:0-8346 GCA_964396885.1 uncultured Bacteroides sp. | reverse complement strand
GAGCAGGGTAAGGATAAGGAAGGAGTAAGCAGCAAGGGCAGGATGACCGCCTGAAAGCTCTGAAAGATTCTGAGCAAATGCTGACCAGATTTCGTCACCATTTTCAGAAAGCTCACCGGCATATTGATAAAGAATACCAAAGGAGCTGACAACATTTTCTTTTGCAATAAGACCTGTAACAGTGGCAACTGCTGTTCTCCATCCGCCCCAGCCGAGTGGTACAAACAGCCAAGCAAACGCCTTACCGATATAAGCAAGAATTGATGTATCCATATCGTCAGTCATATGCAGACCGCCTTCAAAGGTGAATGCCTGTAAGAACCAAATCACGATTGTGGAAAGTGCAATAACTGTTCCTGCTTTTTTGATGAATGACCAGCCACGCTCCCACATTGAACGAAGCACGGAGCTTGCTGTCGGCATATGATAAGCAGGCAGCTCCATAACAAATGGTGATGGCTCGCCTGAGAATATTTTAGTCTTTTTAAGAATTATTCCTGAAACAACTACCGCTGCAACGCCAATGAAATATGCTGATGTTGCTACAAGTCCCGATTCACCGAAGCAGGCACCTGCAATCAGTCCGATGATAGGCATTTTTGCACTGCAGGGGATAAATGTGGTTGTCATAATTGTCATACGGCGGTCACGTTCATTTTCTATAGTTCGTGATGCCATAATTCCCGGAACACCGCAGCCTGTACCGATAAGCATAGGAATAAATGATTTTCCCGATAATCCGAAATTACGGAAAATTTTGTCCATAACAAATGCAACGCGGCTCATATAACCGCATCCTTCAAGGAATGCAAGGAAAATGAACAGAACAAATATCTGCGGAACGAAGCCTAATACGGCGCCAACACCCGCAATAATACCGTCAATAATTAATGAATACAGCCAGTCGGCACATCCGATTGATGTGAGCAGCTTGTCAAAGAGAGTCGGAATCCATCCGCCGTCGTCAACAGAACCGAATACCACGTCATTTACCCAGTCAGTAGCCATACCGCCGACTGTTGACATGGAGATATAGTAAACAAGGAACATTACAAGTGCAAATATCGGAAGTCCCAGCCATCTGTTTGTAACGATTTTATCTATTTTATCTGATATTGATAGCTTGCCCTCATTTGCTTTTTTATATGATTTCTTTATTACCGATTCAATATAGACATATCTTTCGTTGATAATAATGCTTTCTGCATCGTCATCAAGCTCTTCCTCAGCTGCTTTAATATCTCCGCTTATATGCTCTAAAATCACGGGATTAAGATTGATTTGTTCGAGTACTTTTGGGTCACCCTCAAAAATTTTAACTGCATACCAACGCTGCTGGGCAGCAGGCATATCGTGAACTGCCGCCTCCTCAATGTGCGCCAGTGCGTGTTCAACGACACCGCTGAAGCAGTGACGAGGTATAGCTGCAGGCCGACTTGCTGCATCAATTGCTGCATTTATTGCATCGGCAATGCCTGTGCCTTTTAATGCCGAAATCTCAACAACCTTGCATCTGAGCTGGTGTGACAATTCGTCAATACGGATTTTATCGCCGCTTTTTTCAACAATATCCATCATATTGATTGCCACTACAACAGGTATGCCAAGCTCAATAAGCTGTGTTGTCAGATAAAGATTTCTTTCAATATTCGTTCCGTCAACGATATTCAGAATAGCGTTTGGTTTTTCCTCGACCAAATAATCTCTTGCCACAATTTCCTCAATTGTGTATGGTGACAGTGAATAAATACCCGGCAGGTCAGTAACAATTATATCATTACGCTTTTTCAGCTTGCCCTCTTTTTTTTCAACAGTCACACCGGGCCAGTTACCAACATATTGGCTTGAACCCGTCAGTGCATTGAACAGGGTTGTTTTACCGCAGTTTGGATTGCCGGCAAGTGCAATTTTAATTCCCATTCGTATGTATATCCTTTCAATTTGATAATTAGTGTCAACTAACTCATTGCCAAAAAATTAAGGGATAATTCCCTTAAAAATTATTCAACCTCGACTAACTCAGCATCTGCCTTGCGAAGTGATAATTCATAATTGCGAACGTTGATTTCAATAGGATCACCAAGCGGTGCAACTTTTCTTACATAAATTTCAACACCCTTTGTGATGCCCATATCCATAATTCTGCGTCTTAATGCACCCTCACCATTGATGCGTTTAACTTTGCAGGTACCGCCGACTTTAACTTCCTTCAATGTCATAACAGTATCCTCCTTATATAATTCGTATATGTAACTTTATAAAGCAAAACATACGGTTAGTTTTTTCTAACCAGCTATATGTTAGCACTAACTAACTGCTTTGTCAATACCCAATTTGAAATTTTTTTCACATTAATTTATATTCTGTGATTGCTTGAAAAATACCACCCTGTATGTTATAATGATAAAAATATATTAATAGGTGCAATTATATGAAAATACACGAAAGTGCTGAAAATTATCTTGAAACGATATTGATGATTAGAAATAAAAAAGGTGTTGTTCGTTCAATTGATATTGCCAATGAACTGGATTTTTCAAAGCCCAGTGTCAGTGTCGCTATGAAAAATCTGAGGGAAAATGGTTTTATTGATGTTGATTCAAACGGTTATATCACGCTACTTGATGAAGGACAGGAAATTGCAGAAAAGATGTATGAACGCCACACACTGCTGTCAGGCTGGCTTATAAGCCTTGGTGTAGACGAAAAAATTGCAGTTGAAGATGCTTGCCGTATTGAGCACATTATCAGTGATGAAACCTTTGAGGCAATCAAAAAAATAGCTAAATAATTATATATAGTAAAAGCAGTATGGAATTAACCATACTGCTTTTTAATTATCCAAAAAAGAATACGAACAATAATATAACCACTGCTGCAATTCCTAAACCAATGAAAAATTTGATTGCTCTGTGAACGGCATCAAACATATTTGTAGGCATTATCTGGAACATAGCATATCTGAATGGCTCTTTTACCTTTTTGCCAACAAGGTTTTTAAATCTTAAATCATATGTACTGTGTGTGCCGTTCTTGTTCAGCTCAATGATCCTGACACCTCTGTCCTTGCCCGGACCGTAAACGTGAAAGCCTGCCCCCTGTGTGTAACCAAGGTCAATGCCGTCAACCTTGCCGTTAAAGGCGTTGTTATGATCGTGACCGAAGTATACACCAAGCACCTCGCCCTTTTCTTTAAATGCAGCAAATTCACCGCTGTTAACCTGTGGGTCGGCAGGGGACTCCTTCATAAATCCCTCAGCATTGCATTTGTCCTTGTTGATGATATAAAATCTATTGGCGTGTGTTCTGAAACCACGAACAGCACCTTTTGTGTTTTTCTTAACCTCTGTTAAAAGTTCAAAAATTTCACAAACAGGAATGTGCTGAATAACAATGGACGGAATGCATCTGCCGTATTTTTCTTCATAGCTGTCACGAGTCTGTCTGTACCATTCAATCTGGTTTTCGTGTACATTATCATAGCCTATTTCAAGACTGGAGTGGCTGTCAATAAGATAAAGTAAAAATTTAAGCTCATCATTGTCCCATATTTCAATGCAGTGGTTGGCAACACCATCAATACCTTCAACGTTTTCACCTACGAAATGGTCAAAGGATTTGTATATTTCAAATTGTTCTGCATTGCTCAAACCAACCTGTCTGTCGTGATTGCCGAAGCAAATTGTGAAAGGAATATTTCTGTCACGCACAGGCTTTGTCAGTGTGTCAAGTGTTTGGGTAACAGCGGCTTTGTTGCCGCGAAAGGCAGATTTGCCCCAAATCTGGTCACCTGAATATACAACCAAATCAGGTTCTTCTCTGTCAAGGGCATTGTTTATTAAATCAAGCGTGTCGGGACTTACTCTGCGGCCTTCCTGTGTATCTGCAATCTGCATAATTTTAAATGTGTCATTTTTAAAGCTGTGCATATTATCACCTCGTTATGCCTATATTATCATAAAAATATCTTGACTGCAACCTTTGTCAAGTTTATAATATTCACATATCTGCCCGTAGCATAAAGGCTAATGCAATAGATTCCGATTCTATAGATTGGGGGTTCGAGTCCTCTCGGGCGGACCACAGAACAAAGGGTTTCAATTTTTATTGAAATCCTTTTTATTTTGTCAAAGCCTTTATTTAAGCCAAATTTTAAAGCCGTTGATAATTTCAACGGCTTTTTGTTATATTGAAAACGCTTTGCTATTGCAATCATTATTGCAGTCATTGCAGTCAGAAAGCAGCTTCGCATTAAAGTTGTCAATGATGCTGTACTGTCTATCTTTAAACTGTCCGATTACATCACAATAAGTATTCAGTGTAATCGTTATATCAGAATGTCCGAGTATTTCCTGCAGAGATTTATAATCCACACCGTTTTCAAGGCAGCGTGTTGCAAAGGTGTGGCGAAGCATATGCTGATTATATTCTTTTGCTCCTGTTTTTTTCTTAAAATAATAATTATTGAAATTCTTGTTCCAATCCTTCGGCGGCTCTTTGCCCAGTCTTTCAAAGCTGTTACCAACCTTTTTATAATAAGTGTACTTTTTATAAGCCACTGATATTCTGTGTCTTTCGGCAATCGGTACAAGCTCAGTAATTATCGGTATAATCTCATAACGCTCTATAAGCCTTTTAAATGAGCTGTTGACCTGATTTGTAGAAATATATGTATTCTTTTTGAAATCATAGAACAGCATCTTTTCAGCATTATCTCTGTAGTGTGTGTCAATATATTCCCTAAACAGATTTGCTGTTGTGTCTGTCATGGAAAGGATGCGGATTCCTGCATCCGTTTTTGTTTCTTCACCTAATATGGGCTTATCGTCTTTGTCCTTGGTTATAGTTTTGTTAATTGTGATAGTTCGAAAGTTAAAGTTAACATCATTCAGGGTGAGGGCATTAATCTCGCCCATACGCATACCGGTGCAAAGCATAATGAGAAACTGATAACGGTAACGGTTGTTAATTTCCTGATTATTTAAAATGCTTATAAAGTGTTTCTGTTCCTCAATAGTGAAAGCAGATATTTTCTTGTTAGATTTACTTGATTTAGGCTGAGCAATATCCTCTATGGGATTTGTTTCAATAAGCTTTTTCTTAACGGCATATTTAAAAGCCTTGTTCAGTGCCTGATAAACCTTGCTTAATTGTGAATTGCTGTAAAAGGTTATTTCCTTGAAAAAATTCTTCAATGCAAGCTCAGTAACATTCTGAATATGCATTGATCCAAGACCGTATCTGTCAATCAGATTTATACATTCAAGCCTGCGGCGGTATGTAGTTTCTTTAATGATGTTGAATTTAATATCATCATCAAGCAGCATTTCAAGGATTGCGTGAACGGTTATTTTGTTTTTGTCAACAAAGCCACCGTTTTTCAGCTTCTGAATGTGTTCATCAAGCTTCTGCTTGCACTCCTTCTTGGTCTTGCCGTATTTGGTAATACGCTTGCCGTCATACACCATTTGACCGACCCAGCAATTACGCTTTTTATTTTCATAAAAAGTGCCGTCACCGTTGCCTCTGCTTTTTACCTTCTGTGTGCGTTCTTTCTTTTCATTTTCCATGATTATATCACTCCTTTGGATTTCCTGCAGCAGGTGCAGTTAAAAAAGGGCATAAAAATACCCTACTTGATTTATCAAGCAGGATGTGGTATAATCTCATTGCTCGGTGGGATTATAACTACATCCTACTACTATGGTCTATCAGCTACGCCAATAGCTGGTAGACCTTTTTTATTTTCGTTTTAATAATGGAAGGGCTTTTGCAACTATAAAACCCATTGCCATTGCAAGAATCATTGTCACGATACTTTCAATATTATCAATTTGTTCTTGACTGAGATGTTGCAATAAAAATTCTGTTTTTTCTGAAATTAAAAATGAAAATATAGATGTTATAATAGCAATAGTTGTTGCTATAGTTTCAAGAACATAAAATTTTTTGAATGCTAATTCACCAATGACACTCTTATAGACTTTCTTTTCTTCTGCAGTTAAACCATTGTTTATGTAGCCAAGTTCATTTTCTAAATATTTGCATCCAATATTAATATCTTTTATAAATTCTGATGTGAGTTCTTCATCCTCAATGCATTTGTTAAATTCTTTTTTTAGATTATCAGTTACAAGATTAAAATTGTCATAAATAATGGTTTTTATTTTAGTCATAGAATGTTTTTCATCAGTGCTAAAATAAATAGTTCTTTGAATAGGTGAAAAGACTTTATTATACCTTTCTTCGTTAATACTTTTTGTTTTTTCTTTTTTGTTTAGTCTTGTAGGTCCGAAATGGTTAAATAAATTTGTTATTAAAATACCACCAACAGTAAATCCACCAGTGGCTAAGGCAATTTTTATTCCTTCTGTCATATCAATTTTCCAATCTATAACAAATAATTTTGCTTGTTAGCAGCAGGCTCAATTGTATTATATATTTTAGTTTCCCTAATTTAATTTGCACACTTTTGACAAGGTGTTAAACCGAGTGAGATAGCGTTATCAAGAGAGGTTGCAGTGCTGTTTTTACCTCCACAATCTGGGTCAAAGTGATAACGCTTTCCGGTTGGTGTTTTATATACTGTTCTGCCGTCACCCTTAGGTGCGTTTTGTGTTGTAGTTTGTTTCTTGGTTGTTGTTTCTTTCTTAGTTGTAGTCGGAGCAGCAGTAGCTCTTTCAGTTGTAGTTGTTGCTTCTGTAGTAGTGGTTGTGGTTGTAGCTACTGTAGTTTTTTCTGTAGTAGTTTCTTTACTCGTAGATTCAGTTGTAATTTCTATTGTAGAGGTATCAGTTGAAGTTTCTTCTTTGTTTGACACTCCAGCAACGGTGATGTTTATTTTATAAGATTTGACTTTTCCATCAGTCGTTTGAAAATATCCTGTTGTAGTACCATTATTAACACCAATTAATGTGCAGGTTACAGGAATAGTGTACTGATATTTGTATGTATCATCAAAAGTAATTGATTTAACAGATGCAATATTTTCATCCTCTATAACAAATTCGATATAGTTATTTAATTCATCAAATGAAATAGTTGAATTTCGGGTTATATCAGCTTTTACATTTTTCTCTTTGGATAGCCATGAATCTACTATTATATTAATATCTCTTTTCGAATATTCTTCAAGTACAATTGATTCTATTCCAGAAATAGGCTCAGTGTCTTTATTTGGATTTGATTTATCAGCACTGTTACCGATTAATATGCTTATTACAAGGATAATAACTGAAACATAAACTTTCCAGTTTTTATAAAATGGTTTCTTGTTTCTATATTTTACTTTGTAATCGGTAATACTTTGTCTATCTTCAGCAGTGAGTTCATCCTCAAATACTTTTTTATATTCTATTGTCTTTTTTCTTGTCCAAGAATCAGATGCAAAACAAATTGTAGCAATTAATACTAAGCCTTCAACAATAAATTGAAATGTGTTTGATAGTCCTTGAAACAGCCAAAAAACTATAATTGAAGCAATAATAAACATTGCAATATATATAACTGATTCAAAAATCCTTTCACTGAGTTTGGTATCGTGTTCTCCGATTGGAACTTGTACTTTTTTCCTTTTATTATCAGTTGATACATTTGTCTGATTTGAAGAACTTGAATTATATGAATTTGAATTATTCATAGTATCAAAATCTATAGCATTGTAAACATCTTTTGCACCGAAAGTGGTCTTATTATATACCTTGTTATAAACTGCTTTTTTAGGGTCTGTAATATAACCAGTTCCTTTTTTACCATAAAGAGGATTGACAGATTTTTTAACTGATCGTTTAATCTTTCCGGTTGTACGAGCTTTCACTGATTTTTTTACACTTGGAGTTCTAAATCCAAATTTCATACTTTTCCTCTTTTCGTAATTATAATATTCAAACCGATAGTACAAAGAATACTATTGGTGATATTATGAAGATAGTTTATAGGTTGTACGAAGTACGTACAGAAAGAAAGCTGACCCTCAGGCAACTGGAAGAGTTGTCCGGAGTAGGGATAGCAACAATTAACCGCATTGAAAACGGTCTTGCGAATCCTACTGTTGAGGTGATTTGTCGGCTTGCGTTTGCTTTGAATTGCTCACCTTATGACCTGTTTTATATGGTAATATAAAGGCTTTTTCCATATATGGAACAAATTCGTTACTTTTCCAAATTTTGCACACTTAAATATATGAAAGCATATAACACACAGCGTAGTTATAATTTAATTGCCTATCGTTAAAAAAACGGCGTTCTGTTCCATTTATGGAAAAAGGTGTTCAAAATAGTTCACATTTTCTGTTTTTTACATACTTATATTTGAAGGTACAAAAATTATCTTTATTTGTCCTATTTT
>CAYNGP010000040.1:0-16963 GCA_964396885.1 uncultured Bacteroides sp. | reverse complement strand
ATTTGTCCTTGGAGAGGGACTTTAATAACTACTATTTTATTATACGAGGAGTGATGTTATGGGAATTGTAGAAATAGAAAATGGTGTAATTATCAGTAAAGAGGATTATGAAAAATATAACAGACTGAAAGTTTGCCGCAGAAATGCAATAGACCAATTTGCGGTGATTAAAACCTTGCTGTTTCGTTTGAATGTTTTTGTTAATCTGCTTATTGAAAATGACAATGATAATTATGAAGCTGTGCTGTTTAATGTGCAATCGGCATTTGAAGAATTAAATGATTATTGCATTAAATATGGCAGTATGCTGGGTAGTCAAGGTATAGACTGAAAAAATTCAATAATAAAATAGGTAATGGCAATATCCGGAAAGATTAGGCTTTTTGGGTATTGCTTTTTTGTTTTAACTGTCGGCAGAAAATACAGAATGTCGTTTTTTATAATTATATTGTACAATTCTTTGTTTTATGGTAAAATTACAATATATATGTTCAGGAGGGGTGAATATGAAAAGACTTTTTTCCTATATGATTAGTGCAGTTGTTTTTGCGGCTGTTTGCTTTTGTGTTTCTTTTTCATCCTTTGCTGCTCCGTCACAGGTTACTGATATTGAAAAAACGCAGCTTGGCAGCAGTAAGACCTACTATTCCTTTAATGCTGCATCAAAAACGCTTACAATCAGCGGTGAGGGCTCAATGCCTAATTTTTCCACAAGTCAGAGTATGTCAGATGCCCAGCCTTGGTATGACTGGAGAAAAGATGGTTCAATTGAACATATTGTTGTTGAGGAGGGTGTAACCTCCCTTGGCAACTACTGCTTTTACAGTGTGTCTGTTGGTGATATAACACTTCCGTCAACACTAAAAACAATCGGCAGCTATAGTCTTGCCAATAATCCTGTGATTGAAGCTATAGACTTTAAGAATGTAACAAGCATTGCAAATTATGCTTGTTATATGTGCTATGGATTGAAAGACGTCAATATCCCGTCAACCGTTAAAAGTATCGGAAAATTTGTCTTTGCAGACTGCAGAGCGCTTAGTAAAGTTACCTTTGAAAATCAGTATATGACCATAACCATTGATGAAAAGGCGTTTTTCAAATGCCCTGAATTAAAGGAGATAACTGTACCGTTTAACGCAAAGCTGAAAAATTATGCCGTTGGCTTTACCGATGGCGAAAAAGTCGGCACAGTTGCTTGTTATGACGATTTTATAATGAATCTTTATATGGATTCATCTGCATATGATTATGCGAAAAAATATTCAGCGTATTCTATGAACTTTAACACTTTGGATGAAATGATTATTTATCAGGGTGCGGATGTTGAACGAAAGTTTTTCAGTGATAATTTAAATGAAAAAATGGTCTTTTCTTTTACTGCTGAGCAGAGTGCAAGCTATAGCTTTTGCTTAACAGGCAGTATTAAAGCTGAGTGTGTATTGACCGATTCAAAGGGTAAGATTTTAAAACAGTTTACATATAATCCCATAATTGACGATGAATGCAATATTGATTTTGATTTTATTGAGGGAAATACGTATTACTACACCATTTCGAGTATGAATACTATGGGTGATTTTAAGATAAGCTTAATGCCATCGGATATTGAGAAAATTGAGATTGATTGGGATTTCAGCTTTAAGGCTGCAGATTTGACCGACGGAAAACTGGATATTGAAAGACTGATAAAGGGACTTGATATTCTTTTTATCTATGCCAGCGGTTTTGTGTATTCGCTGCCTTATAGCGATGGTGCCGAGTATAATGATATGAAAGTGAGCTACAGTAATAAGCTCAATTCAAAGGTTACCTGCGGTGAAAATACGGACTGTATTATGGTTGGTGATTTAGAACTTCCTTTTACAATTACTGTTGAGCATAGCTACATCGCTCAGGTGGTTGAGCCGACCATTAAAAATGGTGGTTATACCAGCCACACCTGTGTGCTTTGCGGTGATCAATATACCAGTGATTTCACAGAACCTTTGGGCAGAACCGTTTACGGTCATGTTAAAATTATGTCATCACCGAATGGTGACGTGCTTGAAAATTCCTATATGAGCGGAATGCTTATTTATAACAACCATAATGAGCTTATTGCTATTACAGACGAAAACGGATTTTTTACTGTCGAATATGCTTATGATTATATTGTGATTGAAAACTATGCAGGCCCTGACAGAAAAATAATGATTGACAGCAGCTCAGGCAATTTAGGTGATATAGGACTTGTTTACTGCGATTTTAACTGTGATGACTATATTAATGCCAAGGACTTTGCATTGATTAACAGTATGTTTGGTGAATATGATTGTTCAGAAGAATATTATAATGAAGATGTCAATAAAGACGGCGTGATTGATATAAATGACTGGAGCTATGCATCAAGCTATTTTACATATGGTAAATTAGACGAAAGTATTTATAATTAAGAAAGTTTTTTAGTTGATTTATGGATTGCAAATTGACAAGCGTTAATATATAATATAGCTGGTTATAATTTATTTTATATATAAAATAAGGGAGGCATTTATGAAAAAGGTTGCAATTATAATGGGTTCTGACAGCGATTTGCCAATCGTTACCCCTGCAATTAAGCAATTAAAGGATTTAGGTATTGAAACAGAGGTCAGAGTAATGTCTGCTCACCGTACACCTCAGGAAGCTAACGAGTTTTCCTCAAAGGCTATTGAAAACGGCTTTGGTGTAATTATTGCAGCAGCAGGTATGGCTGCTCATCTCGGCGGTGTTCTGGCAGCTTCAACAACACTTCCTGTTATCGGTATTCCTTGCTCTGCAAAGGTTCTTGACGGTATGGATGCTATGCTCGCAACTGTTATGATGCCGCCCGGAATTCCTGTGGCAACAGTCGGTGTTAATGCTGCTAAAAATGCGGCAATTCTTGCTGCTGAAATTATTGCAGTCGGTGACAGCGAGCTGATGGCTAAGCTGCAGAATATGAGAACTGAAATGGCACAGCAGGTTCGTGAAAAGGATGCTGCTCTTCAGGAAAAGCTAAAGGAGATTTAACTATGGAAAAAAGTTTCAGCGAAAGCTATGCAGCAGCAGGTGTTGACGTAACTGCTGGTTATAAATCAGTTGAACTGATTAAAGAAAGTGTAAAAAGAACAAATATTGCAGGTGTGCTCGGCGGTATCGGCGGCTTCGGCGGAATGTTTGAACTTCCGATTAGCGAGTATAAAAACCCTGTTCTTGTTTCAGGTACAGACGGCGTAGGTACAAAAATTAAGCTGGCTTTCCTTATGGACAAGCATGATACAGTTGGCATTGACTGCGTGGCAATGTGTGTTAATGACGTTGCATGCTCAGGTGCTAAGCCATTATTCTTCCTTGATTATATTGCCTGCGGTAAGAATTATCCTGAAAAGATTGCGCAGATTGTTGCCGGTGTTGCAGAGGGCTGTGTTCAGTCAGGCTGTGCATTAGTCGGTGGTGAAACTGCTGAACATCCGGGTATGATGCCTGATCACGAATATGACCTTGCCGGTTTTACTGTTGGTATCGGTGAAAAGGACAAGCTTGTATCAGGTGAGCATCTTGCTGAGGGCAATGCACTTATCGGTGTTGCATCATCAGGTATTCACTCAAACGGCTTTTCTCTTATCAGAAAGGTGTTCAATATCAACGAGCAGACGATTGCTGTTAAGTATGACGAGCTTGGCACAACACTTGGTGAGGAGCTTATTACGCCTACAAGAATTTATGTTAAGCCGCTCCTTGCTCTTATGGATGGCGTAAGAGTTAACGCAATTTCACACATCACAGGCGGCGGATTCTATGAGAATGTTCCGAGAATGCTGAACGATGGCTTTACCGCTGTGATTGAAAAGGATAAATGCTTCAAAAAGCCAATCTTCGATTTAATTCAGAAAACAGGCAATATCCCTGAAAGAGATATGTATAATACCTTCAATATGGGTACAGGCTTGGTTATTGCTGTTGATGCAGACAAGGCAGACGAAGCAGTTCGTATTCTTAAGGATAACGGCGAGGATGCTGCTGTTATCGGTGAAATTAAGTCAGGCGAAAAGGGTGTTGAACTGGTATGATGAATATTGCTGTTCTTGTTTCCGGCGGCGGAACAAACCTTCAGGCTCTTATTGATGCGCAAAATCGCGGTGAAATAAAAAACGGAAAAATCACTTGTGTTATTTCATCAAATCCTGATGCGTATGCTCTTGAAAGAGCAAAGAATAATAATATTGAAACAAAGGTTGTTAACCGAAAGGATTATGATGACCGCAAGGCTTATACGGCTGCAATCCGTGATGCTTTGCTTGATGCAAAGGCAGACCTTGTGGTTTATGCGGGCTTTATGACAATTCTTGATGAGCAGATTGTTGAAGCATTTCCTAATAAAATGATGAATGTTCATCCTGCGCTTATTCCGTCCTTCTGCGGCAAAGGCTTTTACGGACTGCACGTTCACGATGCCGTGCTTGCAAGCGGTGTTAAGCTGACAGGTGCAACCGTTCACTTTGTGACTGAGGATTGCGACGCAGGTCCTATTATTATTCAGAAAGCAATTGATGTTAAAAATGATGATACCTCACAGACTCTTCAAAAAAGAGTTATGGAGGAGTGTGAGTGGAAAATACTTCCTCAGGCAGTTTCTCTTTTCTGTGAGGGCAGAATTAAAATTATCGGCAATAAAACAGAAATTATTTGAGGTGACAGTATGAAAATTAAATCACTGGCTGCAGAGCTTAATACAAATACATATCCTGGCAGAGGAATTGTTATCGGCAAATCAAAGGATGGCAAAAATGCTGTTATTGCATATTTTATTATGGGCAGAAGTGTTAACAGCCGTAACAGAATTTTTGAGGTTAATGACAGAGGCGGCATCCGCACAAAGGCTTTTGACGAAAGCAAAATGGAGGATCCAAGCTTAATTATCTATAATCCTGTGCTTAAGCTTGACGGCAAAACAATTGTTACTAACGGTGATCAGACTGATACAATTTATGACTTTATGCGCGAGGGTCATTGTTATCGCCACGCTCTTCTTACCCGTGAGTTTGAGCCTGATGAGCCTAACTACACCCCAAGGATTTCAGGTGTTGTTAAGCCAAACGGTGACTATAATCTCTCAATCCTCAAGTCAAATATGGGTAAGCCGCAGTGCTTAAGATTTTTCTTTGAGTATCCGGCAGAGGCAGGTCTTGGCCATTTCATTCACACATATAAATGTGATGGCGATCCAATCCCAAGCTTTGAGGGTGAGCCTACACCGGTTGAAATTGATGGTGATATTGATACCTTTACAAATATGGTTTGGGAAAATCTTAATGAGGATAATAAGGTGTCACTTTTCACACGTTTCATTAACCTTGAAACAGGCGAAGAGGATACAAGAATTATAAACAAGAATAAATAAAAAATAAGGGTGACATAATGTCACCCTAAAATGCTATATACGGAGAGCTTTTGAAATGGGATTATTTGATAAGCTAAAGAAAAGCAAAAAAGAAAATAAGCAGGAAAGCTCACAAAATAATGAAACTGAAGTATCAGCATTAGGTTGGGATGCGATAGCAGCTGAATGTGCAAGGGTTTATCCTGGCCAGAAAAATCCCAAGCATTATGCTACACTTATAAAGTGGACGTTTGGCGGTAAGGAGCCACTTGACGGAATTGATATTTATGACGGTGGTGATTACTGGCATTTTGTAACTTATGGTTTATCGGAATTGTATGAAAAGGAATCTGATATAAAAGACATAAGCGGCTACGGAATGGAGTTTACTTTCAAATTAAAAAAGGATAAATACGAAAACGAAGAAGCGGAAATCACCTGTGTATGCGGTATATTACAGTCAATTGCCAGAATTACTTTTTTAAAGGGTGAATTGTTTAATGCTTTTGAATATTTATATACTGGTCAAACAGAAGGGATAGATTGTAATAGAAAATCAAATATAACAGGTTTCATTACAGTACCCGATAGTGATTTAAAATCTATTAATACTCCACACGGAAAGGTTGATTTTGTTGAATTTGTCGGTGTTACCGATAATGAACTTAAAGGGATTATCAATAAAGAAATCCGTGTGAAAGAGCTGTTTGAGAAAATCGGCAGTGATATAACGGACTATAACAGAGAGTCGGTAATTTAAATTGAAATTCAGGAGGTAAAAAATGAAAGTACTTGTTGTTGGAGGCGGCGGACGTGAACACGCCTTAATCAGAAAAATTAAAGAATCAAAAAAGGTTGACAGCATTGCCTGCTGTCCTGGTAACGGTGGTATCTCATATGATGCAGAATGCTACAATGTTTCAGCTACAGATATTGATGGTGTAGTTAACCTTGCTAAGGAAATTAAAGCAGATTTTGTTGTTGTTGCACCTGATGATCCGCTTGTTGCCGGTATGGTTGATGCACTTAATGAAGCGGGCTTCCCAACCTTCGGTCCAAAAGCAAATGCGGCAATAATTGAGGGTTCAAAGGTATTTTCAAAGGACTTGATGCTTAAGTATAGTATTCCTACTGCTGAATACAAGGTGTTTGATAAAGCAGAAGACGTTATTGATTATATTAAGGAAAAGAACGAATTCCCGACTGTTATCAAGGCTGACGGTCTTGCACTCGGCAAGGGCGTTATTATTCCTGAAAGCCTTGACGAGGCTATTGCAGGTGTTAAGGAAATTATGGAGGATAAAATCTTCGGTGCATCAGGTAATAATGTTGTAGTTGAAGAGTTTTTAACAGGTCCTGAGGTTTCTGTTCTTGCATTCACTGACGGCAAGTGCGTTAAGCCTATGGTTTCATCCATGGACCACAAGAGAGCACTTGACGGTGACAAGGGTCTTAACACAGGCGGTATGGGTACTGTTTCTCCAAACCCATATTATACGGATGATATAGCACAGGAATGTATGGATAAAATCTTTATTCCTACAATCGAGGCTATGAACAAAGAGGGCAGAACCTTTAAGGGCTGTTTGTATTTCGGCTTGATGATTACGCCTAAGGGACCAAAGGTAATTGAGTATAACTGCCGTTTCGGTGACCCTGAAACACAGGTTGTTCTGCCAAGACTTAAAACAGATATTATGGATATTTTTGAGGCTATTAATAATGAAACACTGGCTGATCTTGATATTGAGTGGAGTGACGAGGCTTGCACATGTGTTATTATGGCTTCAGGCGGATACCCGAAATCATATCCGAAGGGAATCGAAATCAGCGGACTTACTGACGGTCAGCTTGAGGGTGTCACTGTTTACCATGCCGGCACTGCAATCAATGATGGCAAGCTTGTTACATCAGGCGGAAGAGTTCTCGGCGTAACTGCGCTCGGCAAGGATTTAACAGAAGCACTTGAAAAATCATATAAAGCAGTTGAGCAAATCAAGTTTGAAAATGCTCATTACAGAAATGATATTGGTCAAAGGGCGTTAAAAGCGTTGAATAATTAATATTTTTTTAAATTTACAAAAAGTTGTTGACAATTATACAAAATGGAATTATACTACAAATAAATTAAACGTATAATATTATTAGAACAGAGGTTATATTATGGCAACTGTAAAGAAGAGTAAGAAAAGGGTAATTGCTATTGTTTGTATTGTGCTTGCAATTGTGATTGCCGTAACATCAATCGCTATTGTTTCAAAGACAAAGAACGGTGCCGAGGTTTCACTTCACACAATCAGTACTGAGGATATTATTGAAACAGTCTCATTAACAGGCGGTATTTCTGCAGGTACTTCAAAAGAGTATAAGGTGGGTACTGTAGCAACTGTTAAAGAGGTTTTTGTTGAGGTTGGCGACAACGTTAAAAAAGGTGATGTTCTTGCAACCTTTGATGTATCTAATCTTGACGGTCAGATAAGCTCACTTCAGGCAAGCTATGATGAGTCTGTAAGAGCATACAATTCGGCTGTCAATGCACAGAATACTGCGAAGAGCAAATCTGCTGCACTTGAGTCTGAAATTGCTAAGCTTGAAAAGCTGATTAGTGATATGCAGAAGGGTAATGCTCCGACCACTGCAGCTACTGTAAACAATAATGCAACAAAGGTAAATACTACCACAGAGAATGCTACTGTAAAGAATACTGCAGATAAGAATGTTACTGTAAAGAATACCGCAACAAAGGTAAATAATACTACAGAAAATGTTATTAAAACCACATACAGTGCTAATGAGTTAACTGTACCAAATATTGATTTACCGACAGCACCGTCAGCTTCACAGCCGACACTCAGCGGTCTTGCAGATGCTGTTGATGAGTTAAATCAGACACTTACAAAGCTGACTGATGATATTGCCACACTGACAACAACGACTCAGATTATTGCAACAACTGTTGTTGAGCTTTCAGGCTCACTTGATAATGAGGCTATTGCTGACAGACTTGTTCAGAATCTTGTTGAAAGCGGTATAGCAGAAAGTATGGCAAAGCAGATTGTTGACTCAATTGATATTGATGCACTTGTAAATGCAGTTGCGAATACTGAGGATGCTCAGCTTACAGCTGCACAGGTTCAGCTTGTTTCACTTGAAGCACAAAAGGCTATCTTTGATGTTCAGGCAGACGGTACATTGGTAAACGCTCAGAAGAAATCAGTTAATGCAACAAAGCAGGCACTTGATATTCTTAAGAGCCAAAAGCAGGATTTATCTGCAGGCTGGGTTGCAGCATTTGATGGTACCATTACTGCAGTTGATGTTACTGCAGGTGTGCAGACTACAATGCTTAGTTCAGGTATTACATTAGAGAATTTGGACTCAATGGCAGTTAAAATCAGCCTTGGCGAATATGATTTACATAAGGTTAAGGTTGGAATGGCTGCAACAGTTACGACTGCATATGGAACTTATGATGGCGAAGTAACTTCAATTGCTCCGACTGCAACAGGCGGTTCAAGCGGCAGTATTCTTGACAGTGTTGGTTCAATGGCAGGTATCAGCGGTCTTTCAAGCCTGACAGACAGCGGTGCAGGTGTTGAGTGTATCATTTCTATTCCTGAAACAGACGAAAATATTATTGCCGGATTTGATGCTAATGTTGAAATCCAGACAGGTGAATATCTTGGCGTAACAGCTGTTCCTATCGGTTCAATTAAGCTTGAGAAGGATGGTGCATTTGTATATCTCTACGATGCAGAAGAGAATGAGGTTACAAAGACCAAGATTGAAATTGGTGCTTCTTCAGTATCATCATATCAGGTATTGTCCGGTCTTAATGTTGGTGATCAGATTGTATCCGCTCCGGCAAGTGATTATGAGGATGATACCTTTAAAGTAAAGGTTGTTACTAAGTAAATTAGGTAAGGAGATTTCAGAGTGAATATAAGTGAAAGTCTGAAAATCGCTGTTAAATGTATTAAGTCAAATCTGATGCGCAGCCTCCTTACAATGCTGGGTATTATTATCGGTATCAGTTCCGTAATTATGATTATCGGTGCAGGTACCGGTGTAAGGGATTATATTGTTGGCTTGATTGAGGATATGGGCTCAAACGCAGTACTTATCAGTGTTGATGCGTCAAGTGCTACGGAAAGTGATTATATTACCCTTGATGATGTTCAGAATATTAAGACTAAGGTTAACGGCGTAGAGCGTTGCTCACCAATGCTTATGGGCTTCGGCAGAGCAACTATTAATAAAACTGCTACAGAAGCAACTGCTATGCTGATTGGCGTTAACAGTGATGTGCAGTTTGCACTTACAAATACCTGTGAATATGGTCGTTTCTTCACGGATGAAGAATATGACGCAAACGCACCTATAGCTGTTATCGGTACTAATTCAGCTGAAACGGCGTTTGGTTATAGGGATGTTACGAATGAGTATATAACGGTTTCCTCCAGCGGTAAATCCATGCAGGTAAGAATATGCGGTGTTGCGAATATTGATACCCTTGCAAGCTCACTTGGCGGTGGCGGAAATATGGCAAGTATGTTCAGCAGTGGTTCCGACAAGCTTGTTGTAGCACTGTTTATGCCATGTACCACATTAACGCAGATTACCGGTGCAAGTGCACAGCTGGGCAGTGTGTTTGTAATTGCTCAAGATGGTGAAGATTATGATGCTGTAGGTAATGCTGCGGTTAACTATTTGAAATCAGCACACGGCAATTATTCAAATAGTATGTACACCGCTCAGAATATGGCAACTTATGTTAATATTGTTGATATCATTATGTCTGTTCTTACAGCATTTATCGCCTGTGTAGGTGCCATTTCTCTTGTGGTCGGCGGTATCGGTGTAATGAATATTATGCTTGTATCCGTAACGGAACGAACGAGAGAAATCGGTATCAGAAAATCCTTGGGTGCGAAAACAAAGGTTATTACAATGCAGTTTTTGACAGAGTCTATAATTCTTTGTTTAATTGGCGGTATTATAGGATTGACAATAGGTATTGCAGGTGCTTTTGCTGCTTGCTCAATTATTGATATTAAGCCTAATATTACATGGTGGCTGATTGTTGTTTCATTACTGTTCTCAAGTGGTGTTGGTTTGTTCTTCGGAATTTATCCGGCACGAAAGGCAGCCCAGATGAGTCCTATTGATGCATTAAGAAGTGAATAAATAAAATGAAAATGTCCCCACGGCTTTTACAAAAAGCTATGGGGGCTTGTTTTATTTATTAATTTATTGTTTTAGTTCCTGTTTCTTCTGCATTTTTAACCAGCTGATAAATCCATAAATGTCATTAACTAAAAACATCACAAAGCATATAACAACGGATAAATAGGAAATATCAGAATGTGCTGCCATTGACCATAAAACTATAAGAACAATATCGTTCGTTGCATAGGCAATGGCAAAGTAAGCACTTCGCCTGAATGTTAAATAAACTGCAATAAAGCTTGTTGTAACCGATAGAGTACTCGGTAATAAATTAGCAGTGTTGAATGCACCGAGTATGTAATAAAAAATCAGTGTTACTACGACTGTCAAAAACAGCATAAATATAATTTCTTTGCTTTTTAGTTTGTTAACCTTGACCTCTGATTTGTTGCCGTTATATGGGTTCTTCAGCCACGAAATCAGTGCAAAAACAGCCATAGGCATAGTCATACCCAGATATGTTATCATTTCACCATAATATGAAAAGGTGAATGAAATAATGCCGTAAAGCAGACTGAAAATAATCATCAATAATTGACCAATGGGATTGCCCTTGGCATTAAATATTAATGATGTCACACCAATCAGTGATGCAGCCAGTGTCAGATAGCTTTCTCGGTCGAAAATGCAAAATGATACTGTGATAAGTATAACGGATATGCTCCACAGAGCTATTTCTCCTTTAGAAAAATAATGAAGGCGTTTTAAGATTTTTTCATTCATAGAATAATATCACCTCTTAAAATAAAAACAGCACCCGTTCACACATCTTCAAAGACCTAACGATGTGTCACGAATGCTCTTGCATTTTCTACCCGGTGGCAGTTTGTTATATTTTATCATATTGTCTGAATGAAATCAATACTACTTTTGGTTTGTATTATTGCATTATTTGTTGATTTGTGCTAAGATTACTTATATTATATTTCTAAGGAGGATAGTGTGAAAAAATCACACTATCCCGATTATATTGACCTCAAAATTTGCCTATGGCATAATTTTGAGATGTCTAAATTCACATCACGCCTTGTCTGGCTACAACAAGGATATATTGTGATGCTTTAATTTCTATTTGTAGCCAGAAAGGCTATGTGAATAAATATGCAGGAAATTTCAAAAGTTCTCAGTAATTTTGATTTTAAGGGCGAGCTGCTTGAATTTGAACAGTTTGGCTCAGGTCATATAAATACAACATATTTAGCTAAATATAAAGAGGATGACAGTGTAGTAAGCTATGTTGTTCAAAAGGTTAACACAAATGTGTTTAAAAATATTGATGATTTAATGGGTAATGTGTTTGCCGTAACATCTTTTTTGCGAAATAAAATTAAGGAAAACGGCGGTGACCCGTGCAGAGAAACCCTTAATTATATGAAAACGGTAAATGGTGACTTATATTATAAGACCGGTGAAGACTGCTATAGAGCATACAGATTTGTTGACAACAGCAAGTGCTGTGACAGTGTTTCTTCAGCAGAAATATTTGAAAAGAGCGGTCTTGCTTTCGGCAGATTTCAAAAGTATTTAAGTGATTTTCCTGCAACAACGCTCAAGGAAACGATTCCGAATTTCCATAATACTATCTGGAGATTTGAGAATGAATTTTTGCCTGCTGTTGAGGCTGATAAGGCTGGCAGAGCGTCACAGTGTAAGGCTGAGATTGATTTTGTTATCAACCGCCGTAATGACTGCTCACGATTAACAGATTTGATTGATAAGGGTGAAATTCCGATACGTGTTACTCATAACGACACCAAGCTTAACAATGTTCTGTTTGATAATGACAGTGACGAAGCAATTTGTGTTATTGACCTTGATACTGTTATGCCTGGTCTGGCACTTTATGATTTTGGTGATTCAATCCGCTTTGGTGCAAACACCTGTGCTGAGGATGAAAAGGATACCGCTAAGATAGCCATTAATCTTGACTACTTTGCTGCATATGCAAAGGGCTTTTTGAAGGAAGCAGGGGAGAGCTTTACGCAGACAGAAAAGGATAATCTTGCATTTTCTGCTAAGCTGATGACTTTTGAATGCGGTATGAGATTTTTGACAGATTACCTGAATGGTGATACATATTTCAAAACTGCTTACCCTGAACATAATCTTGTTCGTGCAAAGAATCAGTTTGCATTAGTTGCTGATATTGAAAAGCACCTTGATGAAATGGAAAATATTATTAAAGCATTATAACAAAAACACCTTGGAGCAATCCAAGGTGTTTTATTGTAATTCATAAGATTTAGTTGTTTTCTTCAAAGTCCTACAGTTGATTAACTCTTGATTTCAAATAATGTCAAATTAAAAAACACAAAAAGTCAAACATTTATCAAAATTATATGCTAAGATATTATAAAAGAGGTGATTTTGTGAATTGGATAACCAGCACTGAGCTTGCAATTGAATATATCGAAAGTAATATTACCGAAAAGCTTGATTATGAAGATATAGCGGCAGCAGCCTTTTGCTCAAGCTATCATTTTCAGCGTATGTTTTCTACTTTTGCGGGCTGCACCCTTGGTGAATATATCAGGGCAAGAAAAATGACACTTGCTGCAGCAGAACTGAAAAATTCTGATATAAGAGTGATAGATATTGCTATTAAATACGGTTATGAAAGTCAGGAGGGCTTTGCAAGGGCATTTACAAAATTCCATGGCATAACCCCCTCTATGGCAAGGAAGAAAGGGGCAAGGCTTAAGTCCTATTCACGCCTGACTGTTTATGAGCTTGCAGAAGGCGGCAATATGCTTGATTATTCAATTGAGGAACTGCCCGAAACCTGCTTTATGGGTTATAAAAAACGGTTTGAGGGTGTTCCATATGGTGATTTACGTCATCGTCAGGAAAGCGATATGTTTAAAAATACCTGCAATGACCAGTGGATATTAAAGGGAATGTCATCGGTTTGCAGCAGTGATTATAAGGAATATGTCGATTACTGCATTATTGATAATATCACAGATGATGGATATGATTTTTACTATGCCCAGCCAACAGAGATAAAAGGTGATATAGAAAATCTTAACCTTGAAAAAATTATTCTTCCCAAAGCAACCTACGCTATTTTTAAAACGACGTGTGAGAATAATTCTTCAGTTGCATATAGAAATATCTGCAAGCAGATTTACTGCGAATGGTTGCCAAGTACAAATTATCGCTTAACATCTGCACCGGAATTGGTCATTTATCATCGATTTAATGATGATAAAGAAAAAAGATTTATTGAAATATATATACCGGTTTCACTTATAAAATAAAGCACTGCTGTCCATAATAATGATAGCAGTGCTTTAACATTATCATTTGTTCTTTGTACATAAAATTTTAAGGAATGATAATGTGCAATTTAATAAGGTTGAAATCTGCGGAATTAATACAAATGATTTAAAAGTGCTTAAGGAAAGTGAAAAAATTGAACTGCTTAGAAAGGCGCACAGCGGTGATAAACAGGCTCGTGATGAGCTGATTAAGGGTAATTTAAGGCTTGTTCTTTCTGTTATTCAACGATTTTCCAATAGAGGAGAGAATATGGATGACCTGTTTCAGGTTGGTGTAATCGGCTTAATTAAGGCAATTGATAACTTTAATCTTGATTTGGATGTGCGTTTCAGCACCTATGCAGTGCCTATGTGTATCGGTGAAATCAGACGCTACCTGCGTGATGATAATGCAGTGCGTGTTTCAAGGTCAATGCGTGATACGGCTTATAAAGCAATGCAGGTGAAGGAACGTCTGATTAATGAAAATCAAAAAGAGCCGACGGTTGAAGAAATTGCAAAAGAGCTTGGTATGAAAAAGTCTGATGTTGTTTTGGCACTTGAAGCCATTGTTGACCCTGTTTCACTTTATGAGCCTGTCTATAACGACGGTGGTGATACAATTTATGTCATGGATCAGGTGGGTGACAGTAACACAGATACCGACTGGATAGATGAAATCATGATTAAGGATGAAATCAATCGCCTTGATGACAGGGAACGCAATATAATGTACCTTCGCTTTATGCAGGGCAAAACCCAGATGGAAGTCGCCAAAGAGGTCGGCATATCCCAAGCTCAGGTCAGCAGGCTTGAAAAGAATGCATTAAAAAGAATAAAGGGTGATTAAGCCTATAGATTTTGACTTTCTCTTTAAAATATGTTATTTTATAAATAACATAAAGGAATTATTCTATTACTGTTTTAGTGGGTTGAATCAACAATCCTGACTGTAACACTGGTTTAACATTAAATATTAAGACTTGTGCATAGATTGCTATGTGCAAGTTTTTGTATATTTGGGGTGTTTTATGGAGCAAAAAGAATATGAAATTGCATATGGCAATATGTTTACCAGAGTATTTTCGGTGCTTTTTCATTTGATTATTGAAGCAGCATACCTATTACTTTTAAATATACCTGCAGTTTTTTTAATATCGTTTATTTCAATTATAGCGGATAATAACCTGACAAAATATATCTTCTTTATTCTGTTTGGGGCATTAATTGTTTTTGATATAGTAGATTTGATTATGGTTATATTCAGAAAGCCACAGGTGATTTTGACAGATAGCTATTTGTATTTAAAAAGTAGCTTTTTTATAGAACCTTGTGGAATACATAGGGAGAAAGTAATTCTATATAGCGAAATATTGTCTTGTGAACCATCTTGGACAAGCTATTACAGAAAATATGGAACGTGGAATCAATGTTTTCTATTGTGCTTTTATGATAGAGATCATGAAATTACGATAAAAACAAATAAAAAGATTTTGTGGTCAAATTTGGAATATATTATACCGATTGTGAATGACGAAGAATTTATGGATGATTTGGACGAACGAATTGAATTTGCACAGCAATTGGAAAAAAAGCAGTAATCAGTTTTTATGAACTGATTACTGCTTTTTTGATGATATTAACATTTCGTTTCTGATTTTTCAGGCTGTTTATTTTTTAGTTTATTAATCATTTTACCAATCAGGCGGGAGATAAAGCCAACAAGCAGAGCAGCAACAATTGTTCCTTCTCTTACGCCTGTCAGCTTCTTCATAAATATGAAGGACAGTGTGGCTGCGATTAATGTCATTGACACATCAAAAATCACCTTTGTTACACCAAATTCTGTGTGCCAGGTTGAAACGATTGCACGCACAAATGATTCGCCCGGCAGCATGACAACATCGGCTAAAACCTCTAAATAAACACCGATACCCAGTATTATGCATCCTAGCAGAAGATAAAGAATTTTAGTGTAATATGCTGTCGGATTAACGAATTTCAGTATAAACATACAAAAATCTATGAAATAGCCGAATATAATCGAAACAGGTATCTGCAGAATATGCTCAAGTTTGAAATTTTTCTTTAAAATAATAAGCTGCAGCAGGATTAATAATATGCTGAAAATAATTGTGAACTGACCTAATGTAAGGGGAAAATGCAGGCTCAGAACATATGGGATTGAGGATATGGGGGATGTGCCTAAATCCGCTTTTGTGACCATACTTACACCCAGTGAATTGATAAACAAACCGATTATAAAAATTACATAACGCTTAAATATTTCTTTTTTCTTCAATGGTATTTTCCTCCTTTTTTGTGTTAAGATTTGAGTTAACTTTTATGAGAAAATCTATGAATTGCTCTTTTTCATTTTGTGAAAAGCCCTGCAAAGCTGTTGCTTCCAATGCTTCAAGCTCCTTAATCACTCTTTTGCCGCTTTTTTTACCCTTGTCTGTCAGATAAACACAAAGGTATCTTTTGTCACCGCTTTTGCTTTTTCGCTCAATCAGTTCGTTTTTTTCCATTCTCGACAGCAGGCTTGTGAGGGTAGCCGGCTCAATAAGACAAGCCTTTGCAATATCCTTTTGAATAGCACCGTTGTTATGAATCAGGTATTCAAGCACCTTCGGCTGGCCTACTGTCAGGTTTTCATCAGCAAGATTTTCAAATACCATTTTGGTAAAAATTGTCTGGTTTTCCAGCATCAGCTTATGATAAGACATCATGTTACCTCGTAAAACAATTAGAATTCTAACTGGTATTATAATACTTAGAATTCTAATTGTCAACGCTTGAATTGTCTGTATTTGTTGTTATTCGGCGCAATGTTTTGATTTTAAAATCTTGACACTATAATATTTATAATATATAATAAAATGATTAGAAAATGCGATAAGGAGATTTTTATTATGGCAACAAAACAATTCAAAATGACTGCAGAAGGTAAAGCAGAACTTGAAAAAGAACTTGACTATTTAAAAGCCGAAGGCAGAATTGACATAGCAGAAAAACTTAAGGTTGCACGTTCATATGGTGACCTTTCAGAAAATAGTGAATACGATGAAGCAAAATCAGAACAGGCTAA
>CAYNGP010000039.1:0-16995 GCA_964396885.1 uncultured Bacteroides sp. | reverse complement strand
GCAATAACATATGCCGCAGCGTGTGCCTTAGGGAACATGTATTTGATTTTATAACAGGAATCAATATACCACTGCTCAACACCGATTGTTTTCATTGCTTCCTCATATGGCGGAAGCTCCTTAGGTGCTTTACCCTTACGGGTATACTCCATAATTTTAAAGCAGTCTTTTTTGCTGAGCGGTGACTCTTTGCCTGTTCTTCTTTCATAATCCTCAGCAACGTGAATAAGGTGGGTCATAATATCATCACGACATCCGATTACCTCGGAAATGGTACAGGTACCATTATGAATAAGCTCCTGCGCATTGCCGAGCCAAACATCAGTACCGTGTGACAAGCCTGAAATCTGCAGTAAATCCGCAAAGGATTTTGGCTGAGCCTCAACAAGCATACCTATAACAAAAGGTGTACCCATTTCAGGGATTGCCAATGTACCTGTAACGCAATCAATATCCTCAGGCGAAACACCGATAGGCTCAGTTGATGTTATAAGCTTGTACAAATTCGGATCTGCCAAATCAACATCCATAACAGGAATACCTGTCGAATCCTCAAGGTACTTATAGAGTGTCGGATTATCGTGTCCAAGCTCATCAAGTTTGAGCAGTGTATCGTGAAGTGAATTTTTAAAGTCAAAATGCGTTGTGTATGTACCCTTCTTCTCGTCATTTGACGGATACTGAATCGGTGTGAAATCCTCAACAGTATATTTATCGGGAACAACAACCATACCGCCCGGGTGCTGACCTGTTGTACGCTTAATACCTGTACAGCCCACGGCTAATCTGCCGATTTCTGCCTTTGGTGTAGTACCTGCAAGCCCATGCTCATCAAGATATTTCATAACATAGCCGTAAGCTGTTTTGTCGGCTACTGTTGCCATTGTTCCTGCCTTGAACACATATTCCTTACCGAACAATTCTTCAGTATATCTATGTGAACGTGACTGATATTCGCCGGAGAAATTAAGGTCGATATCGGGCTCTTTATCACCATCAAAACCAAGGAAGGTTTCAAATGGGATTTCATGACCGTCACGCTTCATTGGAATACCACAGTTCGGACAATCCTTAGCAGGTAAATCGAAGCCTGAGCCATATTCACCCTGCAGGAAAAACTCGCTGTGCTTACACTTTTTGCAATAATAGTGCGGAGCAAGGGGATTAACCTCAGAAATACCACCCATATGAGCAGCAAGTGAAGAACCAACAGAACCTCGAGAGCCTACAAGATAGCCGTTTCGCTCACTTTCCTCAACAAGACGCTTGGCAATAACATAAAGCACGCCAAAGCCGTGACCGATAATGGAATCGAGCTCACGCTGTAATCTGTTAGCAACATATTCAGGCACAGGGTCACCATATAAATCCTTAGCCATATTCCAGCACTTTTCCGTTAACTCCTCATTCGCACCGTCGATATGCGGCTGGAATGTTCCCGGAGGAATTGGCGGAATATTATCCATAACAGAATCTGCAATTTTGTTTGGATTATCAATAACAAATTCCTTGGCTCTGTCCCCTGCCCAAGCAAAATCCTCAAGCATTTCTTCAGTTGTTTTGAAGTAAAGGGGTGCTTGATTATCGGCATCATCAAAGCCCTTGGACGCCATAATAATGGCACGGAATTTTGCATCCTTTTCATCAAGGAAATGAACGTCGCCTGTTGCAACAACAGGCTTATTTAAAGTATCTGCAAGAGATATAATTTTCTTATTAATATTGATTAAATCCTCATCCGTACGAATATTTTCATAAAGCTCCTTATTGGATCTAATCATAAATGCGTTATTGCCGTTAGGCTGAATTTCAAGGTAATCATAGAAAGCGGCAAGCTCAAGCAGCTTATCGTCACTTTCGCCGTGAATGATTGCCTGATAAACCTCGCCCTGCTCACAGGCAGAGCCGATAATCAAACCGTCTCGCTTTTTAGCCAACATACTTTTCGGAATAAGCGGACGTGATTTATAAGTTTTAATATTAGAAGACGAAATAAGCTCATACAGATTTTTTCTGCCGTATTTACGTTCCTCTTTCGGAATACTCTCGTCAAGAGAGGTATCCTCTTTAACAAGGAGGATGATATGATGACGCTTAAATTGTTTAAGCTTTAAGTTCATAAAGTCAGGATATTTTTCATCATCGACCAAGTATCCTTCCATACCCAGGATTAATTTAATCTTGCCTTTTGCAGCATTAAATGCCTCAGGCAGTGCCTGAACTACACCGTGGTCAGTAACGGCAATTGCCTTGTGCCCCCACTTAATCGCCCTGCTGACTAACGACTTTGGTGATGATATGCCATCCATTTCACTGAGTGATGTATGTAGGTGCAGCTCAACTCTCTTTTCCTCGGCATTGTCCATTTTTTCAACCTTGGTAACGCCTGAGATTGAATAGGGTCTTAAAACATACTGATTGGTAAAGCTGTCAAACATATAGCTGCCGCTGATAACAACGGTTTTATGTTCATTAAGCTTTTCGATAAGCGGGTCAATAACACGCTTGTCCTCAAACATTTTTACACTGATTGAAGATGTATAGTCACTGACATCAAAATTAAATATTTTATTGCCGCCGCGCTTTGTTTCCCTCTCCTCAATATTAAAAACATCGCCCCAGATTGTTACATAGCCGTCCTCGGTAGTAACATCTGCAATAGCCTTTGGCTTTTCCTTAAGCTGCTTGCCGTAGATAGTTTTAACAGTATCTCTGTAAAGAGGCAGGTCATCCCAAATCTCATGGACAACATTCTTTTCTTTTTCTTCTCGTACTTTTTCCTGTTCCTTTTGCTTTTCAGCAACGGCTTCCTTAACAGCCTTTTCAATATCAAAAGCCTGTACCTCAAGCAGTGAAATATCCAAATCAAGCCTGAACATATTATAAAGTGACTTGGCAATTGCCGTGTCAATCTTTTGTGATTCTAAAACCTCTTTGCCGCCCTTTTTAAGAAATACGGTCAAGGTATTATCCTCAATCTCAGCCTCAGCACCATCAAAAAAGCCGTTGGCAATAGGATAGTCACGCTTAACATATTCGAGTATATTCTCGATAGCCGACAGTGAAAATTCACTCTTTGGGAATGACGGTGAAATGGTAACCTTATGAAGCTCCATAGCAGCTGCAATCTGCTTTTCTGCTTTTTCAATAATGCTGTAATTAACAAACCTGTCAATTAAAATACCAATAACAACCGACCTGCTTTTTCTTGAAATAGAAAGCGCATTGATTTCACTGCTGCCGAGATAACCCAGTGTATCATTATCTATGTAATTTGAAAAATATGTTGAAAATCTTTCCATTATAATTTCTCAATTTCTTTCATTAATTCTTCAAGTAAATCTTTTTCATCTACTTTTCTCAAAATCTCACCCTTTTTGAAGATAAGACCGTTGCCGTCACCGCCTGCAATGCCGATGTCAGCCTCCTTAGCTTCGCCAGGTCCGTTAACAATACAGCCCATAACTGCAACCTTAATTGGCTTTTTGCAGTCTTTGAGTCTGTCCTCAACCTGTTTTGCAAGACCGACCAAATCAATCCTGGTTCTTCCGCAGGTTGGACACGAAATCAAATACGGACAATCATTTTTAAGTCCGATTGCCTTTAAAATATCAAATGCCGCAAACACCTCTTTAACAGGTGCATCTGTCAGACTGACACGAATTGTATCACCGATTCCGTGAGTAAGCAGTGAACCGATACCCACAGAGGATTTAATAATACCCATTCTTTCAGTGCCTGCTTCAGTAACACCGAGATGGAGCGGATAGTCGCATTTCTGTGCTGCAAGCTCATAGGCATTTATCATCGTTTCAACATTTGATGATTTGATTGAAATGACAATATCCTCAAAATCAAACTTTTCAAGCAGTTTTGCATGATACATAGCCGATGCAACCATAGCCTCAGGTGTTGGTGAGCCGTATTTTGCAAGTATCTCTTTTTCAAGAGAACCTGAGTTAACACCGATTCTGATAGGGATATTTTTTGCTTTACAGGCATCGGCTACAGCCTTTACTCTGCTGTCATCACCGATGTTTCCGGGATTAATACGGATTTTGTCAATACCTCTTTCAACTGCACCAAGTGCAAGGCGATAGTCAAAATGAATATCTGCAACAAGAGGAACATCCACAGCCTCTTTAATAGGCTCAACCAAATCCAGCGCCTGCTCGTTTGGAATCGCAAAACGAATTACCTGACAGCCTGCTGCCGCAAGCTCCTTAGCCTGTGCAACAGAGCCCTCAATATTGCTTGCAGGAATATTGAGCATGCTCTGAACCAATATATCACTGTCACCACCGATATAGGTGTTGCCTAATTTAATTTTTCTGCTTTTTCTTCTATCCATAATTTTCACCTATAAAAAAGTTAAACAAGTTTTGTAATATCACTAAAGGTCACCAAGCACATAAACACAAGCAGCACTGCAAGACCTATAGCATTAATCAGATACTCTGCCTTTTGCGGCAGTTTTTTTCTTGTAACACCCTCACCTATCAGCACAAACAGACGCCAGCCGTCAAGTGCAGGGATTGGGAACAAATTGAAAAGACCAATATTTATTGTTAAAAGTGCCATAATTCTGAGCACGGAATTGATAGATGTTTTAACGGCTGTACTTACAACAGAAACGGCACCCACAGGACCGCTCATATCGGATATACCATATCTGCCGACGATTATATCGTGGAGTGACAGGAATACCATTCGTGCATAGGATACGGATTCCTTAAAGGTCTGTGACAGCACATTACCTACTGTTTTATTTACACCCCTGAGCCAGAAATCCATTGAAATATACTGTTTGCCCTCGTACTCCTCAGTAGCAAAGGTAACTGACAAATTCACTGTTTCACCATTTCTGTCAACCACCAAATCGACAGTATCATCAGGGCTTCTTGTCAAGCCTGTCGAAATATCGTTTGTGGAATAAACACGCATACCGTCAATGCTTTTTATAACGTCGCCAACCTGAAGTCCTGTGCTCTGACTGAGTGCACCCTCCTCAAATTTAGCAACCTGAGGAGTGCCAACAAGATTTTGTGATGAAACAATAATCAGAATAATGATAAAGCCCAGCACCAAATTCATAACAGCGCCTGCAACCACAACAAAAATTCTTTGCCATACCTTTTTGTTGACAAAAGCACCGCTGTCTTCGCTTGCCTCGTTTTCACCCTCCATTGAACAGTAACCGCCAAACAGCACCCACCTTAGTGAATACTTTGTGCCCTTTCGTTCAAACTGAAAAATCTTGGGACCCATACCGATTGAAAATTCGTTAACCTTAATCTTCATGAGTCTTGCCGCCACATAGTGACCGCCCTCGTGAACAATTATGATTAACTCAAAAAATAAAATTGCAATTAAAATCGGATACACCGTATTCCAAACAGAACTGATACTCACTTAACCGCCTCTAAAACATAATTTCTTGCTTTTTTATCTGTTTCAAGGACATCATCAAGCGTGAAGTCCTTTTTATCAGGAGCATTTTTCATTGCCTCATTATTAAGATATGCAATATCTGTGAATTTAATTTTACCCTCAAGGAATAATCTTACACTTTCCTCATTTGCACCATTAGCTGCTGCAGGATGAAGACCGCCCATTTCAATAGCATCCTTGCAGACATTGATACACTTAAAGGTTTCATAGTCAGGCTCAAAGAATGTGAGCTTGCCATAATCAGCAAGTGAAAGCGCCTTAACCGGACTGGGCTCACGCTCAGGATATGTTAATGCATACTGAATCGGAATACGCATATCAGGCACACCAAGCTGTGCAATCATCGAATTATCCTGATAAACAATTGCCGAATGAACAACAGATTCTCTGTGAACTACAATTTCAATATCCTCATTAGCCATATCAAAAAGCCACTTAGCCTCAATAAACTCCAGACCTTTATTCATCATTGTAGCAGAGTCAATGGTGATTTTTGCACCCATATCCCAGTTAGGATGCTTTAATGCATCAGCGGCTGTCACATTTTCAAGCTCACTTAATTTTTTGCCGAAAAACGGACCGCCTGATGCAGTAAGTATAATTTTTTTGATAGCCTTTTTACTCGGCATTCCCTGCATTGACTGAAAAATTGCTGAATGCTCACTGTCAACAGGGAGAATGTCAACACCCATTTCTTTTGCAAGATTGGTAACCAGATGACCGCCTGCCACCAAGGTTTCCTTATTCGCAAGAGCAATTGTTTTTTTAGCCTTAATTGCTTCCAGTGTTGGCTGAAGGCCAACCATACCAACAACAGAATTAAGAACTGTATCTGCACCATCATAAACGGCACATTCAATCAAACCCTCCATACCGCACACAACCCTGGTGTCGGTATCTTTAATTTTATCCTTAAGCTCCTTTGCAGCCTTTTCGCTCATCATACAAACAAGCTCAGGCTTAAATTCTCTTACCTGATTTTCAATAACATCAACACGGCTGTTGGCAGTAAGGCATTTAACGTTATAATGATGCATTCTGCACACATCAAGGCTTTGTGTACCGATTGAGCCGGTTGACCCTAAAAGTGAAATATTTTTCATACGAATCACCTGAATTTATAAGAAGTTTTTAGCAATTAATGCTACGACAAGTGCACATGGCAGAGTAAAGAGCGATGAATCCATTCTGTCCATTATTCCGCCGTGACCCGGGAAAATTCTGCCGAAATCCTTAACACCGAAATTTCTTTTCAGAACGGATGCTGAAAGGTCACCCATCATTCCCATAAATGAAATCGGCAGACTTGCAACAAGAATAACCGTTGCCATTGTACGGTCAACAGGCACATTTGCAACCTTGTTGTAAATCACCAGAGCAACTGCATTGAGAATAACGCTGAATATAATGCCGCCGATAGCACCCTCAACTGTTTTTTTAGGTGAAATATTCGGTGACATTTTGTGCTTGCCGAATGCCATACCTGTTAACTGCGCACCTGTATCTGTTGCCAGAGCACAAATCAGTGCAAAGAAAATCAGATAAACGCCAAACTGCTGATTATCAAACATATCTCTCAATCGGATAAAAATGCTGAATCCGAATGGCACAACCACACTGGCGAAGAAGGAAACCGTAACATCCTCAAAGGTTGTATAGGAATAGCCCTTAAGCATTGCAAGTAAACATGCAAGACACAGAACAATTATGTAAACAATCGGTGGCAAAAAGCCTGTTACCCTGCCCCAAACCTCTGCAGATACTACAGGCTCTAAAACCTTTGCACTTGCAAAAAATGGTGTTGCTGCTGAGAAAATAACACCCAGCACCTTGATAAATGTATTTTGAACATTGGCACATCTCATAATCTCGCCTGCTGCAACTGCTGATAAAAATGCTACTGCAATAACAAGTGCAGGGGTATTAATCTGCCAAACTATAACTGCTAATATTGCCAGCAGAACAACTGCTGTAATAACTCTCTGTTTCATCCCTATCCTCCGAAACGACGATTTCTCTTTTCAAATTCACGAAGTGCCTGATGAAGGTCATCAATCTTAAAATCAGGCCAAAGCACATCACTGTACCAGAATTCACTGTATGCAGCCTGCCAGAGCAAAAAGTTTGAAAGACGTTGCTCACCGCTTGGTCTTATAATCAAATCACAATCACTGCAGGTATAGATTTTTGAAGAAATATCATCCTCAGTAATTTCTGTCTTGCCCTCACTGATAAGCTGATTAACTGCAGAAACAATCTCCTGTCTGCCGCCATAATTGATGGCAAGATTAACGGTAGTCCCCGTATGTGATGCGGTTTCTTTCTCAGCTTCGTCCATAAGGTCAAGAAGATTTTGGGAGATCCCCTCACGCTCACCGATAAATTTAATTCTGCTGTTGCCTGCCTGCGTCATATCGCTCTTAGCTTCAAGCAAATAATCCATAAACAGGCTCATAAGTGCGTCAACCTCTTCCTTAGGTCTTTTCCAGTTTTCCGTAGAAAAGGCATAGAAAGTAACATTTTCAATACCAAGTCGCTCACATTCCTTACTGATTGTTCTGAAAACGTTAGCACCTGCCTTATGACCTGCTGAACGAGGCAAAGCTCTCTTTTTTGCCCAGCGGCCGTTACCATCCATTATAATTCCGATATGTTTAGGAAGAACTGCAAATTCATTGTCGTTATTATTTTTTTTACTGAAAAGTGCCACAATGCTACCTCCTCAATATAGTTATAAATACAGTTTTAGGGTGACTGTAAATAGTCACCCTTTAATCGCAAATAAAGTTAGATTGAGAGAACTTCTTCCTCTTTCTTTTTAGTAATAGACTCAACCTGCTTTACATAATCGTCTGTAATGTCCTGCAGTTTCTTTTCTGCGTCCTTTTGCTCATCCTCTGTAATCGCATTATCCTTCTTAAGCTTTTTAACATCGTCCATCGCATCACGGCGGACATTACGAATGGCAACCTTTGCTTCCTCACCACGCTTTGAAATATCCTTCTGAAGCGTTTTACGATGCTCCTCTGTAAGCTGAGGGAAAGTAAGACGGATAACCTTACCGTCATTTTGTGGGTTAATACCGATGTCAGCAGTATTGATTGCCTTTTCAATATCTCTGAGAGTTGAAGCATCCCAAGGCTGAATAACAAGAAGTCTTGCCTCAGGTACAGACACTGCAGCCATCTGATTAATCGGTGTAGGAACACCATAATAATCAACCATAACCTTGTCAAGTACAGCAGGGTTAGCTCTGCCTGCTCTAACTGCAGCATAATCACGTTCAAGTGCTGTTAAGCATTTTTCCATTTTCTCTTTGGTTTTAGCAAATACTGTTTCCATAAAATATACCTCTCTAAGTGTAATATATTAAAATTTAGTTTTTAACAAGTGTTCCGATTGTTTCACCCTTAACAGCCTTAACAACATTATCAGGGTTCGTTAAATCAAATACTAAAATGGATAAATCATTATCCTTGCAGAGTGAGAATGCAGTTGAATCCATAACCTTAATGTCACGGGCAAGCACTTCTTTAAACTGTACCTCGTCAAACTTAACTGCATCATCAAACTTATTAGGGTCTTTATCATAAACGCCATCAACGTTCGTTGCTTTCAGAAGAACATCTGCATTGATTTCAACTGCTCTGAGTGCAGCAGCAGTATCGGTTGAGAAGAATGGTGAACCTGTACCACAACCAAAAATAACAATTCTGCCCTTTTCAAAATGGCGGATAGCCTTGTTGCGGATATACGGCTCAGCAATCTGACGCATTTCAATAGCGGTCTGAACTCTTACAACAGCACCAAGCTGCTCAAGTGCATCACAAAGAGCAAGTGAATTCATTGCAGTTGCTAGCATACCTATATGGTCTGCACGGGTTCTGTCCATATGCTCGCTTGTTCTTCCTCTCCAGAAATTACCGCCACCGACAACGATGCCGACCTCAACACCTAAATCGGCAACCTCTTTGATTGATTTACAAATTTTAACTACGGTTTCAGTATCAATGCCGGTACCTTTTTCACCGGCAAGCACCTCACCACTGAGTTTTAACAATATTCTTTTATATGCTATGCTCACGGAAATACCTCCATACATCTTTTTCCTCTATATAATAATATAAATTATAAATAAAGTAAATAGATATAATAAAGATTTAATAAAATAAATGGATATATTTGCACGATACAGAACATAAATCGGAACATCGAGGACGCCGTTGCCTACACAATTAATCTTTAAACAAACCATATGGGCAGATTCACAAAAAACAGGAGAGCATAAGCCCTCCTGTAAATTCAATAATATTTAGCTTGCCATTTTTGCTGCTCTGTTGATTACAGCAAAGTCTTTGGCATTAATAACACCATCGTTATTCACATCAAACACATAACCAAGCAGTGAAACATCAGCAGTATTTCTGTTAATGTATGTAGGGAATAGGGTTGCAACATTTGACGGATTACGCTTATCGGTACCCTGACATACAGTACAGGTGTATACTAAAGTACCGTTATTTTCAGTATGAGTATACTGATAATTATGACCCGTAGCCGGTACAGTATTAACTTTTGTCTTACCGCAAAGGGTGCAGGTGTCAACTGATGTTGCACTTAAAACGCAAGTCGGCTTTATCTTCATTTCAGTCGTGTAATATCCCTCAAGCCATTCATCATGATTGACTGACGAAGGATCCGTCTGACCGCATCTTGTACAAGTCGGTGTTGTCATAGTATGACCGGGCTTGTCCTCGATCTCTGTCACAACATCCTCCATATTATGACCAAGCTTTTCAAGAACAATGTCAAACTTCACACCGCAAACGGTACATACTGACTGAGCAGAGCCGTTGTGTTCACAATCAGCATCTTCAAAAATTGTGTAGTTTTCTTCATCAGCTGTATGACCAAGTGCAGAAATAACATTTGTTTCTTTCGCTGCACAATTTGCACACTTATATGTTTCATAGCCAGCTGTTGTACAATTTGGCTCCTGAGATTCACTTTCAATTAAAACAAACTCGTGACCGAGTGCAGGAATATCTTCACTCTTAGTTAAGTTGCAGCCTTCATTTATACATTGATAATAAATCTTACCTACATGAGTACAATCAGGTGCAGTTCTTGTTGTTTCCTCCCAGTTATGCTGACCGGTAGCAGGAATTTCAACATATCTTGTAGTAGAGCAAATTGTACATATATCACGCTGTCTACCGTTAATGATACATTTAGCAGGAATAACAACAGTTGAAGAATAATAATCTTCTAACCATTCAACATGAGTTGCGGTGGTACTTTCCTCACCGCATACAGTACATTTAAATACAGTATATGTATGACCATCCTCTGCAGTTCTGTCGATGATACGATCTTCAACATTATTATGACCTGTTGCTTTTATGGTTTCGACAACCGTTTCATTACATACAGAGCACACGCCCTCACGAGAACCATCTTCGGTGCATGTCGCTTCAGCGGTTACTTTATAGTTTTCAACCTGATGGTTACCCTTAAGAGCAATTTTTCTTTCAACGTTATTGCAGCCGTCAACAAGACAAGTAAAGGTTTCCAGACCTGTCTTTGTGCAGGTTGCAGTATTCGTGTAATCATAATAGCCTTCAACAAACGCCTTATGTTCAACTTTCGTAGATTCATCACCGCAGTTTTCACACACACGCAGTGTATAAATATGACCATTTGAAGCAGTTTCATCAGAAATCTCTACAGTTGCCCATCTGTGTTCAATTGGTTCAATAACTGTTTCCGGGAATTCAAAACCGCAATCATCGCAGACAATCTTCTGTGAACCTGGTTCTGTACAACCTGCCGGAGTAACAATTTCAATATGGTTATTTGTATGTTCACACTCATCTATTGATTCAAAATTATATCCCTTTGCTTCAGCATAAGTCTGGGTCGTTGAATTGCTGTGACCACGCATTGTCAAGGTTTGGGCTGAACCGTGGAATGGATCTTCACCGCTGTTAATCAACTTAATACCGCCGTATTCACAGTTTGCGTTATAAACCGTAACTGTGGAGATAAAGTCACAGTTTGCAAATGCACGAAGTCCAATTTCAGTAACAGTATCAGGAATTTCGATGTCAACCAGCATAGTATTGAAGAACGAATAGGAATCAACCTTGGTAATAGTCGGTGAAAATATAATCTTTGTAACACCTGTATCTCTGAAAGTACTTGGACCTGTTGAAGTCAAGCCTGTACCATATGTAACTGTTTTAAGGTTTGTACATTCAGTAAACGCATACTGACCAAGACTTGTAAGAGAGTCAGGAAACTTGATGCTTTCAAGAGAAGTACATCCAAGAAAGGCTCTGTGACCGATAGTTTTCAAGCCTTCAGGTAACTTGATTGTTTTGAGGGCAGTACAATTTCTGAACGCACCATATGTAGCTTTGTCAGTACCCTCTAAGGTAGGAACAGTATCACCTGTTATTGTGGTAAGCGTGCTTGGCAGTGATACATCAACAAGAGCTGTACAGTTATAGAAATTCAGCTTACCGATAGTTGTAATACCCTCATTAACGACAACCTTTTCAATCTGATCCTTATAATCATCCCAAGGTCTTTTGTTAACAACGGTATCACCATAGTCTTTAGTAGCACCGGTACCTGAAATAGTCAGAGTCTTGGTTGCCGCGTCATAAACAAAGGTAGCATTTTTACCTGTTTGTGTTAAAGTTCCGGCACCACAATTTCCGCTATAATTTGTCGCACCGAAAACCAAAGAAATATTAAAACAGAACAATGCAGACACAACCAGCGAAAGTGCTAATATCATAGATAATATTCTGCGTTTCAAAACAATCACCGCCAAAAAATAATTTTACACAATTAGTATAACATAATATTACAGTCAATTCAATTGTGATTTATAATAAACAGCACCTGCTCCTTTTGTCGAAATTTAACAAACAATCAAGGCTAATTTTATTCATCAAATACAAAAGTAATATCATAGACAGGAAAATCAAAGCCACCGTTCTTTTCAATTACAGTAATTTTTGTTCCCTCCTCCACAACATAATTTTCATCCAAACACGGTGCATTACCAAAACAGATTGTTGTGCTTACCTCTTCTCCATTATTATCAATAAAGGAAATATCATAATTGATTAAACTTTTATAGTAATAAACATCTATAATCGTACTGTCATACACAATAGAATCAGCACCGGCGGCAACAGAATTAAGCGGCGAATATATTGCAGCCATAGTCATTGCAGTCAACACTGTAAAAATAACAAGCAGTTTTACATTCTTTTTATCAGCAAGCGAATCCTTTTCACATATAAAAATAAAATTAAATACCATTGCAATAAATGCCATAACGGCAACAAAAACAAAGTACAAAATATTGTTTCTGAAATCACCATAAAAGCCTATTCTTCCGCCTACGAAAAAGCCATATATACAATCAAATATTAAAACATAAAATATATCTGCAATAACAGAGATAAGAACTTTATTTGCTTTTTTCATATTATTCAAATTCCTTATCTTTTTTAAACTACAATCGTTGAATGTAGCCTGTTTTTTCAAATCTATTGTAACCGTTCTTTTGATAAAATTTATGTGTACTGCGTTTCTTTGAGCCTGTTAACAGCATCATTTTATAGCAATTATGATCAAGTGCTATCTTACGTGCATAGTCAAGGCATTGTGAGGCAAGACCTTTATTTCTATAAGCTTTATCTGTTACAACATTCTCAATAAGGGCATAGGGCTGCTGATTATGTGTAAGATTAGGAATAATGACACAGACACAGGAGGACACAATTTTGCCGTCATCCTCTGCGACAACAATATGATGATTGCTGTCAAACAGTATTTGTTCAAAAATTGACTGATTCAACGCATTGTTTTCAATAGGTTTATTATGATGAAGATGCGTATACAGTTCGCTCAATCCTTCAAAATCATTTTCATGAATTTCTCTAATCAACATCAATTTGATTTAACTCCTTTTGTACATATGGTGAAAGACCTGATTCAGGCTCCCCTGCTCTTCTTGCAATCAGGTCGCTTTCAACGATTGCACGTTTTTCCTTAGTGTATCTGACAAATAGCAATGGGATAATATAAAGCACACTTGCAATAACAGGCGTCAGTATAACAAGAGGCCAAATCCAAGCATCAAAAGCGGCTGTCTGTGTGCCTACATAAACTTCGGCATTATCAATTGCATTATACCCAAGCAGAAAAAGAGCAAGTGATGCAAGACCGGCGGTAATTCCGCTTGAGATTTTGGTAAAGGAGGTTTGCATAGAGAATGTGATTCCCTCTGTACGCTTTCCTGTTTCCCACTCCATATAGTCGATACTATCGCAGAAAATTGAGGTTTGTGCAATTGAAGAAGCACCGCTTGGTATACTGCCAATACCGATGATAACCATTGAAATCCAAAGATTTTTACCCTCAAAGCCAACGAAAAACGCAATCAGTCTTGCGATAATATTTGTAATTTGAATGAATATGAGCACATTAACATAGCCGCCAAGAAGTTTCTTAAACTTATCAGCAAAAATCATACCGATAAATCCGGGCAAGCCTGTAATAACAAAATAAATTGTTGACAAACCAAGTGCACCGATAATACCATTGCCGCCAAGGAAATCGGCAGGAATTTCATATTTGAAGAAATATGTAACCAAGCTTGCACCGAAGCCCAATGAACCAAGAATATTAGCAAGAGTAACAAGGAGCATCATTTTGTTTTTAAACAAAAGAGAAAAGCTTTCAAGCATAGAGCCTTGCTGCTCCTGCTGATTAACAGCAACTCTCTCTTTAGCATAGCTACAGCGATAGCTTATCATTGCACCGCCAAGACCAAATATTATTGCAAAAACGAAGGTAATGAATGCCATACTTACGCCCTTGTAGTTTGCAATCATTTCAAGAAGCATAGGAATAACCGTGCTTAATGGCAGATAAACACAGCTGCCGATTGTTCTTGCCCACTGAACAAATCTGTCACGCTCGGATGAATTTGGTGATACAGCAGCGGTAATTCCCCAAACACAAACATCCTGAACAGTATAAGCTAAGTCCCAGCAGATGTACATAATAACAAAATATGCTATTCTGAGCCACAGCAAATCTTCACTTGTAGAAAAGACGAGAAAAAGCAGAACGGTAAAAACCCCCACAGGCAGAGGTGTATATTTAAGAAACGGACGCATTTTCTCACCGTTTTTAAAGGTATGCTTGTCGATGAAAGAACCGACTATCGGATCATTAACACCATCCCAGACCTTCATTGCAATCAAAAGAACAGAAACTACTATTGCAGGGAACAGTGCAATATCTGTCAGAAAGTATGTAAAAAACTGTGCACCGATTAATGAATACACCATATTCTGACCACACAAGCCAAAAATGAAATTATTCTTTTCCTTTTTGGTGATATAATTCTTTCTCTCAACCATAAAAAGCATCCCCTTTACATTTATATAACAATTATACAATATTTTAAATATTAATGAAAGCGTTTTATACAATCTTAATAAAATCTCTATCAAAATATGTGACAAAAGGTTACGCCAATCATAATATACATTGATATAAAGGAGGAATATTATGGCAACCTTGAGTCTATGTATGATTGTAAAAAATGAAGAAAAGGTGCTTTCCCGCTGTTTAGACAGTGTGCAGGATGCGGTTGATGAAATTATCATTGTCGATACAGGCAGCACAGACAAAACAAAAAACATCGCACAAAAATACACGAATCATATTTATGATTTTCAGTGGATTCATAATTTTTCAGCAGCACGTAATTTTTCTTTTTCCAAGGCAACCAAGGACTATATTATGTGGCTTGACGCCGATGATGTTATTACAGAAGAAAATCGAAATAAACTCATTACATTAAAAGAAAATTTAAATGACGCGGATATAATTATGATGAAATACAACACTGCATTTGACGAAAACGGAAATACGACTTTTTCATATTACAGAGAGCGTATCATCCGCCGCATGACTCCGCACACATGGAAAGGCAGAGTACATGAGGCAATAGTGTGCAGCGGCAAAACAATTTACAGTGACATCGCAGTTAATCACAGCTCAGTTAAAACCAAATACAGCACAAGAAATCTGGATATTTACGAACAACAGATTGCTGACGGCGAGGAGATGCAGCCACGAGATATATTCTATTATGGAAGAGAGCTTTATTATCATAAAAAATATGACAAAGCAATAAACATTCTTTCTGACTACTTAGAAAGCGGAAACGGCTGGATTGAAAACAATATAGAAGCGTGCAAAATTTTATCATTTTGCTATTTTGAAACCAATAAATTTGACAGTGCATTAAAAGCATTATTTAACGCATTTGTTTATGATACACCACGTGCAGAAATCTGTTGCCAGATTGGTAACACATTTATGAAAACGGCTAAATATGAGGATGCTATATTCTGGTTTGAACTGGCTTTAACCATCCCAAAGCAGGAACAAAATGGTTCATTTGTAGATTTAAATTCTTACGGATACCTGCCCTGTATTCAACTTTGTGTATGCTACGATAAAATAAAAAACTATGCTAAAGCAGAAGCGTTCAACCTTAAAGCAGGAGAATACAGACCAAATTCTAATGCGTATCTGCAAAACCTAAAATATTTCGAGTCACTTCACACAAGCGGCATATTTTGAATAGATTAAATATAGGTATGATTTTTCATACCTATATTTAACTAAGGAGTACAAAACCTATGAGTTTGAATACAAATATTTATCGTTGCGGTGATCGTTCATCTTCATCAAAAGACGACAATTGCTGTGTAAGTCATATCTTTTGCTGCAACAATGGGATAACAGGACCAACAGGTCCTACCGGTCCAACAGGACAGCAGGGTGCAACAGGCTCTACCGGACCGATTGGCCCAACCGGTCCTACCGGTACAAATGGAGCCACAGGTCCTACAGGACCAAGAGGAGATACAGGCGCTAATGGTATCACAGGACCTACAGGTCCTATAGGGGCAACAGGACCAAACGGTGCAACCGGCCCTATCGGACCTACCGGACCAACCGGTGCTAACGGCATTACAGGACCAACAGGTCCGAGAGGAGATACAGGTGCCAATGGTATTACAGGTCCGACCGGCGTTACCGGTGCTGACGGTGTTACCGGCCCTACCGGTCCAACGGGTAATACCGGTGCTGACGGTGTTACCGGTCCTACCGGTCCTACCGGTCCAACAGGTGCTACCGGTGCTGATGGTGTTACTGGTCCTACCGGTCCAACAGGTGCTACCGGTGCTGACGGTGTTACCGGTCCTACAGGTCCAACAGGTGCTACCGGTGCTGACGGTGTTACCGGCCCTACCGGTCCAACGGGTGTTACCGGTCCTACAGGTCCAACAGGTGCTACCGGTGCTGATGGTGTTACTGGTCCTACCGGTCCAACTGGTGCTACTGGTGCTGACGGTGTTACCGGTCCTACCGGTCCAACCGGTGCTACCGGTGCTGATGGTGTTACTGGTCCTACCGGTCCAACTGGTGCTACTG
>CAYNGP010000038.1:0-17420 GCA_964396885.1 uncultured Bacteroides sp. | reverse complement strand
GAAGGTACCTGCGTCTGTCATCCAAGGGAAATCACCCATAAATACAGTGTTTTCTTTAACCTCACCGGTTTCTTTATTAACAAGTCTTGCTCTAACCCTTAAAGGTTTTGCATAGGTAACGTCACGAGCCTTACACTGAGCAATTGAGTATTTAGGCTCGTCATCCATTGAGTAATCAATGAAATCGAGTACGAGGTTGCCTGAATAATCGGTGATTGAACCAATATCCTTGAACACCTCTTTCAGACCTTCGTCAAGGAACCACTGGTATGAACTTTTCTGTACCTCAATAAGGTTCGGCATCTTCATAACCTCATTGATTTTAGCAAAGTTCTTTCTGGTAGTAGTACCAAGCTGTGTGTCCTTCACATTTACCATTTGAGTCACTCCAATCTTTGTAATATCCAAACAGATAAAATCATGCTTTTTTGACGGGAACACGGTTGTATTCTGTTTCAAAATGCATTTGGCAATAAAGACAAATACGCACATTTTTCCATTCTATTGCCCTATAATATATAACAACTTATAAGATAAGTCAAGAGAAATTTTTATTTATTTACAGGATTGTTAAAAACTTTTTACGCTACGCTACCACGTGTTTTGAATTTCCAAGGTAAATTCACCTGATTATCGTGATTTTTTATGCAGTAATTTATCCCCTGCCGAATTCAAATATATATTGTTATAATATTAATAGTTTATGAAATTTATGGTTTATTTCGTTGATTTAGCGAACAGCATTTGTTATAATAGCCCTTGGTGAATTATAATGAAAAGAATTAAAAAGATTTTATCTGTTATGCTCTGTACAATTTTAACCGTTTCCTTGTTCAGCGGATGCAGTTCAAAAAATGCCAATATCGATTTTATTTATCCGTTTGAAGGAAATATAGACAGCTTTGACCCGCAGATTGCAGCTACGGCTGATGAATTTCTCGTTATTGAAAACTGCTTTGAAGGATTGGTAAGAGTAAGAGATGACGGCACTGTTCAGGATGGCGTTGCCGAAAGCTGGACTATCAGCTCTGACGGTCTGACATATACATTTAATTTGAAAAAAGGCATTAAGTGGCGAATTAAAGAAAAAAGCTCAATAACAGAGCTTATGGGTGATGATTTCAACCCTGATATTACTGCAAATGATTTTGTATTCGCATTGCAGAGAGCGGCTGATCCTGTTACGGAATGTCCGCTTTTCACAAGCATTGCAAGTATCGAAAACGCAGCTGATATTCATTCAGGCAAAATGTCTGCAGATAAGCTGGGAGCTGCTGCCAGTGACGATTATACCTTGGTTATTAAGCTAAAAAGTGCAGATGAAGGATTTTTAACCGCAATGTCAACTGCTGTGGCTATGCCCTGCAATCGTGAATATTTTAATGCTACAAAGGGCAGATACGGTCTTGGACTTGGCTACACAATGTTTAACGGTCAGTTTTATGTAAGCTCTGTACTAGAAGCATCATATATTCTGAAAAATAACAATATGTATTCAGGTCAGCATCCTTCACAGGTTACTGATATTACACTCAATATCATCAACGAGGAAAGCGATATTCCTCAAAGACTGAAGAGCGGTTATTATGACTGCGCATATGTTACAGGCAAGGAATACGAAAGCATTAATGATAATAAAATTACTGTTACCCCATATTCAAACAAGCTATGGGCAATGGTGCTTAATAAAAACAGACAGATTTTCAGCAACAGGGATTTGCGTGAAGCGGTTTGTCTGAGCATTTCAAACCCTGACACTATGCAGCACAGCTATCTCACTAAGGCCACAGGGCTGACGCCACCAAGCTGTACTATAAACGGAAAGCCTGCAAACGAAGCAATCGGAAATATTTCATACAGTCAGGATACCGAAAAAGCTGTTGAGCTTTGGAGAAAGGGTCTGGAAGAAGAACGCTACACCTCTGCAAACTTAACCGTTATTGCAACTGAAGATATGGAGGAAACTGCTAAACAGCTTGTTCAGGGTATTCAGGGCAGTATCGGTAAAATTTCAAGCTATGGTAAAGAGGGCAAAATAGCCTTTTCATTAAAAATAAATGTTTTGAGTCAAAAGGATTTTGACACTGCTTTTTCAAGTGGAGATTATGATTTGGCACTATACTGCTTTGCGTCAGACAGTCAAAGCTCCGTCACATTTCTTGGTGATATAATCAATGGAAATTATGTGGGTGAAATTGACGGCATTGATGCTCTGCTCAAAAATGCTCAGAATGCTGCTGCAGGTGAGCTGGCAAATGCCTGCAAAGCTGTCGAAGAAAAAATAATAAGCGACTATTCCCTGCTGCCTATATATTATGAAGCATCATATTATGCACAGGCAAAGGGTGTAAGTCATGTTGATTTCCACCCGGGAAGCGGAAGGGTTAGTTTTGTAAATGCGACAAGAGAAGATTAAAACAGCGATAAGCTGGATATTGGTTTTAGTATGTATGGGCGTCATATTCTGGCTGTCATCACGCACTGCTGATGAATCGGCACAGCAAAGCGGTCATATTCTGCAGCGTCTGATTGAAATATTCGGTGACAATATTTTCACGGATTTTATTGTGAGAAAGCTTGCTCATTTTCTGGAATTCACAGGACTTTGCCTGTTAATGAACATAGCACTTTATCAGACAAGAAAAAGAAAATCATTTATTTTATCAACTGCTTTAACATCCCTTTATGCGGTCACTGACGAGGTGCACCAGCTCTTTGTTGAGGGAAGAGCCTGCAGAATCGGCGACTGGGCAATTGACACCTGCGGTGCAATACTGGGCACAATTTTATTTGCTGTAATCGTGATGATTATTTCAAGAATTTTAAAAAGCAAAAATACCATTGACAGAAAAATTAATTAGTCTATAATATATTTTGTATGTAATTAAAGATATTATAGTGATAAAAAGGAGGTACATAATATGAATGTATTAGTTTACGATAATGAGGAACAAATCGGCATTGCTGCCGGCAACTATATGTGCGGTCAGGTACTTGCAAAGCCAAACTCAGTGCTTGGTCTCGCAACAGGTTCCACGCCCCTTAAGCCTTATGGACATATGATTAAGCTTTACGAAAACGGAGCAGTTGATTTCAGCAAGGTAACAACCTTTAACCTTGACGAATACTGCAAGCTTGATGTTCATGACAAAAATTCATACCACAGCTTTATGCACGAAAACCTCTTTGACCATGTTAATATTCCTAAAGAAAATATCCACTTTCTTAACGGTAATGCAGAGGATTTAGAGCAGGAATGCAAAGACTATGAAAACAAAATCAAAGCAGCCGGCGGTATTGATATTCAGCTTTTAGGTATCGGTTCAAACGGTCACATTGCTTTCAACGAGCCAAGCGACAGCTTCCAGCGTTGGAGTCACGTAGTTGCTCTTAAGGAAAGCACCATTCAGGATAACAGCCGATTTTTCAAATCAATTGAGGAAGTACCTACACACGCAGTAACAATGGGTATCGGCTCAATTATGCAGGCTAAAAGAATTTTAATTATTGCTATCGGCGAGAATAAGGCTAAAGCAATCAAGCAGTTGATTGACGGAAATGTTACACCACAGTGTCCTGCATCCGTGCTTCAGTTCCACACTGATGTTACACTTATGCTTGACAAGGGTGCAGCCTCACTGATATAGGAGGAATACAAATGGCAGAAAAAGAAAAGTTTTATATAACTACAGCGATAGCATACACATCACGCAAGCCGCATATCGGCAACAGCTACGAAATTGTTTTAACCGATGCTATTGCAAGATATAAAAGATTACAGGGCTATGATGTGTTTATGCTTACAGGCACAGACGAGCACGGTCAGAAGATTGAAGAATATGCAAAAAATGCAAATGTTACTCCAAAGCAATATGTTGACAAGGTTGCAGGTGAAATCAAAGGCATTTGTGATTTGCTGAACACAAGCTATGACAAATTTATAAGAACAACTGACGACTATCACGAAAAGGTAGTTCAAAAGATTTTCAAAAAGCTCTATGACCAGGATGATATTTATAAGAGTGAGTACGAGGGTATGTATTGTACACCTTGTGAATCATTTTGGACAGAAAGCCAGCTTGTTGACGGTAAATGCCCGGACTGCGGCAGAGAGGTTAAGCCTGCTAAAGAGGAAGCCTATTTCTTAAGACTTTCAAAATATCAGAAACAGCTTGAGGATTTCATTGAACAAAACGAAAACTTCATTTACCCTGAGGCAAGAAAAAAGGAAATGCTCAACAATTTCATTAAGCCCGGTCTTCAGGATTTATGCGTAAGCCGTACCTCATTTAAATGGGGTATTCCTGTAACTTTTGATGACAAGCATGTAATCTATGTTTGGATTGATGCGCTTTCAAACTATATCACAGCTATGGGCTATGACCCCGATGGCTCAAGCGAACAGTATAAAAAGTATTGGCCTGCTGATGTGCATATTATCGGTAAAGACATTGTCAGATTCCACACCATTTACTGGCCTATTATGCTTATGGCTCTTGGTGAGCCTCTGCCAAAGCAGGTATTCGGTCATCCTTGGCTTTTGTTCGGTGAGGACAAAATGAGCAAATCAAGGGGAAATGTGATTTATGCCGATGATCTTGTAGAGCTTCTCGGTGTTGACGCAGTAAGATATTATCTTTTAAGCGAGATGCCTTATGCTTCTGACGGCTCTATCACCTACGAAACAATTATTGAACGCTTTAATTCAGATCTTGCAAACACCTTTGGAAATCTTGTCAATCGTACAATTGCTATGCAGAACAAATATTTTGATGGCGTTATCTGTGCGCCTACTGACAGCGAAAGTGTTGATGAGGAGCTTAAGCAGTTTGCATTTGACACAGTTGCCAAGGTTGAAAAATGCTTTGAAACCTACAGAGTTGCAGATGCAATTGAGGCTGTATTAAACCTTGCAAAGCGTTCTAACAAATACATTGATGAAACCACTCCATGGGCACTTGCAAAGGATGAAAGCAAGCTGCCAAGACTTGGTACTATTTTATACAATCTTCTTGAGTCAATCAGATTTATCGCTGTTTTGCTTTCACCATTTATGCCTGAAACAAGTGAAAAAATCTTTGCTCAGATGAATTGTGACGCAAAAACCTACGATACACTTTCACAGTTCAATGGTACAAATCCGGGCACAACCGTAAATAAAGCAGAAGCTCTTTTTGCAAGAATTGATACTGAAAAAATGCTTGCAGATATAGCGGCAAAGCAGGAGGCTGCAGCTAAAGCCGAAGAAAAAGCAAAGCCACAGATTGAAGGTCTTGCAGAAATTCAGTTTGATGATTTTGCAAAAGTTGAGCTGAGAGTTGCTGAGGTTATTGAATGCGAGCCCATCAAAAAAGCTAAAAAGCTTTTAAAATTACAGGTTAATGACGGCACGGACGAACCAAGGCAGATTGTATCAGGTATAGCACCATGGTATAAGCCTGAGGATTTAATCGGCAAAAAGGTTGTTATTGTTGCAAACCTTAAGCCTGCAAAGCTTTGCGGTGAAATGAGCAACGGTATGCTCCTTGCCGGTGATGTAAGCGATGACGATGTTAAGGTACTGTTTGTTGACGGTATGCCGGCAGGTACTAAAATAAGATAAGAGGTAAGAATATGTATCAAAATATATTTGATACACATTCACACTACGACGATGAAAAATTTAACCCTGACCGAGAAACGCTGATTAGCGGTCTTCAAAGTCAGGGTATTTCTAATGTTGTAAGCTGTGGATGTGATATTGAAACAACTCAGTTTAATTTTGACTTGGCCCAAAAATATGATTTTATATATTTTGCCGCAGGCTTTCATCCTGAATGTCTTGAGGGCGCAAGTCTTAAAGATTTAGAAATCATAAAAAAATTTGCACAGAACAAAAAATGTGTAGCAATTGGTGAAATCGGACTTGACTACCACTGGATGAGCTCCACTAAAGAAGTGCAAAAGGATTTTTTCAATGCACAGATTGAGCTTGCTGCTGAACTGGATTTGCCTGTTATTGTTCACGACAGAGAGGCCCATGGTGACACCCTCGACATACTTAGAGCAACAAAGCCTAAGGGTGTTGTGCACAGTTTTTCAGGCTCCAAGGAAATGGCTCGTGAAATAATTAAGCTTGGTATGTATATTGGACTAAACGGCATCGTAACATTTAATAACGCAAGAAAAAGTCTTGAGGTTGCTCAAGAAATACCACTGGAGCGTCTTGTGCTTGAAACGGACTGTCCTTATCTTGCACCTGTTCCCCACCGCGGAAAAAGAAATGATTCTTCATTAATTCCATTTATTGCAGAAAAAATCGCTGCACTGCTCGATATGGACTCTCAGGAGCTTTTGAATATCACAAATGAAAATGCTAAAAGATTATATAATTTATAAATTAAAATAGCAATCTTGATTCGTAAATATCATTGTGTTATTATACTTCGGTATTTATATATATTAGGAGGAAGCTTATGAACAGTATCACTCTTGCAATGTCATTCAACGACATTATTGACAAGATTGACGGCTGGATTTGGGGCTGGGTATTAATTATATTAATCCTTGCTGCAGGCATTTGGCTGTCTGTCAGAACAGGCTTTGTTCAGGTACTGCATCTTGGAAAAGCCTTAAAATTTATGGTTAAAAATGAAGATGACGGTGACGGTGAGGTAACCTCATTTGGTGCACTGTGTACCGCCCTTTCGGCAACAATTGGTACAGGTAACATTGTTGGTGTTGCCACAGCTATCTGCCTTGGCGGACGAGGTGCTCTGCTCTGGATGCTCATTGCAGCATTCTTCGGTATGGCAACCAAATACTCTGAGGGCTTTTTGGCAATCAGATTCCGTGACAAGAAGAATGATAACCACTACCTTGGCGGTCCGTTCTATTATATTGAAAAAGGAATGGGTCCGAAATGGAAATGGCTCGGCAAGCTGTTTGCATTGTTCGGTGTTTGTGCAGGCTTAATGGGTATCGGCACAATAACACAGATTAACGGCATCACCAGTGCAATTAACAATTTCTTTGATCCGAATGCAAATCACATCGCTTTTTCAATCAGCGAAAACAGCTACACTTGGTCAACCGTAATCGGCGGTGTTGTGGTTACACTGTTTGCTGCACTTGTTATCATCGGCGGTATTAAAAGAATTGCCAAGGTTTCTGAATTCATTGTTCCTGTTATGGCAATTACATATGTTGTTTTTGTTTTAATTATTGTATGTTCAAATATAAAAGAAATACCTGCTGCACTTGCAAGTGTGTTCAAGCTTGCTTTCTCAATGAAGGCTGTAACAGGTGCCGGTGTTGGTATCACCCTTAAGCTGGCTATGCAAAAGGGTATCGGCAGAGGTATATTCTCAAACGAAGCAGGCTTAGGCTCTGCCCCTATTGCTGCCGCTGCTGCTAAAACAAAAGACCCTGTTCGTCAGGGACTTGTAACCATGACAGGCACATTCATTGATACAATCGTTATATGCACCTTAACAGGCTTATCAATCATTTTAACAGGAGCAGACACTGCTTTTGTTGAAGGAAGCGTTGAGGGTGTAAGCATTACAACAATTGCATGGCAAAAAGGACTGCCCTGGAACGAAAATATATCCGCATTCATTCTTATGATTTGCCTTACCTTTTTTGCATTCACCACAATCCTCGGATGGGATTACTACAGTGAACGCTGTCTTGAATACCTTACAGGCTCACAAAAGGCAGTGAAGGTTTACCGCTATATCTACATACTGGCAGTATTTATCGGTCCATATTTAACAGTTTCAGCTGTTTGGAATATTGCAGACATCTTCAACGGATTAATGGCGTTCCCTAACCTTATCGCACTGTTTGCCCTGAGCGGTCTTGTCGGTAAAGAAACCAAGGCATATTTCGCTGAAAAAAATCACGACCTGAAAGAGCTTTCAAAGAAGCATAAAAGCTAATATGAACTCACACAAAAAGACCTTGCAGATTTACTGCAAGGTTTTTTTGTGTGTATTGGTACATTATAGATTTGATAAAAACTCTACAAGCTTTTCTCTTTCGTCAATAGACATAAGTCTGACCTTCAAAAGAACAGACTGTTCAAAATCAGACAACTGATTAAAAGAGTCTGTTGTTCGCCAGCCTAAATCAAAGCTGCTGTCTGCATGCAAATCACTTGACTGCTCTTCGCCAAGAAGCTCATCAACTGATACATTATATAATGCAGCAAGCTTTTTCATAACTGCTAATTTCGGAGAGCTTTTGCCGATTTCATAATAAGCATATGCACTTCTTTTAATTTCAACGGCATCAGCAACCTGCTGCTGTGTCAGTCCGGCTTTTTTTCTCAAGCTTTTAAGTTTTTCTGATAAAGAAATCATAACTAACCTCCTTCTTCATTATTCGCATCTTAAGTATAATATAACGTCAGAAAAATGTCAATATATGTCACATTTATTAAATATTACAATTCTCCAAAAAGTTTGACAAAAACGTTACAATAATGTTATAATCAATGTAATATATTCTATATATTAAAATATAAATAAAAGGAGTTTTTCAGTTGAAAAGGATATTATCTTTATTGCTCAGTCTGATACTGACAGTCAACATATGTGCCGTTTCACTAACGGCAGGGGCGGCGGACTATGCAACAGAGCTAAGAAACCAAGGTTTCCCTGAAAGCTATATTAACGATTTAGTTACACTTCATAAGCAGTACCCTAACTGGATATTCAAGCCACTTAAAACAGGGCTTGACTGGTCAGCGGCAGTAGCAGGCGAACGCACAAAACATAATCAGCAGCTGATTGAACAAAGATCTTCTACTGGCACTGCAATGTATTGTAACTGTTCAAACTGCTACAAAAACGGTAGATATGTCATTCAGGAGGCAAGCAACTGGGTATCTGCCTCACAGTATGCTGTTGAGTACTATATGGACCCACGCAACTGGCTGAACGAAAAAGGCATCTTCCAGTTTGAATCCACATCATATAACGGCACCCAGACCATTGATGGTATTGAAACAATACTTAATGGCACGTGGATGCATAAAGCAAAAATTTCATACAAGGATAAAAACGGTAAAACCCAGACCATAAACAAAACCTATTCAAGTGTAATTCTGACTGCCGCTAACCAAAGCGGTATGAGTGCTTACTATCTTGCATCAAAAATCAGACAAGAGGTTGGCGGTGCTGCGCCTACTGCAGGTGGTGCAAGCGGTACATATTCAAGCTACCCGGGCATTTATAACTATTATAACATTGGCGCTTACACAGGAGCAGCTGACGGTCTTAAGTGGGCTGCAACCGCTGAAGGATATTATACAAACACAGCCTGCCGTGTAAGAGAAAAGGCAACAACCGATAGTAAAATTGTTGTTGAACTTCCGTCAGGCACTAAGGTTGATTACAAATCAACGACCGCAAAACAGTCTGATGGCTACAAATGGTACAATATTTCAGTGACCTATGGCGGCAAGAGCTACACCGGCTACATCCGTTCAGATCTTGTTAATCACCAGACCTCAGCGTCCTATGGCAGACCTTGGACCGATCCGGAAAAATCAATTTTAAATGGTGCTCAGTATATAGCAAATAATTTCAAAACACAGAATACAGGCTATCTTCAAAAATTCAATGTAAGCCCTAAATCAAGCTATCTTTACAGCAATGAGTATATGGCAAATGTTGCCGCCGCAGCTGCTGAATCTGCTACTACATATACCGCATATAAAAATGCAGGTATAATGAATATTACCAAAACCTTTGAAATTCCGGTATTCAATAATATGCCGAATACAGTTACCCCTATTTTAAACAGAACCGCTATCACGGAAACCGGCACAGTTCAAAGACCATTGGTTACTGTTAAAGATAAATACGGCAATGCATTGACCTATAATAAAGACTTTACGGTATTATACTCAAACATTAATTCAACAAATATTGGAAAATATACTGTAACAGTTCAATTTATAGGCAGCTTCAGTAATCAGAAAGATCAGACATTCTCGTATTACATTAATCCTAAGCCGACAACATTTTTATCATCGGCACAAGGTGGATTTAAAGCAATCAAAAACGGCTTTACATTAACATGGAACAAGCAAGCAAGCCATACAACAGGTTATCAGCTGCAATATGCAACAAAGAGTGATTTCTCAAATGCGGCAACAGTAACTATTGATAATCCAAATACTACAAGCCAAACAATCACAGGCAGAGCCGCTAACACAAGATATTATGTAAGATTAAGAACTTACACTAAAAACGGAACAGGCACATTCTACAGTGACTGGGACTATACAGGCAACTATATAAAATCAGTTGTTACATTAAGTGCATCAAGTAATGTGAGTGCTCCTGTTACACCTACCACAACAACAAAGCCTGTAACCACTACCAAGCCTGCAGCAACACCAACGGCTAAGCCTGTCTGCACACTTTCAAGAAATGCAATTACAACCACAGGAACTGTTCAAAGACCTACAGTAACGGTTAAGTGTGACAAAACTGCACTGACTTATCTTAAAGACTTTACTGTAAGCTATTCAAACTTTAACTCAACAGATGTTGGCAGATATACTGTAACCGTTAATTTCATAGGTAACTACAAAGGACAGAACAGTCAAACCTTCCCCTATTACATCAATCCAAAGCCAACTACCTTTAAATCATCCGCACAGGGCGGATTTAAAGCAATCAAAAACGGCTTTACGCTGACCTGGAATAAGCAGACAAGCCAGACAACAGGCTATCAGCTTCAGTACGCTACAAAGAGAGATTTCTCAAATGCAGCATCCGTATGGATTGATAATCCGAATACGACAAGTAAAACAATCACAGGCAGAGCCGGCAACACAAGATATTATGTAAGAATAAGACCTTATACCAAAATTGGCACAGGTACATTCTACGGCAACTGGGATTATGAAACAAATTATGTAAAATCAGTCGTTACATTATAATAACAAAAAAGTCGAGAGCGTTGCTCTCGACTTTTTTGTTTTAAATATTATGATTATTCTCTCTTGCTTAAAAAATATAAAACATCAACTTATAAGCGAGGCTATAATCGACACTGTTTCTTCCTGTGACAATCCTTCAGTAATCATTCTAAAACCGACATTATTACAAATAAATTCAACAACATAATATCCGTTTTCGGTTTTACCGATAGCTACTGATTTGCCTTTTATTATTGATTTATCACAATCCGGTGACAATTCACCATAATCTGACAAAGGCATCGTATCCTTTTCAATTTCAATATTCACTGAACGTGTAAAATCATCATTAGAATAATTAATCACTGTAACGTCCCAATATATTTTTTCACCAATTGTATAAACGCCATAACCTTTTTCAGGCTTCCACTCATTTAAATCTAAAGGAACATCAGGAAATATCTCTGTCTGATAATATTGGCATAGCTCTTCTCTGCTCATTGAAACAAAGTTCTCCTCTGATAAATCAATGCCTATATCAAGCTTAGATGATGAAACACCTTCAAGTTCATTTATCAATATTATGTCCTTGCCATAACTATTCTTTTCCGTTAACCTGCTGACAGCATTGTTACCTGACTGCAATATTTCAACATCTCGTGTCGAAAGCTGCCATGTACCAACACCTATAACTGCTGCTAAACAACAACAGCATACCGATACAATTGCCTTTGTTGCTTTTTTCTTTTTTCCTTTTTGAACAGCTTCATATTCATCTCTTCTTCTAAACACACTATCTGCCATTTCAATATAACTCTTCATAGTCAAATTCATCTCCGTTAATTTCTTTTTTTAATGAAAGCCTGGCTCTGTATACAAGCGTTTCCGTATTATGAACTGATTTTTTCATAACAGAAGCCGCCTCTTTGATGCTGAAATCTTCAAAATAAATAAGCCATAATATTTGACGATATTCAGGCTTAAGCTTTTTTATAGCTTTGTGAAGTGCTATTTTTCTTTCCTCACAAATATATGACAGTTCCAACTTTTCTTCGTCATCCAACAGCTCTCGGCACTCGTCAATTGATACCTCAACAGTTTTTGATTGACGCTTCAAATAATTCAAGGTCGTATTTCTTCCTATTGCATAAAGCCATGTTTTAAATGAAGACTTGCCTGAAAACCTTGGCTTTTTAGTGATAATTTTAACAAACGTATCCTCAGTTAAATCCTCTGCAGTATGAATATTAGAAACAAAGCCGTTTATATAAAGAATCAAACTGTCCTTATAATCTCTTATTATTTCAATGAAACCGTTTTCATCTCCGTTAAGGAAACGTCCATAGTTGTCTGCACCGTTGTCCATATTAGCCTCCTTTCATAAATTTTATTAGCCTTTCACCTATTAGACACCCAAAGAATAAAAAACCTCACAGTATATTATAAAAAATTATAAAAATAGCAGGGCTTTAAACACCCTGCCATTGTAGTTATTTATCAAGTTCTAATATTAATCATTTTTATTCTACTACATCCACTGCTATATCTTTTTCATATGTATATGTTTCATATTCATCACTATACTGTGACGGCTTAACATATATGGTGGCAGAAACTGTAATTTTACCGGATTTATTTGCTGTAATCTCTAAAGTTCTGTTATATTCAGAATTACTTTTGAAATTCTCAAGAATAGCAATTGCGTCCATTACTTCCCCTAAATCATTATAAGAATATGTTATGGTTTCAACCCCATGTTGAATATAGTAATCCCTATCTGAAATATTTTTTAAGCTACAGTCAATTGTCATAACCTCTCCGCTTCTTACAGAGAAATTCTCTTGACTGACTTCAAACACAAATTCAGATTTTTCAGGATAATTAAAATTAGTTTTTATGCCTGTGTTACTCGTATCAACTATTGAATTGTCCTTTGAACATGCACTGATTCCAAATATACATAGTATTGAAATAATAATTAATAATATTATTTTTAAAACTCTCATAGTATTTACCATAATAAATATTCCTTTAATCATCTTTCAGTGTATAGTATAAAACTTTTGCACCATCTAATTCTTCAAGAAACATGTAATTTCTCCAAAAAATTTTAAGTTACTTTTCTCTATAAGGACAAGTTTTTATCTTTGAATAACATTCTTTTGAAAAATTATTATTATTATTATTCCAAAAGCATAATTTATTAACCGTTGTTGCAACACCGTAGTCACATTTTCTGCATTTCCATGATAAAGATAATCCTGCAATACATAAATCCATCATAGCGCCACATTTGGGACAGCTATCTGTTGTTTGCATATTCCATAAACCACATTTATCACATCTATCAATCATTTTTATTATCCCTATAAATTCCGATTTATTTCGAAAGTCTGATAACATTCCAGCTGAAAGGCTTAAGCTCTGCTGTTAAAATGTTGTTATCAACAGTCGGCAAAGGATTATTGTGCGGCTTAACAAATGGATTTTCAAAGCCATTAATATCGTCCTTTTTATAGCCATCCATTGAAATAAATTCTATCGGCTTATAGCCATCAAAATCCATAAGATTAACATCCAGCACAGCACGTTCATCCATTGACTTATTCACACAAAAGATTGCCATAGACTCATTTTCCTCATCAAAGGTTGCAATACCCTCAAGATAAGGAACATCGGTAAATCTTTTTGTATCATGCTTAGGGCAGCTTATAATTGGATTGAGTGCAACGCCCCTGCCGAAATTACTGAGATGCTCAAAGGGATAGAAAATTGTCTGCTTGAAAATTCCGCCGCCTGTCTGTGTAAAAATAGGAGCAATAACATTAACAAGCTGTGCAAGGCAGGCAATTTTAATTCTGTCACAATGACGAAGGAGAGTTATAAGCATTGAGCCCACAACAAGTGCATCCTCAAAATTATAAATATCCTCAAGTCTTGGCGGTGCCATTGACCATCTTTCATATGGTGCATTATTTGAATGGTACCACACATTCCACTCGTCAAAGGAAAGATTAATTGTTTTCTTTGACCTTTTCTTTGCTTTAATATAATCGCACACACAAAGCACTGTATGTATAAATTCCTCAAGCTCAAGAGTCTGAGCCAAAAAGGATTCCGTATCATCATCGTGATTGCCATAGTACTGGTGCAGTGAAACATAGTCAATACTGTCATAGGCAATATCAAGTGAGGTTGCCTCCCACTCGCCAAAGGTTTCTGAATTTCTGCTTGATGAACCACAAAGAACAGTTTCGATAGTATTGTCAGTCCATTTCATCATCTTTGATGCTTCAAGAGCTACTCTGCCGTATTCCTCAGCCGTTTTAGCACCCATCTGCCAAGCACCATCCATCTCGTTACCAAGGCACCACAGCTTAATATCCCAAGGGTCGTTAAAGCCGTGAGATTTTCTCAAATCAGCCCAGGCAGAATCACCCTTGTGGTTTGTATATTCAACAAGGTTTCTCGCTGCATCAGCACCTCTTGTGCCAAGATTGACAGCCATCATACACTCTGTATTTGCCTTTTTGCACCATTTCATAAATTCATTTGTACCAAAATAGTTCGGTTCAGTCGTTCCCCAGGCAAGGTCAAGTCTTTTGGGTCTGTTTTCAACAGGGCCAACACCATCCTCCCAGTTATAGCCTGAAACAAAGTTTCCGCCGGGATAACGGACTATAGGAACATTAAGCTCCTTAACAAGGTCAATAACATCACCTCTGAAGCCATCCTCATCAGCAGTTTTATGGTCAGGCTCATAAATACCGCCATAAACGGCTCTGCCTAAATGCTCAATAAAGGAGCCGTAAATTCTTTTATCAATCTCGCCTATTTTAAATTCCTTTGCGAGTGTCATTCTTGCTTTCATTTATTATTATCTCCATACAAAAAATTATGATGGTGTTCATGCTGCACCAATTATTTATCACCTGTTGATTTTAAATTCACGATTATAATACCCACAGATACCAGTATTAACGCAAAAAATATTTTAATACCGCTGTTTGATAAGCTTTCATTAAGCAGAACAGCTGACAAAATGCATCCGAAAACAGGTGTCATAAATCCAAAAACAGTTACCCTTGAAACAGGGTTATATTTAAGAAGTATTCCCCACAAGGTATATGCTACTGCAGATACCAGTGCAAGATATAAAATGAGTACAACTGATTTTATACTGTTAAAATGCAGTTGCCCTCCGCCAATCAGTCCTACAGCAATCATAACGATACCGCCAAGCATAAACTGATAACCGCTCAGTGCAACAGGATTATCGTCTATTGAATACAGTTTAATCATTACGGATGATACAGCATAGCTTAAAGCTGACAGAATGATAAAGCCCTCACCAATAAAGGTCATAGACGTATCGAAACCGCCGCCTGAAAGATTAACAATTATAACACCGCCAAAGCCAAGCAGACAGCCAACTATTTTTTTCAATGTCAATTTTTCCTGCTTAAGAATAATTGATGCAATCAGTACTGAAAAAAATGTGCTGGTTGAATCAAGTATCGAGCTTTTTGTACCGGTTGTCTTTGCAAGTCCGATATAGAAAAACAGATACTGCAAAATTGTCTGAAACAGTGCCAATACAGGAATTTTATATAATCCTTTTCTTTTAACCTGAACAACCGATTTTGTCATAAGACTGCCGATAATGATTGTCAGAACACCTGCAAGCGAAAACCTTATGCCCGCAAAAAGGATTTGCGACATATAATCACTGCTGTCCACTGCAAGCAGGCTGTAGCCAATTTTGATAACAGGGAAAGCACTTCCCCAAAGTAAACAGCAAAAGCAAGCAATAAGGCACACCAAGGCAGGATTTTTGATATTTTGCTTTAACTTATTCTTCATTATTTTGTTGTTGAGCCAAAACCTCCGTCACGAATACCGTCAGCATCGTCATCAACAGTAATTCCGAACTGCGTAAAAATACCCTGTGCAAATCCGTCACCTGCATCAACAACTGCAGTATGACCCTCATCGTGCGCATCACAGCTGATTTTAATCATAATGTGACCCTCGTTTGAAGAATTGTAATAATCTGAATCAATAATACCGACCGTGTTATCAAGCTGACAGCGATGCTTAAAGCCAAGACCTGAGCGCGGATAAATTGAAAGCACCCAACCCTCCTCAATCTTTGAACGGATACCTGTTGGAACAAGCGTGCTTTTACCCTGTTCAAAGGTAACCTGTGCAGGTGCGTAAAAATCATAGCCTGCAGAACCTGTTGTTGCTCTTTTAGGAAGCTTAATGCTGTCATAAACAGCCTTTACATTCTCTGTGTCTGGAAAATTTTTAAGCCAGTCCTTTTCAAACTGTTCAAATGAAACCTTTTCAAATTTAGCAATCTTTATCATAAGTGTTCTCCTATACTTATTCATTAATAAATAAATAATACCATATTAAAAAAAATAAAACAATCCCATAGCTGCATTAAATTGCAGTGTGGATTGTTTTTAAATAAAGCTGAATCAGAGTCCGAAGCTTACACTCAAAGCATGGTTGACCTTACCCATATCAGTATTATCAAGGCTGCCCATTCTTTCTTTAAGACGCCTTTTATCAATCGTACGAACCTGCTCTAAAAGAACAATACTGTCCCTTGCCAGTCCGCAGTTTCTTGCATCAACCTCGATATGTGTGGGCAGATTGTTTTTGTCCCTCTGTGAAGTAATAGCCGCCGCAATAACAGTTGGTGAAAACTTGTTACCAACATCATTCTGAACGATTAAAACAGGGCGGACACCTCCCTGCTCAGAGCCAACTACAGGACTTAAATCAGCGTAATATATCTCTCCGCGTTTAATTGACAATTAAATCACCTTCATAACTTTCTTACCTCTTTCTTTCAAAAATAGCATTGCCAGATATTTGGCTTTCTATACCATTATATGTAAATTCTTTTTATTGGCTTTTTGTCAAATAAGAAAATTTCACATAAAATAAATTAGTACCAAGAAAGGAGATTATGGTATGGAAAATTATGTAGATTTATTTAAACCCAGCTTTTTGAAAAAAGAACAGCGTCCGGCACTGCCTGCCGATGCAACAGTAACTATGGCTTATATTCCATTACAGCTGGATCTGATAACATATGAAGGTGAAAAAGGACTTGACTGCGGAACTATATTCCCTGAGCTCAACAAACCGTTTATGGGAAGGATGGTAAAGCGAGTATGACAAAAGATAAGCTTTTAAGAAGAGTATCTGCATTGCAGTTTTCAATGTATGAATTAAGATTATTTTTAGACACCCATCCCGACAGCAATGAAGCACAGGAAATGCTTGATTCCTATCAGAAGAAATATGAGGCAGTAAAAGCAGAATATGAAAAACAGTTCGGTCCTTTAACCTTAAACGGTTATAACAGTGACGAATGGTTAAAAGACCCATGGCCATGGGATAACGCAGCGAATTAACAGAGATAAAATCAAAAGCAGTATGGATTAACCATACTGCTTTCTTTATTATTTGAGTGTTACAACAG
>CAYNGP010000037.1:0-18195 GCA_964396885.1 uncultured Bacteroides sp. | reverse complement strand
TTCCATAAAAAATATGCACCTCCAATAGTGTCTATCTTTTGGGGTGCATATCAAAAATCAGAGTCTCGGTTTTTTGTTGTGTATAGTTGAATGAAAATTGAAAAAATAGGCCTAATATTTCATATGGCTCTATTGATGATGTAAATGTTTTGTGTATCAATTAATATTTTGATTGGTCATAAACTAAAGGCAGTGGTGCAGAATTTAATTCATTTGCCACTGCCTTTTTGCTATTTATCAGATAGAATTTTTAATTTATCTTTTGCTGATAAATATGTGTTATCTAATTTTTGTGTTATTGCTTTTGTATGGTAATAGGTCAGTTTTTCTAAAATTTCTTTTTGTTCTTCTTGAGATATTTTTACTCGGTGGATACAGATGTTTTGAATTCTGCTCTTTTTCATCTGCAAACACCTCGGTAAAATATATTTTCAAAGATGCTTGACCTATTCCTTTTTGAGTTTTGATGTGGCATAAAACCACAACACTTTAACTGTTTTTCTACTTCACTCCTTTACCAAATCATTCCAATACCATGATACTCATCGTATTCATCGTCATAATCTTCATTAGTAATTTTTTGACCCTGTGCGATGAGCTTTTCAATTTCTTTTTTACTATGATGCGGTATCCACTTGCGTTTTGAATTGTTTTGCATTTCCAAATCAAGAAGATTGCCTATCAAATTGAATAAATCATCAGATATAATTCCTGTTTGTGGTGTTTCATATTCCTGATATTCTTCTGAGATAATACTGTCACAACCACCGAGTTCAAAGTATATTTCAAGATTTTCTTTGAGAAATCTCTCGTCAAATAACTTGTTATCACGGCACTTGTGCTTGTCATCTGTAGTAAAAGTTATATATTTTCTGTTCTCCTGCCAATTGACTGTTACGCCTAATTGCTCAAGGATAAATATAAATTCTTCTTTGCTACTGCTGTGTTTCATAGCGTACTCAAGCTTGCTTTTTAGCTTTCTTTTCCACTTTGGCATATTGTATCTTGTAGCTTTCGCCTCTGTCAAAGTTAATCCATACTCTTCACAAATCTTGTTTGAAAACTCTTTTGCCTGTATCATTTCATTTCTCGTTTGATGAAACTTTTTACCATTTTCAAAGTTTACTGAGTTGAAAACAATATGATTGTGAATATGATTTTTGTCCGTATGAGTGGCAATTACCATTTGATAATTTCCAAAGTATTGAGCAAATTTCAATCCGATTTCATGTGCAGTTTCAGGTGAAATGTTATCATCAGGACTGAAAGATTGTACCACATGATAATACTGTCTGCCGTCTGTTTTCCTAAATTGTTTTTTAACATTTATGAATTCTTCCATAGCAGTTTCAGGCATACAGCTGATACCACTGATCAATTTTTGTTCGGTCTTTTCCTCTTTCATAATATACGGAAAAATATTATTCATCGGACTGCCTGAGGTAACGAATTTAACGATCGCCAAACTTTCTGCACCTCCTTTTTGGTTTCAGTCAAGTCAACGGCATACACGCCGCTGTTGACTGCTTTTGTAATTTGATTGAGATTATTTCCGATGCATCTTAGTTCAGTTGCGACATCTTTTACTCCATCAATTACAATAATTTCTTTATCCAAAGCACAGTCACGGAGGTACATACTGACTAATCTATATGATGAATATGCCTTCGTTTCAATTAGATTTTTCTCTTCGGGTGTTACTCTGAAGGTTAAGATTTCTGTTCTGTTTTTACTTATATTATCACCTTTATCCTTTCTAATATGGGTATGGGCTTAGCCCGAATGCATTTGTTATCGCCGTGGCGTAATACAAATGCGAAACCGGCAATAAACACTCTAAACCGCTAAACCCTTTATTTGAATTTTTTGTCCGTGTGCCGATATTTGGCTTTAAATATTTGGTTAGGGTACTTATCCTATTTTTCTTTCGTCTGCCCAAATTTTGCCGACAGGGTCGCAAGGGACAAAAGGAACGGAAGTTTTGACACTGACGATTTTTCCGTCACTTACGGCACTTGAGTCACTGGCAGAAAGATAAGAAACTTCAACGAGCCTTTGACCATTACTTCTATGACTAACAAATTTCACACCGTTATCTTCGAGGTCATATCTGTACTTATTCATCATCTGCTTTAGTGATTTTGCTGATAATGTATATCCTTTTAAAGAATTAAAGCTATCAACTAAATCAGTATTGCTGCCTTTGAAATGCTTTTGTGATTTCATAAACTCAATGAAGTCAATCATTTCCTGTGGTATAGTCGGAACAGGATTTTCAAGACTATCATTAATCAAATCCCAAGTACAGTTTTCTTTGTTGAAAGATAACTGAAATTTCCTTTCCTCAATATCTCTGCCTGTAGAAAGCAAATTAGCTTTGCTCTCATTTCGTTTGTCCTTTTCCAAAACAAACACAGCATCAACTGCACCACTGATACCTGTTGTGCCTGATAACTTATTCAGCGGATCACTGTCACCTTGTTTTCTGAGATGATGAACCAACAGAATAGAGATTGACATTTCATATGCATATTGTTTTAGCTTTCCAATTTCATTGTAATCATTTGCATAAGATAATTCTGAATTATTTCTTATCATCTGAAATGTATCAATTACAATCAAATTCGTATCATTATGATTAATAATGAAATTCTGTATCTGCTGAATCAAGCCTGTTTCAATACTTTCGGACTTAGTAGCAACATAAAGATTGTTCGGCACTTCATCAGTTATGCAATTAAGCCTGTCCTGAATTCTTGCAAGACTATCTTCAAGACAGAGATAGAGAACAGTACCTTTTTCAGTTGGCAGATTCCAAACAGATTCACCTTTTGCAATTCGCACACACCAATCAAGCACCATCCACGATTTACCAATCTTAGGTGCGCCACCTAGAATTGATACTCCCTGTGGCAATAGTGACTGAATACAAAATCTTGATTTAGGAAACTGCATATCCATCAAGGTTTCACCGTCAATTACTTCAAGTAACTGAATTTCTTTCTCCATAAGTCTTACCTCCTTTCGCTGTTGATTTAAATATATTTTCTTGTTAAGAATTTCTATTTATGTTATGATTTTAGCAGAGAAGAATGTTTTCTGAAAGACTTCAGCGTGGCAGATTATAAATTCAAAATTTTTAAAAGATTGATTATTCACAGGAGGGATAGTGTGAATAATCACACTATCTTGATTGCCCCAGTTGTGGTACCCAAAATTCATTAATGCTAACGCATATGAATTTTGACCACCGCCAGTTCTTATTGCTCCCTTTATCTCGCACTGCGAGCGGTCGCAAACGAACCCTCAAAATTTGCCTATGGCATAATTTTGAGATGTCTAAATTCACATTACGCCTTGTCTGGCTACTGCAAGGAAATTCGTGATTTTTAATTACTATTTGTAGCCAGAAAGGCTATGTGAATTAATATGAGATGGAGCGACTTTAATGATAGCTATTTTGAAATTCATATTAATTTCAGTGATGATAAGAAAACTTTTCACGCATACACTAATCCTACTTCAAGCTTCGATACAGATATGTTGAATATATCTGACAGTGTTTTTGATGAATTAAATAGATTTATTGAATTTGATTTCAGATTTGTATTTGAATACAGAAAAGAATTAAAATCAATTTATGAAAGAATTTTGGATATGGATATTGAAAATGAACAAGCAATGGAACTGTTCATTGAGTATATGAATATTTTCAGGAATATTTCTGCAGAAATTGAAAAAGAGTTACCATTGCTATCTTGTGCTTTAAACATCTTTATTGATGAAAATCAATCCATAGAAAATTTCGTTAAGTTTGATTATATATCGCCTATGGATGAACTGTGGGATGAGCTTGAGGGTTTACTCCTACAGCAAAGAGATTTGCATATGAGGTTTGAAGAATTAAGTCAAGAACAATTGGATTCACAAGACAGAAGGCATTTGCCTGTATTAGAGGACTTGGGAAACTTTAATATCAATATTGAATTAAGTTACTCTAACGGAAAACTTGAGCAAACCTATTTAGTTAATTCAGCAGAAATACTCTATTCATTGCTTACAAGCTATTTCTTTGCATCAAAACCAAATATCACGCTGTGTCAGAATTGCAACCGATTTTTTGAGCCGAAAACAAAAAAGGTTACCCTGTACTGTGACAGAGTAACCGAAAACGGATTGACATGTAAAAAAGTGGGAGCAGTATCTAAATATCAGAATAGTATTGTTGATGATCCTCTACTGAAAAAATATAATTTAGAAAAACACAGAATTTATATGTATTGTACCAGAAGTAAGCTTGATGAATATGATTTCTTTGATGATTACTATAACTGGCTTGATATTTTTGAACCGAAGATTAAGGAATATAAGGTAGGAAACATTTCTGCTGATGAAGTGTTAAACTTACTTGAAGCTGAAAGCAAAAACTTTGTTCCTTACAGCAAGGATAGACACGAGACGGATTGGTAAATATTATATAAATGATAAAGCACCTGCTAATCATAGCAAGTGCTTTTATTTTATAATCCAAGTATTCTTATATAATCTTGTTTGCCATATATTATTCTATCAATGTATACTTTATTTTCAGACAGATGATAAAACGATAAATAATTACCAGAAATAACATATCGATAAATTGTGACTTCACCCGTTGGAAGGCAAAGTATAGAACCACTTTTTGAAAACTGATTCAATACATTGATTGAATCAATAATACAATTAATAGTATTATTGGCAGCGATTATATCCTTTAATTCAAATGCTATATAATCGAAAATTTCATCAAGGTCTGACAACGATTTAGGCGAATAGTGAATTTTATTATTCATTTACTCTTTTTGAGAAATGAGCTCTGATATCGTCTTCTGTAAGCCATCCCTCTTCCTCTCCTGATTTTCTGCCTTTTTCGAGCTCGCACATCAGTTTTAGTGCAGCTTTTGTTTTTTCGTATTCTTCTTGTTCAGCAATATCAACTATTGCATATCGTCCGTGACCATTTTTTGTTAAAAAAACAGGTGCACCGACGGCAACATCCTGAAGAACAGTATTGTAATTTCTTAAATCAGAAATAGGTTTAATATTTGGCATATGAACATCTCCCTTCATAATAATATTATAACCTGATATTACGCAATATTCAACAATAAATTTTAAGAAATATTTTTAGAATATAATTAATATAGAACCTTGAAGTATTCTTTATTTGATGTTATATTATGAGTATAAAATGAGGTGATTATATGAAAGTAGCGATTTACAGCCGAAAGTCCTTGTTTACAGGCAAGGGTGAGAGTGTTGAAAATCAGATTGAGATGTGCAAGCAATATATTAAATTTTCAATGGTTGATGTTGAGATTGCTGACGAGGATATATTCATCTATGAGGATGAGGGGTATTCTGCAAAGGATTTGAAACGCCCGCAGTTTCAGCAGATGATGAAAGATCTTGACACATACAAGTTTGAGTACATTGTCTGCTATCGTCTTGATAGGCTCAGCCGTAATGTAAGTGATTTTTCGGGATTGATTGAAAAACTCAACAATAAGGGCGTCAACCTGATTTGCATCAAAGAGCATTTCGATACCTCGTCGCCAATGGGTAAGGCTATGATGTATATCACTTCTGTTTTCGCTCAGCTTGAGCGTGAAACCATTGCTGAGCGAGTTCGTGATAATATGCACCTTTTGGCTCGCACAGGTCGTTGGCTCGGCGGTGCACCACCCACAGGTTATCAGGGTGCAGAGGAGAGCGAGGTTATTGTTGACGGAAAGGTCAAAACCTCACATAAATTAGTTTTCAGTGATGAGATTGAAACTGTAAAGCTTATGTATAATCACTTTCTTGAAACGCATTCAGTATCTGCTGTCAGCAAGTATTTGATTGCGAAAAAGATTAAATCAAAGACCACAGGCAAATTTTTTTCTGTGCTTGGTATTCGTGATATTCTTCAAAATCCTGTGTACTGTATTGCTGATGAATATTCATACAATTATTTTGCTGAAAACGGTTCTGACATTTGCCAGAATAAAGAATTATGGAACGGCGAGCATGGTATTTCTACCTACAATAAAAGGGATTACAGTCGTTCAGGTGCTCCGAGAAATTCGCTGAATGAATGGATCGTTGCAATCGGCAAACACGAGGGAATTATCAGTGGTAAGGATTGGGTGTCAATTCAAAAATACTTTCACAACAACCATAAAGAAAAGGTTGTCAATCATAGCGAGTTCGGTTTGTTGTCGGGCTTGATTTACTGCACAAAATGCGGCGGAAAGATGTTCGCAAAAAAGCATAAGGCAACGAGTGAGAATTTCAGTTATATATGTTCAAGCAAACTGAAAGGCAACAACGCTCTTTGTGATTGTCCTAATCTTACAGGTCAGCAGACTGACGATTTAGTTGTTGATTATATTAAAGGCGAATTGGACAATTTTGACACCTTTGCATCTGCCCTTGAAAATCTTAAAAGAGAATATGAAAAAGAACAGAATGACAATAAAGCAGACAAAATAAAAAAGGATATTGAATCTACGAAAAATGAAATCAATACCCTTGTAAATCGTTTGACTGACACAACTTTAAGCCAAGTTGCAGTCAGTGCTATTGATAAGAAAATAGTTGAGCAAACTGAATATCTGCATACTCTTGAAAACGAACTTGCAGAGCAAAATCAAGCAGAACACAGCATTGATTTTGATGCAGATGCATTAATTGAAAGTGTAAAATCCTTTAAGAATTTATTTGATGATTTATCTATTTATGATAAACGACAGATTATAAGACTGCTTATTCAGAAAATCGAGTGGGACGGGGCAGATTTACATATTTTTATGTACGGTGAATAAAGCAATTTCAGCCGTTTATTCACCGAAAAGCACTCAAAAGTTGCCGCAATGTTGGTGGCGTATTTCCACTGTTAATTGCTATAATATCAATGTTTTTTGTTAAAAACAGTTTTTTGTCGGCAATGATTCTTTTGGGGCTGATTGCAGGGTCAATGATTATGACCTTTGCCTGCTCAAAGCTATTGACCTCAACAGTTTTAAAAGGTGTCAGCAGTTCATATGTTATGGAGCTTCCGCCTTACCGTAAGCCGAAGGTGCTCAGACTGATTGGTGATACGGTTAGAGAAAAGGTGATTTTTGTTCTGCTTCGTGCAGTTGTTGTGGCAGCACCGGCAGGGTTGATTATCTGGGTGCTGGCAAACATATCTGTTGGAGATGTTTCTCTGCTGACTAAAATTGCAGATGTTTTAAATCCTATCGGTCAGTTTCTTGGTATGGATGGTGTACTGCTTCTTGCATTTATACTTGGTTTCCCTGCGAATGAGATTGTTATACCTATTGCATTGATGATGTACTTATCAACAGGAGAGCTCAGTGATTACGCCTCACTTGAAAGCCTGAAAACAATTCTGGTTGATAACGGCTGGACCTGGGTGACAGCCTTATGTGCCTGTGTGTTCTCCATGTTCCATTTCCCTTGCTCAACAACCTTGCTTACAATTTATAAAGAAACAAAGAGTGTTAAATGGAGTGCTTTGTCGGTTGCTGTTCCTCTTTTAGCAGGAATCGTTTGCTGTGCACTGATTAATTTGGTATCAAAATTATAATTGCCTTATAATTTTACATTTTTCTCGCATAATGTGGAATATAATACCACACGGGAAGTGTAAACATGGATGTTAAGGAAAAAATAAAAAGAATAGATAAGGGCAGCTTGAAGGGTGTCAGATTTGATTTGATTTTAAAGCGCGGTGCTTGGTTTTTAGCAAGCCTTGTGCTTAGTGTATCAACAGTAATCGGCGGCAGCTGCCCTTTTGCCGTGTCACTTATTTGTGTTTCAAGCAAAAAGAATTTTTTGTTTTCAACCGTAGGTGCAGGGCTTGGATATATGCTTTTTTGCGGCGGAAATGATGCAATAAGATATTTCAGTGCAACCATTATTGCCTGTCTGGGGGCACTGGCTATAAATCTTTTTAATGCAAAAAAAGAAGCTTATCTGCCAATGCTGGTATCTTTTTTGTCTGTGCTGACAACAGGCATTGTTATGAATTTTAAAACAGGCGCGGCTGTCGGTCAATATGCTTTGGTTTTCGGTGAAGCAGTGCTTGCTATGGGCGGCAGCTATTTCTTTTTTAAAGGTGTAAACTGTAATATGAAAAGGCTTAAGTTCAAGGCACTTCCTGTGTCTGACTTAACTTGCCTGCTTATCTCCTTTTCAACCCTGCTGTCAAGCCTTTGTGTTATTAATATCAAGGGCTTTGCACCTGCAAGAATGGCGGCAGTGGCAATTATGCTGATTGCCATACGCTTTGGTTCTAAAAAATGGGGGCTGATTATTTCACTTTGTCTTGGCTTTGCCATAGGTATCAGCGGTGAAAACAGTTTGTTTTTGCTTGGTGCGTATGCCTTTTCTGCATTAGTGGCAGGTCTTTTCACATCCATATCATCACTTAGTGTGGGGATCAGCTTTTTGCTTTCAATGGTGTTTTTTGCTGTTGCAGCAGGTGCTGACGGCTTAGGTCTTTGCAGTGTTATTGAAAGCCTTGGCGGTATGTTGATTTTAGTTCTTTTGCCTGAAAAAGCAAGATATAAAATTAACGAGTTTTTTGAAAGCGGTGCTGAGATTGCACCTGATGGCAGTTTGAGGCAAAGTCTTGTTGTCAGGCTTCGTTTTGCATCTTCTGCTCTGTCACAGGTCAGTGAAAGTGTAAGGGATGTAAGGGAGAAGATAAGCGAAATGGGTCGTGTTGAGCCTATGGAAAGCGAGCTCAGAATGGTGGCGGCAGACCAGTTTTTTTCTATCAGTGATATGCTTGCCGACCTTGCCTTTGAATTTGATGAGGCAGAGCTTTTTGACTATAAATCGGCAGGAAAAATAAGGCGGATGCTGGGTGAATATGATATTTACCCTGATAATATTTCTGTTATTGTGGATAAGTTTGACAGAATGAGAGTTGAGATTTCTGCCCTGTCAAAAACGCGTGGCTTGGACAGTCCGAAAATAAAGGCTGAAATTGAAAAAATCTGCGGCAGATATTTTGAAAAAAGCAGAACAAATTATTCAGGTGCAACCCAGATGGTTTCAATTATTGAACGTGCCAACTATAAAATGGATTTCGGCTTTGCGCAGTATTGTGCCGAGGGTAAGCTTTGCGGTGACACTGTCAAGATGATTAATGACGGACGTGGTCATATGGTTTTCATAATCAGTGACGGCATGGGCAAGGGCGGTCGTGCTGCCCTAGATGGTGCAATGGGTGCAGGGCTTCTGTCAAAATTATTGTCGGCTGGCTTTGGTTTTGATTCGTCCCTTAAGGTGGTTAACAGTGCCTTACTTGTTAAAAGCAGTGAAGAAAGCCTAGCAACCCTTGACTGTGCCTGTGTTGATTTGTTTAACGGTAAGTGTGAGTTTTATAAGGCGGGAGCACCAAAAAGCTATGTGCTGAAAAATAATTCACTCAGCAAATGTGAGCTTAGCTCAATGCCTGCCGGCATTCTGCGGGGCATTGAATTTGCCAAGCGTACCACTGTTTTAAATGTTGGCGATGAAATCATTATGATGAGTGACGGAATTACCGATTTAGGTGAAATACTTGATGAATTTATCAGATATAATGACAAGATAACATCAAATGATCGGGCACAGGCAATACTTGATTTCGCACTTGAGCACGGTGATTCACGTCACAGAGATGATATGTCGGTTATTGTTGCAAAGTTGATAAAAGGATGATACATATTATTGCTTTAAAGGAATGTGAAATGTATGAGAAATTTTCTCTCAAGGAAAAAAAGTGAACCGCAGATTGTCCCTCCACCCGGTCTTGACAGCTTCCCTGATTTTACAAAAAAGGAAATTTTCACACAGGGTCAGTTGATTGACGAGCTTTTAAACAGATATATTAAAGCAGATAAAATTAATTTTGATTTTTTAAAAATTAAGATAGAAAAGGTTAAAAGAATTTATATTGTTGGCGAAGGCACTGATTATTCCTGTGCGGTATTTGGTGCATATAACTTTGAGGTTCTGCTCGATATAATTGCTGTTCCGCTTTCAATGGGTGAATTTGTGTATTCAAATCCTATTCTTGATAAAAGCACCTTGGTTATATTAATCGGTACAAACACCATTGCTGAAAAACGTGTGACAGGCAGTGGTGCAAGGCTTGTGAGAATTATGGATTTCAGCGATAATAAAAGCGACATTGTGCTGAATTATAAAACACTTGGCAAATTCCACACAGCGTCATATTCCTTAAAGCTGACGGCACTTTGTCTGCTGGCACTTTATTTTGGTGAAAAAAATCAGGTAGTAACCTCTCTCTATGTAAAAATAGCAACACAGATGCTGAGGAGTTTAAAGGATAAAATCAAGAGCATTTTGTCACAGGAATTTATTATTAATGAAATTGCTCGTGGCTTTAACAGTGATAAAATCGTTTTTACAGGTACGAATGTTGATTATGCCGTTTCACTTTATGCAGGTGAGCTTTTGTCCGGTGATAATTGTATAGCCTTAGCTGTTCCGCTTGGACAGGTCACCCGGAATCACAGGAAAAATTTTTCGCTGATTGCACTTGCATCCAATATTGATTTTTATAATCTGATTGACAGCAATACAGAGTTTAAGCTGAAAATAGTTTCAAGCAGTGTTCATGTGATTGACGATAAAATACTGTTTTATGATGAATCCATTCCGCTTTTAAATCCCATTTTAAGCAGTGTTGTGATTCAGCTGATAGCCTACAGCAGGATAATATATTGACTTTATCCGGGATTATGTTATAATGCTCATTAGATAAAAACGAAAGAGGTGGAAGGATGTATAACTTTTCTTGCAAATAAGAATGAATAGCAGTGACGCTCAAGGGCTCATTGCGTCTGTTGCGGGAAAGTTATAAATCTATCTGTCTGTTCTTTATATGCGGTGTCACTTTAGGGTGGCATTATTGCGCTGTTTCAGGCTGCAGGTTTTTTCCTGCAGCCATATTTTTTACAGTACAGGAGGATTTTATTATGTCAATGATTAAGGTTGAGAACTTAACCTTTGCATATCCTAAAAGCTATGACAATATATTTGAAAATGTCACCTTTCAGATTGACACCGATTGGAAGCTTGGCTTCACAGGCAGAAACGGCAGAGGTAAAACCACTTTCTTAAATCTGCTTTTGGATAAGTATGAATACAGCGGAAAAATTATCAGCTCTGTGCAGTTTGATTATTTCCCTTATCCTGTTGCGGATAAAAGTCGATTGACAATGGATGTGCTCAGTGAGGTTTGTCCTCTTGCCGAGGAGTGGGAGCTTTATCGTGAGCTTTCCTATTTAGAGGTTGAGGGTGATGTTCTTTTCAGATCCTTTGAAACGCTGTCAAAGGGCGAGCAGACAAAGGTACTGCTTGCGGCACTGTTTCTTAATGAGGGGCATTTTTTACTGATTGACGAGCCCACAAATCATCTTGATGTTAAGGCAAGGCAAATGGTGTCGGCATACCTGAAAAAGAAAAAGGGTTTTATTTTAGTGTCCCACGACAGGCATTTCCTTGATGGCTGTGTTGACCACATTCTTTCAATTAACAGAAGTAATATTGAGGTGCAAAGCGGTAATTTTTCATCGTGGATGGAGAATTTTGAACGCAGACAGGCGAATGAAAGTGCACAGAATGAGCGGCTGCAAAAGGATATAAAAAGACTCAAAGCTGCAGCAGGCAGAGCAGCCGAATGGTCAAGCCGTGTGGAAAAGTCAAAGGTCGGTGCTTATGATAAAGGCTATGTAGGACATAAGGCGGCAAAAATGATGAAGCGTTCAAAGACAGCTGAGGATAGACAGTTTAAAGCGATTGAGCAAAAATCTGAACTGCTTAAAAATACAGAAAGGGCAGGCGATTTAAAAATAATTCCGTTGCCTTATCATAGTGACAGGCTTTTAACATTAAATAATGTTGTTGTAAGCTATAGTGATAAAACTGTTTGCAATGCCGTCACCTTTGAGGTGCGACAGGGTGACAGAATTGCCCTTGACGGCAAAAACGGCTGTGGTAAAAGCAGTATTTTAAAGTTACTTGTGGGTGAGGATATAAGCCATACGGGCACAATTACAATAGGTTCTAACCTCGTTATCTCCTATGTTCCGCAGGATACCTCACATTTAAAAGGAACTTTGGCTGATTTTGCTTATAACAGCAGTATTGAAGAAAGTTTGTTCAAGGCAGTTTTTTATCAGTTAGGCGTTGAGCAAACACAGCTTGAAAAGGATATTTCAGATTTTTCCGACGGGCAGAAGAAAAAGGTGCTTCTTGCAAGGAGCCTTTGCCAGTCAGCAAATCTTTATGTTTGGGATGAGCCACTGAATTTTATAGATGTTTATGCACGTATTCAGCTTGAGAAATTAATTGATGAGTATTCACCTACAATGATTTTTGTTGAGCATGATAAGATGTTCAGAGATAAAGTGGCTACAAAACTTATTGAAATATAATTTATATTGCAAGGCACACATATTTCTGTTATAATTTATATATTATGAAAAAAATACTATCTGTTTTGTTAACTCTGCTTTTGCTTTTTGGCTTAACAAGCTGCAGCAGTGTTCATTTTAATAAGAAAGAAAAATTTAATTCAAGCTTCCTCGATTTGTTTGATACTGTGTCAACAATCATTGCTTATGATGACAGCCAGTCTGCTTTTGATGAGCATATGGAACAGTTTCATGCAAAGCTTGAGGAATATGACAAGCTCTATGATATTTATAATTCATATGAGGGTGTCGTAAATCTTTATACTGTTAACAGGGATGCGAAGAACGGTCCTGTTCAGGTTGACAGCAGAATCATTGATTTGCTCGAATACTGCAAATATGTTTATGATTTGAGTGAGGGCAAAACGAATATCTGCTTTGGCGCAGTGCTCAGATTATGGCATTACAGTCGTGACAATGCAAATAATAATCCGCAAGAGGCTGCTTTGCCTGATATGACAGAGCTTCAGAAGGCGGCAGAGCATACATCATTTGACAGCCTTGTTATCGATAAAGAAAACAGCACAGTCTATTTCAGTGACCCTGAGCTCAGGCTTGATGTCGGTGCAGTTGCTAAAGGCTATGCGGTGAGAGAAATCACCAATTGGGCTAAGGAAAATTTGTGGACATCGGCAGCAATCAGTATCGGCGGTAATGTTTCAACATTCGGCTTTAAGAATGATGACGGCAAAACACTCTGGAATATAGGCATCGAAAACCCTGATACGACTGCAGGCGACTATCTTGTAAATGTTAAAATCACAGATTTATCAGTAGTTACCAGTGGTGATTATCAGCGTTATTTTGTTGTTGATGATAAAAAATATTGTCACATCATTAATCCTGAAACACTGATGCCTGCCGAATATGTAGCAAGCGTTTCGGTTATTTGCAATGATTCGGCACTTGGTGACGCACTTTCCACAACACTGTTTAATATGCCCATTGATGAGGGGCAAAGGCTTGTGGAGAGTCTTGATGGTGTAGAAGCTGTTTGGGTTGACAAGGAATATAATAAGTCCTTCAGCTCAGGCTTTGAAAAGTATATTTCAAATGATTAAATTTAAGGAGCAGCATTATGAACAGTAAGGCACATTTTAATCCAAAATCAACGAAATGGTTAATTTCACTTGCAGTGATGATTGTTTTGTCAGCAGATGTAATCTTTGGCTCACAGGCAATTGATAACCTGGCGAACAAAAAGTATAACGAACATCACGAGCCCGGTTTTACAATTGCATCAACTGAGGCAATTGACATCAGCGGCTATGATACTGCAAGCTTTAACGTTACAGCAGCTGACAAGGCTTTCGATTCAAACGGAAACGTAGTGGCTTATGTTGTAACAGGCACAACTGTTGGTTATAATCAGGAAGAGCCTATTGAAATGGCAACTACCATTTCAGCTGACGGCACACTCGTTTGCGGTGTTGAAATCGTTCATCAGAATGAAACCGAGTACCTTGGTGTACAGATTCAGGGCGAGAATTTCAGAAATCAGTTTGACGGAAGACTTCTCCCTGTTGTTTCATCAAATGGCAATGCAAAGGGTTCAACCATTGATGTTATTGCAAGATCAACAATTTCGTCAGAGGCAGTAATTGATGGCGTTAACAATGCTGTTGATTTCCTCGGCGGTGCGAATCTGATTGAGGCAGCAGAGTAATGAAAAAAGCGGATTTTATTCTTATCGGAGCAGTTGCAGCTGTTGCGGCGGTACTGTTTTTGTGCCTCTATGTTTTTAACAGCGGCAACGGTGATTTTGTGCAGATAGAGGTTGACGGCGTTGTAACCGATACCATTCCTCTCAGTCAGGATACAGTCCGTGAAATCAAGACTGATAACGGAACAAATACATTAGTGATTTCCGAAGGCAGTGCAGTGATGACACAGGCTGATTGCCCTGATGGTATTTGTGCAGACCATAAGCCCATAAATAAGACAGGAGAATCCATTATCTGTCTGCCACATAAGGTGATTGTTACCGTTATGAATGATAAATCCAGTGATGACGAAATAGATGCGGTTGCTTAAATATGAAGAATAATAAAGTTAAAAATGTTGCTCTTTTCGGTATGATGGTGGCGCTTGCGTTCACCTTCAGCTATTTAGAGAGCTTAATACCAATTAATTTCGGCATACCCGGTGTTAAGCTGGGACTTGCCAATCTGGTTGTTGTTGTGGCACTTTACACAATGAAACCAAGGGATGCCCTTGCAATAGCAGTGCTTAGAATACTTTTAGCAGGTATGACCTTTGGCAATATGTATAGCCTTGCTTACAGTCTTTGCGGTGGTTTGCTCAGCTTTGTGGTAATGTGGCTTGCAAAGAAAACAAAGCTGTCAATAATTGGTGTAAGTATGCTTGGCGGTATCAGCCATAATATCGGTCAAATTATTGTTGCATCCATTGTTATGAAAAATATCAGGATTGCATATTATCTTCCTGCACTGCTGGTAGCGGGTCTTATTACAGGCTTGCTTATGGGTGTTGTTTCAAAGCTGATTGTAAGCAGGGTAGATAAAATTAAAAATTCAAACAAAAAAAGCTGATTTTATATCAGCTTTTTTATTTTAATATTGAACTTTCAGTAGAAATACAGTGTGTTTTATTCAACTCTACGGTTAGTATGTGTACTATGGTTCATTATATTATTACAATAGTATTGAAAGAAGGAGGTGCTTTATGGACCAGATTAAAATCGGCAAATTTATTTCAAGCTGCCGTAAAGAAAAAAATATGACTCAGGCACAGTTAGCGGAAAAATTAAATATCACCGACAGGGCAATATCAAAGTGGGAAACAGGCAGAGGCTTGCCCGATTCCGCAATTATGCTCGAGCTTTGTGCAGAGCTTGGTATAACTGTGAATGAGCTTTTAAGCGGAGAGTTGATTGATATGAAAAATTATGATAATAAAGCAGAAGAAATGCTGCTTCAACTGAAAAAAGAAAATGAAGATAAAAATAAAGAAATGCTTCAGCTTGAAATTGTTATTGGTGTGGCTGTTACAGTTTTCTTTTTAACGATTGTGTTGCTTTCGGTTTATTTTGTAACAAATATACCGTTAAAAATTGTTTTGATTGTAATATCGGCAGTTATGTTTTTTGCAGGTGTCAGCGTTTGTTTAAAAATAGAGCAGACTGCTGGTTATTATGAATGCTGCGAATGCGGTCATAAATATATTCCAACCTTTGCAAAAGTGTATATGGCGATGCACAGCGGAAGAACAAGGTATATGAAATGTCCCCATTGCGGCAAAAAAAGCTGGCAGAAAAAGATTATATCTAAATAAAATACAGATAATCATATTGCTGAAAAATCAAACTCCCAAAAGCTAAGAGCCTTTGGGAGTTGGTTTTATATATCGCTTTTTAAAATTTCGATTAATCTGTTAGCGGATTTGCCGTCATCAAGATAGTTATATTTATTGTAAAAATGAATATACTTTTCGCCATATTTAATGTTATAGGTGTCTATATTGTTAATTTCCTCAATCAAATCACTTTCCTTTTGTACGATTGGACCGGGTAGCTCTGATACGTCAATATAAAAATCACGCATTTCATTTTTGTATTCGTCAAAGTCATACATATAAAAGAGCATCGGTCTTTTAAGATTTGCAAAATCAAAGAAAACACTGGAGTAATCGGTAATGAGCAAATCGCTGATTACATAAAGCTCTGCGATGTCATTGTATGTGCTGACATTAAAAACAAAGCCCTTATATTTCTCTAAATCAATATAATTTGCAATAAAATAGTGACTTCTGAAAAGTACCACATATTCATTGCCAAGTGCCTTTTGAAGTGCATCAAAATCAATCTGCGGAGTATATGTGTAGCCTTTGGCAGCATCGTGCTGGTTATCACGCCATGTTGGTGCATAAAGTATAACCTTTTTATCAGCAGGGATAGCTAACTCTGTTTTAATTCGGTCAACATCTGACTGTGTATAATTATAGAGATAGTCATTTCTCGGATAGCCGATTTCCTTGAGTATATCCGTGTTTTTCAGGTTGAATGCAGATGCAAATTTTTCACTGCAGAAATGAGATGGGGATACCATATATGTGTATCTTTTGGAATCCACACGGTGCTTGTATTGAATATCCTTAACGGAATTCATGGCATTGCCGTTTTTTGCATCAATATCATAGCCCAGCTTTTTAAGCGGAGTTCCGTGCCAGCACTGAACATAAACCTGGCTGCTTTTTTTCTTGATTGCCTCATTAATTCTTGAATTGACTATCCAGAATTTAGCCTTGGCAAAATATTTAAAATAATCCTTGCCGCCGCTTTTTATCAAAGTGGTGTTTTTGTTTGATTTAAGATATTCAAATTCCTCCGGATTTTTAAATGCCCATACAAACTGATAGTCCTTAAAGGTATCATCCTTAAGCATTTCAAGGTAGATTGCCTTAGGACTGCAGGAATACTGCCTGCCCATATAAGCCTCAAACAAAATTGTTTTGCTGTCAACCTTTTCAAAAAGATAATGGGGCATATATTTTATTTTATTTATAAATATAAGCACCTTTCTTATAAAAGACAGGATGAAATGGTGCTTTTTTGCAAAATTTAAAATTTTAGCTTTCATCATTCAAAAGCCTCCAAATAAAACTATGAATGAATTATACCACAATTTACTGCACGAAGTGCAGTACACGGATTGATCGTGTAAGAGCGACAGCTCAAATTGATGATACAATGTTCTCCGAAACAATCAAAATCTTTGATTTTGTTAATGTTTCGTGAGGTTATTATAACATAATAAAAGAAAACGGTAAAGATTTCCTGCGAAATCTTTACCGTAATTTAAAATATAAAAATTATTTCTCAGCGTACTTGTCTTCACCATTCCAGCTGTACATAGCACGGATGCCCTCGCCAACTTCTTCAAGCTGATGAGCAGCCTCAAGTGCTCTCTTAGCCTTGAAGTGAGCCCAGCCGTTGTTGCTCTCTGTGATGAACTTAGAAGCGAATGTACCGTCCTGAATTTCATCAAGAACCTTCTTCATTTCCTTCTTAGTATCCTCAGTGATGATTCTCTTACCAATCTCATAATCACCGTATTCAGCAGTGTTTGAAATTGAATATCTCATCTTTGAGAAACCGCCTGAATAGATAAGGTCAACGATGAGCTTCATCTCGTGGATACACTCAAAGTAAGCGTTTCTTGGGTCATAACCAGCCTCAACAAGTGTTTCAAAACCAGCCTTCATAAGAGCAGTTACACCGCCGCAAAGAACTGCCTGCTCACCGAAGAGGTCAGTTTCTGTTTCACACTTGAATGTTGTTTCAAGGATAGCAGCACGAGCACCGCCGATACCTGCACCATAAGCAAGAGCAGTATCAAGGCAATGACCTGTAGCATCCTGATATACAGCAACAAGACAAGGTGTACCCTTACCCTCTTTGTACTCTGAACGTACAGTGTGACCAGGTGCCTTAGGAGCAATCATAAATACATCAACATTTGCAGGTGGAACGATCTGCTTGAAGTGAATGTTGAAGCCGTGTGCGAATGCAAGAGCCTTGCCCTCTGTAAGGTTTGGTTCAATGTCATTCTTATAAATTGTAGCCTGTCTTTCATCAGGTGTAAGAATCATAATAACATCTGCAGCCTTTGTTGCGTCTGCTGTTGTCATAACCTTAAGACCAAGCTCCTCA
>CAYNGP010000036.1:0-18840 GCA_964396885.1 uncultured Bacteroides sp. | reverse complement strand
CTACTATTATGCTTCGTGAAGAAAGTGAAAATTTAAAGAAAGAAAAATTATCTTTGTAAGATTCAATTTCTGATATTTCTCATCAATTAAAAACTCCTTTAACTTCTATTTTAATTATGCTTGATAATATTTTAGATAATCCTAATATGGATAATGAAACAAAAACTGATTTTATTTTAGCCATTTATAACTCCTTAGATAAATAATTACTGTAACCAAGCATTATTGAATATGCCATTTTGTTTTGATAATCATTATCCTGTAATTTTTTGTTTTCTTCATTATTGCTCATAAATCCGCATTCAACCATAACAGATGGTACTTTTGCTTTGTAAAGCAGATAATAGCTGCTGTCGGATTTTTTATTTTCTCTTCTGTTATTCTTTTGCAAATTAGCTTTTGCTATAGCTAATATATTGTCAGCAAGTTTTTTGCTTAAATCGTCGTTAGGTGAATACCAAATCTGAATTCCCCACTCTTTTTCAACCTCAAAATGATTTTGATGGATTGAAATTAATGTGGCTTTGTTAATACTGTTTATGTAATCCATTCTGTTATAAAGGTCAGAACGTGACTTGTCGTCACCCTCATCATAAACCTGGTAGTCCCCTGCCCTGATAAGCTTAGCTGACAAACCGCTTACTCCTGCAAAATCATAAAGCTTTTTTGCTATTGCAAGATTAATTTCCTTCTCATTAGTGCCATCAACGCCAATAGTTCCTGCATCAATTCCACCATGACCTGCATCAATGACAAGACAGGATTTTTTATAGGAGATATTTGTGTTTACACTTTCAACCTTTTTATATACATTATTAATGCCAAATGATATTGACAGTGTAATCGCAAATGTAAGTACAATAATAAGCAGTTTTCTCATAAAATTCACCAGTAACTACTATGTGTAATTATAACTTATTATGATTAAAGTATCAAGGCAATATTGCTTTTTTGGAATTTAAGTACTATAATTGGTACTATAATATCAAAAGAGGTCAATAATATGAAAATAGTTAACTTAGATGGATATACAACTAACCCCGGTGACTTAAGTTGGAATGGCATAGAAAAGCTTGGTGATTATACTGTTTATGACAGAACTAAGCCTGAAGAAGTGATTGAAAGAGCAAAGGGTGCAGAAATCCTTATTGTCAATAAAACTGTAATTACAAGGGAAATACTTGATGCACTTTCACCCGAATTGAAGTACATTGGTTTGCAGTCAACCGGTTATAATGTTGTTGATTGTGCGTATGCACGACAGCTTGGAGTAACAGTATGCAATATTCCTGCTTACTCAACAAATGCGGTTGCTCAGCTTGTGTTTGCTTTTATTTTGCAGATAACTAATGAGGTTACGCTGCATTCAACTGCTGTAAAAAACGGTGAGTGGTGCAGCTGTCCGGATTTCTGCTTTTGGAAAAAGCCTTTAACAGAGCTTGATGGAAAAACAATCGGTATTGTTGGATTCGGCTCAATCGGTCAGCGTGTTGCATCTATTGCTGATGCTTTTGGAATGAATGTTATAGCCTACAATCCAAGGCCGAAAGATAAAGGTTCGCTGAATGTAAGATTTGTAACAATGGATGAACTGCTTAGTCAAAGTGATATTGTAACTTGTCATTGTCCGTTAACACCTGATACGGAAGGTCTGATTAATAAAGAGAATATATCCAAAATGAAAAAATCTGCAATTTTGATTAACACATCACGAGGTCCTGTTGTTGATGAACAGGCACTTGCCGATGCACTTAATAATGATGAATTACAGGCTGCAGGACTTGATGTTTTGAAGGTTGAACCTGCAAGCAAGGAAAATCCTTTGCTCACAGCCAAAAACTGTTATATTACCCCTCACATCGCCTGGGCTGCTAAGGAAACAAGAGCAAGGCTCTTGAGGATACTTGAAGAAAATATTGTTGCATATCTAAACGGCACACCGCAGAATGTTGTTAATTAATAAATTATGAAAAAAGGAACAGCTTAATGGCTGTTCCTTAATTTGTTCATTGCAGGGTTATCAAGTATATCGCCGTTTTCGTTAAAACGAGAGCCGTGGCAGGGACAATCCCAGCTGTGTTCTTCCTTATTCCACTTTAGTGCACATCCCAAATGCGTACATCGGTGACTTGAAACTGTGCAAAGATTTTTAACTGCTTCAACAGAATTAACTAAGAGCTGTGGTCTTATCATTGTTCTGGATGGTGAAAAGATTTCTTCAAATTCATTTTCTCTGCCTAAAACCAAATCTGCTAAAAGTTTTGACGCAACCATTGAAGAGGTCATCCCCCATTTGTTAAAGCCTGTCGCAACATAAAGATTGTGTGTAAATTTAGAATATTTGCCGATATAAGGAATATTGTCAAGAGTCATACAATCCTGTGTTGCCCATTTGAATTCTATTTTAGAATTAGGATAATTGACAGAAGCAAATTTCTCAAGATTGCCAAATCCGCAGCTGCCGTTAGTTCTTCGACCATATCCGCCTATTAGCAGATAGTCACCGTAATTTCTAAAGGACATACCGCCCTCAACTTCATCCACATACATACCATTAACATCTTCGCCATTATCAAGTGCAACAACATAAGAACGTGATTGATACATTTTTAAAAAATATGAACCATGTGTATTAATAAATGGAAAATGCGTTGCAACAACAATATGATCAGCTGTTATTCTGCCGTTATTTGTTAATGCAACATTATTTTCAATTGCATAAGCCTTAGTACCTTCGTATATATTCAAACCCCTTGAAAGCTGTGACATCAGCTTAAGCGGATTAAACTGTGCCTGCTTTTCAAATCTTATAGCACCTACTGTTTTAACAGGCAACGGAACACGATTTACATAATCTGCAATAAATCCTATTTTATCTAAAGTGTGCAGTTCTTTTTCAAGCTTATCATAATCGTTAACAGAGTACACATAATTGTTTTTATCTTCAAAATCGCATTTGAATTTTTCTGACAATTCACGATAACGTTCAACTGCATTTTGATTTGCATTCAAATATTGCCTTGCAAAATCAAGATTAAATTCCTTAGCAAGCTTATTATATATCAGTCCATGCTGTGATGTTATTTTGGCTGTGGTGCAGCTTGTAACAGCATTGCATATTCTCCCCTGCTCTATAAGAACATAATCAATATTTTGTTTTTTTAATTCATATGCAATCAGCAGTCCGGCAATTCCACCGCCTATTATCAGCACATCTGTTTTAATGTCATCCCTCAGAATCGGAAATTCTTTAAATTCTGCTCCGCTTTGCCAAATTGACTTCATAATATCACCAATACTATTCTTTTCATAACAATTATTCTTATTCTGATAAAATTAATTTAATTAATTTTGTTATTTATCTTGACAATATCAAAAAAATCTATTATTATATTTAAGCAATGCTGGTGTGGCGAAATAGGCAGACGCAAGGGACTTAAAATCCCTCGGTAGAAATACCGTACCGGTTCAAGTCCGGTCACCAGCACCAAAAAACAGTAAGCATACGTTCGTATGCTTGCTGTTTTTTATTGAACGGATTTGAAAACGTGGCTCTGAATTTTGAGACTAAAAGCAGAAAAATTTTGGAGAAAGTCCGGTCACCAGCGCTTAATTATTTATTAGATTTAATTATAAAATTTTATAATTGACTTTTATGTTAAGATTATGTATAATAACAATGTTGCTTGCCGGCGTGATGGAATTGGCAGACGTGCTGGACTCAAAATCCAGTCCTGGCAACAGGGTGCGGGTTCGACCCCCGCCGCCGGCACCAAAAAGACAGACTTTAATTAAGTCTGTCTTTTATTTTTTCATATATTTCTATTATTTTAAATTTAGGTGTATAGCCTGAATTAACAAGCTCCAGTTCATCGTCGGTTAAGTATTCGCTCATTGATTCACTACAGGCATTAAGACACACGGATGGAAAAACAATGCACCACCAGTTGTGACCGCTCCCCTCACCTATTGTAATTTTTATTGAGTTATAAACTCCTGCAGGCAATGTAAAATCATCATAAACCCTTGTTGGAAAAAATTCTTTATTAATGATTACGGATGCTTTTTTATCATAATTTGCTAAATAATCATTACAAAGGTTTTCAATATATTCTTTATTGTTTTCTGCAATGTAAATATTTTCATTCAGTGTATTGCCAATGAATAGGTCTTGTGTGTGTTCAAGAAAATAGTTTTTTAAACCAAGCTTTATATTTTGATCATCAGCAGAATCAGAGTTAGCAATAATATGAAGTCTTAATACCTTGTCTGATATGCTTTCTGCTGTTGCAATGTTTGGAGTAATACAAGATGCAGCAATTATTAAAAAGAGAAAAACGGGAACAAATACTTTGAATGTTTTCATAATAAAAAAACCTGCCTTTCACAATGATGTTTGGCAGGTTTTTCCATATTTATTCATTAATTTTCGACTTTTGCAAATTTTTCACCAATTATGTTTAATTCATACTTACCGTTACTTTGCTCCGTTAATTTAGCACGAAGTGTGTCAACAAGACTTTCTTTAAGAGAAAACTCAATATTAACCTTATCGGCAAATTCACTGTTTTCAATATTAGCACCTATATCAGCAAGTATTATGTTCATTCTGTCATAAAAGCTGTAATCAACTGAAACTGTCAGTATTTTACAGGGAGCCATTGTTATTATATTCCCTGATTCAACAGCAATTTTTGACCCGTGCGAATAAGCTCTGATCAATCCGCCGGCTCCGAGAAGCGTGCCGCCGAAATAACGTGTTACTACAACACATACATCAACTAAACCTTCTTTAAGCAAAACATCAAGCACAGGCACACCGGCAGTACCGCTTGGCTCACCATCATCACTTGAACGCTGTATGTTATTTTCTTTAAGCACATAAGCAGACACATTATGCGTAGCATCCCAATGCTTCGATTTTATGCTGTTAATAAATTCAGTTGCTTCTGCTTGTGTTTTTACAGGCTTAACATAACCGATAAAGCGTGACTTTTTTTCTATAAATTCGTCACTGCTTTCAAATTCAACAGTTCTATATTCTTTCATAATTTCACCATAAAAAAACAAGGCAACGGTAATTACCATTGCCATTGATTTTCAGATTAGCCCTTACGTGCATATCTCTTGTTGAATCTATCAACTCGTCCACCTGTATCAACAAGCTTTTGCTTACCAGTGAAGAATGGATGACATTTTGAGCAGATATCAACCTTTAATTCGCTCTTTGTACTTTTTGTTTCAAAAGTATTACCACAAGCACACTTAACAGTGCATGTTTCGTAGTTTGGATGAATTCCGTCTTTCATTTAGTTTCACCTCTTTACAAGTAATGTCATTACGCTTTGATATATTACCACAAGCCGTCGCAAAATGCAAGCATTTTTTTAAATTATTTATAATAACAGCATTTTCCCAGCTTAAAGGAATATAGTAAAGCTGTTTTTACCGGCTTATGCAGTGTTTTTGCTATAGCAGATTTATAAAACATAATCTGTTTTCTGTATCGTTCAAGCAGTTCAGTATCGCTATTAACATTGTCCGTTTTGTAGTCAATAAGAATAAGCTCATTATTTTTCTCAATCACACAGTCTGCAATGCCCTGGATAAGTACCTGTTCTTCAGTTTCAATACCATAAATTTCTTTTGCAGAAACAAAGGATGAAACCTTGATTTCTCTGTATACTTTATCGGCATTAAATATTTCAGCGGCAAGATCACTGCCGAAAAACTTATTTAATGAGTTTCTGTCAAGACTTCCTGCCTGCTCCTCTGTAATATGACCAAGACTTTTGATCCTGCATATTTCACCTTCAAGGTCATTGAGCGCATTTTTATAGCTGCAAAACTGCATAAAGGTATGCATTGCAGTTCCTAGCTGAGCCGGAGTAAGACCGCCCTTATTTAAGAAAGAAGGTTTAGAGGAGGTAAGGTATTCAAAACCTTTTTCCATATCATCAAGTGAGGACGCTGTCAGCTTTGAACTGAGTGAAGATAAATTGCTTCTTTCATATGTATAAGAAAGTTTTTCTTCAATAGCTTTAATCATATCCTCACTAAAATCAACAAAATCAAGCGTAACATCATTTTCAGCAATTTGGATTTCATCAGATATTTCAATATCAAAACTAAAATCACTTATTGCGGTTTTAATCTCAAATGCTGCATACTCTCTAAGTATCTTGCAATCATTATGCATTAATGCACACATAAGAAGAAAATCACCATCACTGTTGATTTTTTTGCAGGCATATGGGCTTATACCATTATCACCAATATATGAAGAAAGCTTTTTAACTTTGCTTTCTAAATTGTCAACAGTGACAAAAGAAATAAATTGTTCCTTAGCTCTTGTCATTGCAACATACAAAACTCTTAAATTTTCGCTCATAAGCTCTGTTGCATTTTTGCTTTTGATAACGGTATATGGTATTGAATTATATTGATACATTTCATCCTCGTTGTGGCATTTTAAACCAACACCAAGGCTCGTATTGAGCAGCATTTTGTCGCTTAAATCCTGCTTATTATACTGCTTTGTAGTACCGGCAAAAATACATACAGGAAATTCAAGCCCCTTGGAATGATGCACAGACATTATTGTTACTGCATTACCGCTTGCTCCGCCTAAAGCAGCAGAATCAATACCTTTATCAGATGCAGCAATTTTATCAATATATCTTATAAATGCAGTAAGACCTACATTAATACCACTGTCAAACTTTTCAGCAAAAGCAATCAGCTTTAAAACATTCTGATATCTCTGTTCACCGTTACCTAAAGCATTAAAGTATGCAATAAGACCTTTATCATCAACAAGGTATCTTATAAACCCTGCAACGGACATTGATATGCTGATTTTCTTCAGTTCTTTTAAATTGATGATAAATGATTTTGCTTTAAAATTATCTGAATTATAAACACAGCTATATAAAGAACCATAGCGGTTATCAATTCTAAGCTGAGCCAGTTCATCCTCAGTAAAACCATAAATCGGTGACATCATTGTTGCAAGCAGCGGTATATCCTGCATAGGGTTATCAATAACTCTGATAAGGGAAAGCAAAATTCTTATTTCGTTATTTTCAAACAGATTTGTTGAGTTATCACATATAACAGGTACTCCAAATTCGGAAAACACCTGAGAATATGTATCAATATGCCCCTTGACCTTTCTCATAAGAATGGCAAAGTCACCGAAATTAATCGGTCTGTAGTCATCACCGTCTTTAATCAACTCACCGCTGTTGACCTTTTTGATTATCGTTTTTGCAATGTATGTAGCCTCAAGCTTATCATATTCCTCACCCTTTACACCGGTAAGAATTTTTAGCTGAGCTGACGGCACATTGCTTTCGTTATAGCTTGCGCCATAATTCAAAAATTCGTCACTGTTATAATCAAGCTCACCAAGTCTTTCGGTCATAAGATTTGAAAAGACATAGTTTACATAGCCACAGATTTCAGCCCTGCTCCTGAAGTTTTTATCAAGAATAATTTTTGCATTCGTACTTTCACTGTCTGCACTATAGTAATCATAGCTTTTCTTTTTAGCGTTGAATATATGAGGCATTGCAAGCCTGAAGCGATAAATGCTCTGTTTGATATCCCCTACTGTGAACAGGTTTGAGCCGTTTGAAAGATAAGTGAAAAGTAAATCCTGCGCCTCATTCGTATCCTGATATTCGTCAACAAGAATTTCATAATAATTCTGTGACAGCTCTTTCGCAAGCTCTGTTCTTATAATATGATCGTTATCGTCAAGTTTAAATAAAAGCGTAATTGCAAAATGTTCAATATCAGAGAATGAATATGTGTTAAGTTCCTTCTTTTCTTCCAAAAGCTTTTCATCAACCATTTTAACAAGGCCAATCAGGCTTTGAAGCTGGCTGTAAAGCGCTTTTGCATCATTTCTGTAATCTTCTTCGTCTGCAATCAAAAAGCCTTCAACATCCTTTGTGAGGATTGTTTTATATATTTCTCTGTTCGCCTTGATTTTTTCACTGACTGATTTGTCAACCTTTGTGGAAGAAGGCATTCTTTTAAACTGTGCCCTTCTTTCATTAATCAAATCTGACCAGTTTGCGGAAAGCTGTTTTATTCTTTCTATCTCATTAATATCGTCGTTAATTACATCTGAAAATTTTATATTCAGCTTTTCATCTTCGAAATCAATCAGTGACAGATTTTCTTTCGCAAGCACAAGTGCATAGGATAAAAGATAATCCATTTCACTTTTTACGTATTCAAACCATACACTGTCAGATAGTGCAACATCAGGGCAATAAAGCTCAGCAGCTGACTCAAGCCATTTATAAGGAAATGGCTGTGCATAGATAAATCTGAGAAGCTTTTTAACAGCAGCAATTACAGGCTTTTCATTACCCGGTGTGGTGAACATTTCAAAAAGTGAAATAAATTTCCGACTATCACTATTAAAGCAGTTATCAAGAACATCACTGATAACATTATCCTCCAGCAGCTGGAGTTCGCTTTCATCAAAGGTTGAAAAATCCTGATTGATTGAAAGCTCATAAAAATGCTCTTTAATAAGGCTTGTACAGAATGCATCAATGGTTGATATTTTTGCGTTTGGCAAAAGTGACAGTTGTCTTTTATAGAAGGTGTCGTCAGGATTTTCTTTAATCAGTTTATTTAAAGATTTAGAAATTCTGTATCTCATTTCAGCAGCTGCTGCATTTGTAAAAGTAACAATCAGTAAGCTGTCAATATCAACAGGATTTGATTTGTCAGTAATCATTCTTATTACTCTTTCAACGAGCACGGCAGTTTTACCTGAGCCGGCAGCGGCGCTGACAAGGATATTCTTATTTCTGGCAGTTATTGCGTTATTCTGCCCTGTTGTCCACTGTGGCATCCTCACCATACTCCTTAGCTAAAATTTCTAATACTTCATTATCTGATATATCGTTAAGTATCCTGTTGTCAATTGCTTTCTTATTGGCGCAAACATCCTGATAATCACAGTATTCACAGGTGTTTTTGTGAACCTTGTCCTTAACCGGATTTTGCTGAACATTGCCCATATGCAGCTCCATACCCATCTGTGCCACATGCTCATTAACCTTTTTATGTATATGTCCAAGTTCTTCGAGTCGAGCCAGCTTACCTGTAAGTGCTCCATCCTTTTTTGCTTTAACAGGAATATATTTACCAAGTAAATCGTGATCCATTGCTCTTGCAATTTCACCATCATCGGTATCAAGAACAATTCCTTTCATTTTAAAGGATGAGCTTTCTTCAGCCTTAACGGTATTTTCAGCCAAAGCTTTTGAATTAAAGCTAAACAGATTTCTTGCAGAATGCATATAAAGCACACCTGCCGGCGTACCTGTTAAGCGTGCATTTTTATCCTCACATAGTGAGAAGAGATATATGAACATTTGCAGATTTAAGCCGTTAAGAATATCAGAATAGTTAAAGCTCTTGTTTCCTGATTTATAATCAACTACTCTTACATATCTTTCGCCATTTAATTCATAAGTATCTACACGGTCAATGGAACCTCTTATCTGTATTGTGCCGCCGTCATCAAGATTAAGCAGTTCAGGTTTTACCTGTCCGTCCTTATCAATATCAAGCTCAAATGCATTTGCTTCAAAATCGCTGTTGGCAAATTCTTCAGCAAGATGATATACAACACTGTAAATGAGTTTTGAAAGACGTCTGTAGTTATACTTAAAGCGTATTGATAAATCAGCAGCACTGCCCATTTCCTGCTCAAAATACATAGCAGTGAATTTATCAACCAGTGCTTTTATTTCATCATGGTTAAGCTGTGAAAGACCTTTGCTGCCAACAGTAGAAAGAATCATTTCAAGCACATAATGAATAAGTGTTCCCCTCTGCATGGGGTCAATTTCCGCTTTAGTTCTCGGTCTTGCGTTAAGACCGAATTTACAGAAATATCTGAACGCACAGTTGTAAAAATCTTCAACTCGTGACGCTGAAACATACATATTATAACCAAACAGTGATGTTGCGGTTTCACTGTCATTAATCTTGTTCTTTTTATTTTCAACCAGATTTCTGATTGAATTAAATCGGTTGTCGTTTTTGAAATATTCTTTTAAGGAAGAATAAAAAGCAGTGTTATGCAAATACCTTTCGCACATAAGCTCAAAAGCATTGCAATATGTTTCAATCAAATCAATATCCGTTATTGAATTATATGTTTTTTCTGTAATGTCAAAGATGCTTTCAATTGAAGTTATGATTTCTGACGGAGCAGAGTCCTTACCCGTATTGCCGAGATAAGAAACATAAAGTCCTTCACTCGGGGCAGAGCAAGCCATATAGGCAAAATATTTTTCCTGCTGATTCAGGACTTCTCCATAAGAATAAAGCTTAAAATCATTTTCAAGAAGTATTCTTCTGTCACCCTCACTGAGCAGTCCGCCGCTGGTAACTGTTTGCGGAAATTCTCCCTCATTGGCACCAAGAATGAAAACGGCCTTTGGGTTATCCGTTCTTATTCTGTCAGCCTGGCCAAACTGAATATTGTCAATACCAACAGGAAGTGCACCTAAATCTTCAGTTGAAATGATAAGTGAAAAAATCTTTGCAAATTCCTTAAGTTTTATTTCACCTTCGCCGATTGTCTGTGGCAAATCGTTTAGTATATTCATTACCAAATCCCAGATTCTCCCCTGCTCCTCGGCAAGTACAGTGTGATTTAATCTTGATAAATCAAGAGCAATCTCAGTTATTCTTTTATCAACACCGAAATCAAGGAGTGCATAATAAATGGATGCAGAAATTCTTTGTGCATCAGCACCCTTGACAGAATTTTTAAATTTGATGATTGGCTCAATTATCTGTTCTCGTGTTTTATTGATTCTTTCAAGACTTGCTTTATCTGACGAGCTTATCTCGTTAACAAAGCCCTTTGTTGAATTCTCAAAGGTTCTTGTCCATTTTGAACCGCTGATGTTCCAGAGGTAAATATAGTTTTCGAGCTCGTTAATATCCTCGTCACAGACTATTGTAAGTCCCGTTTTGGCAAGGCTGAGTATGTCATCACTTCTGAGTGAGAAATTGACACATCTTAAAAGGTATTCGATAAATACAATCAACGGCTGATTTTTAATCGGCTGGCGTTCGTCATTATAGAATGGGATTTCATACTTTTTAAATGTGACAGAAAGCTCTTCTCTGTATTTATCAATATCACGTGTGATGATAGCAATGTCATTTGCCTTCATTCCATTTCTGAGCAGAGTTCTTATCTGTCTTGCCGCTTCGCAGCATTCATCAGTAATATTTTTTGCTGAGTAAACAGAAATCTTATCTGTTTTAATTCGTTCGCTTTCACCATTGTCATTAATAAAAATGTTTTTTTCAAGTGCTTCAATATCACTGTTTTTTGCTCTGTTATTTTTAGTAAGTATTTCCTCATCAACATTAATACTTGCTTTTTGGGCAATCTTTTTAAGTATTTTAGCAGAATTATTTACATAACCGAATAAGCTGAATTTGTTATCATCAACCGGATTATCGGTACAGAGTGTAATCGTAACACACGCTGCTTCTTTGATGACGAGCTCAAGTATTTTATATTCCTGTGCAACAAAGCCGTTAAAGCCGTCAATAAAGACATTTTTGCCTTTAAAATAATCAAGACCATTAAGCTGATTATAAAGGCGTGTGAGCTCATTTGCAGGATCAAGATACTTGTCAAAAAGCAGCATTTCATAGCTGCTCATAATCAGTGATATATCTGCGATTTTTCTTTTCAGTGCATCATTTTCAATATTTTGTGACAGCTCAATGATTTCACTGCAGCTTAGGTTACAAGACTTCATTTCATCATAAATTTTAATCATTGAATTTACAAATGAAAGCGAGTCAAGACGCTTGTTGAAAAGCTGCAGATTCTCTTTAATCAGGTCAATGGCTTTCATCATCATTACAGCCTTGCCGCCCTTTGAAAGAGTCGGCAGACTGTCACTGCCATATCTTCGCCTAACATCGTCAATAATTCTGCTGAATGATGAATTGTCAACCTTAGTTATACCTGCTTCACCAAGATCTGTAAGCAGCTTTTTTTCACAAACAAGAGAATATTGTTCAGGTGTAATAAGAAGTATATTATCCTGTCCATTGTCAACAAGCTGTTTGATGTGGCTGAAAACATATTCACTTTTACCATAGCCCGATCTGGCAAAAACTAACTTTAACAAATCATCACCATTATCTTTCGTAATCCTCAGGTTTGATAACACCGTCTGCAATTAATATTTCATAGCAATCCATAAAGAATTCATACATTGGTCTTGCAATATCAAAAGCAAGCTTAAGTTCATCAATGAGTGCACTTGTACCTATTCTTGATAAGTCAAAACTGTTATATGAAAAGGACATATTTTTAGCTTTTAAATATGGTTTTAATTCTGCAGGTGCATCCGGATACATATCCTTTTTGTATTCGTCCCTGCAATCATAGGTAAAGCCTGCCTCTTCACAGGCTTTGACAGCATCCAGCCATCTGTCGGGATGTTTTAAAATCTGCTGATGAACAACTTTAAAATAAGTGGGACGCCAAAGCCAGAAAACAACTCCGTAGCCAAAGCTATTAGGAAAGAATTCAAAATAATAGAAAGGTGCTTCGGGGTATTCTTTTTTATAGCGTCTGAAGAACATCCAAATATTTTCACGGTATTTTGTTTTGTTCCTGTTACCCCTTGTGTCACGATAAATTCTTGCAACCGATCTTACAGGATCAGTCATCATTTTATCATCAATATCGCACATTAATTCGCTGAGGTCCAGCATAATCTGTCGCATAGGAACAGTTATTCCCTGCTTGAGTTCTTCCTTATGCTCTTCATAGAAAGCACGTGAATCGTTAAATCTGTTAAGACAGAGAAGCTCAATTGCCTCAGGCTTTATTCCTTGAAAATTATATTCACTCATTTCAGTAATCCTTTATCCTCCATCTGTTGTGCGGCAAGCTTGGCGCAAATCTTGGCACTGTGAAAATTAAGACCACCCTGTATCCATGCATAATAGGGTTCACGAATCGGTGCATCTGCTGAAAGCTCAATAGATGAGCCTAATGTGAACGCACCGGCAGCCATAACAACTTTACTGTCATAGCCCGGCATATCCCAAGGTTCAGGCAAAACAAAGCTGTCAACAGGACTGCCACTTTGTATACCCTGGCAGAAAGCCACAAGGCTGTCAGGATTTTCAAGGCCAAGGCACTGAACAATATCATGCCTGATTTCATTATACTTTGGTGTTACACTGTAGCCAAAGCTTTCAAATAATGCAGAAATAAACACAGCACTCTTTAATGCTTCGCCTACTGTATGCGGTGCAAAAAACAAACCCATATAAAGCTCTCTGTTCATACCGAGTGTTGCACCTACTTCTTTACCTAAACCGGGAGTAGTCAATCTGTAAGCACATTTTTCAACAAGATCATGTTTTCCCGCAATATAACCGCCTGTTGTCGCAATACCGCCGCCTGCGTTCTTGATAAGTGAGCCTGCTATCAAATCAGCACCAACCTGTGTTGGCTCTGTTTTTTCTACAAACTCACCATAGCAGTTATCCACCATAACAATTACATTAGGATTTTTCTTTTTTACCACACTGCACACTTTGCCGATTTCATCAACTGACAAGCTGGGTCTGAGCTCATATCCCCTGCTTCGCTGAATATAAACCATTGTTGTGCTGTCATCAACAGCCTTCTCTATTGCATCAAAATCAAGTCTTTCATTCTTTAAAGGTATTTCGTCATATTCGACACCAAAATCTTTTAATGAGCCCATCCCTTCGCCTGATATACCGATTACACCGTGGATCGTGTCATAAGGTGTTCCTGTGACACAAAGCATTTTGCTGCCTGGACGCAATACGCCAAAAAGAGCAGTTGCCAGTGTATGTGTACCGCAGGTGAAGTTGTGTCTAACAAGTGCATCCTCAGCACCAAAAACCTCAGCCCATACCCTGTCCAGTGTTTCACGTCCGCTGTCACCATAGCCATAGCCTGTGCTTTGTACGAAATGTCTTTCACTGATACCATTATTAATAAAAGCTTTTTGTACTTTAAGCTGATTGTGCTCCGTTACATCTTCTATGTAGTCAAATTGTTCTTTGCAAAGGTCTAATGCCTTAGATGCTGCATGTTCAATTTTATCACTTATTCTGAAAAAAGAATTCATCTATATAATCTCCATTTTCCAATATTATTAAAGCCAAGGCGACTGTAAAACTGCTCATTCTTGTCCTTTTCACGCATTAAATATATTCTGCCTGATATGTCGCACATCATATGTGAAACAAGCATTGAGCCATAGCCCATACGTCTGAATTCAGACGCAGTATGAACAGATGTTAAAATTGCATCATTATTATAGATTGAAGAAAAAATGCCGCTTGAAACGATTTCACTATTGACATTAACGGAATAAGCTTTTGCACAGCCGTGCCTGATTCTGTGACTTACATCAACATACCAGGCTTCAAAATCAGCACTGTCATAATCTTCAAAATTGAATAAATCCATAAGCTTAGGAAACTCGTCAATTTCTGCATAAGGCAGCTGAAACTCTGTTTTCTTGTCAGCTGCCATAATGATACCCTCATCATATTTTCTGTCATAATTCAATAATTCATCACACAAGCAGGAGCTATAGCCGATAACATCAATAAATTCAGCAAGCTCATCGTTATCACTGCCATTTGATGATATTGTGAAATCATCGTCAAGCTTTGAAATAACAGCAGTAATTTCACCGTTATCATTTATCTGCTTATAAAACACTGCAAAATCATAGCCTGTACCATATGCGTTTAACAGTGACTTGATTCGTATTGAATATAAATCAACCTTGGTGTATTCATCAAATTCATTGATAGTTTCTATTTTTTTAATCATAAAGTTTTGGTAAAATCGCCTTTAAAAGTTTTCTCGTTTCATCAATATCACTCTGCTTTACAACACTTGAGCCTGAGTGAATATATCTGCAAGCAAGCGAAACAGCCATAACTCGGCTTCCCTTTCCGCTCGTCTGTATTGCACCGGCATCATTACCACCTGCAATAGCAGTTTTAGTTTGAATTTTAATGCCATTATTTTTAGCTGTTGTCATTGCTAAATTGTAAAGTTCTTTATCATAAATTGTTCTGCCATCCATAAAGGAAACAACAGGACCATCACCAAGTACGCAAACTCTGTCACCACCGGTAACGCCGCATAAATCAGCAGCAGTTGTAGTTTCAAGTACTACGGAAATATCAGGCTGAACTGCAAAAGATGTACACATAGCACCGCGCAGACCAACCTCTTCCTGCACATTAAAACAAAAATAGGTGTCATATTCGAGTTCGCTTTTTATCAACTCTATCAAAAGCATACAGCCTATTCTGTCATCAAGTGCTTTTGACTTAATATAGCCATTACCAAATTCATAATAATCACTCTCAAAATAAGCATAGTCACCAAGCTGTACATATTTCAGGGCATCCTCTTTATTTTTTGCACCAATGTCGATGAAAAGCTCACTTGTACTCGGTGCTTTTTCTGTTTCATCTGCACTCATAAGATGAATAGGTTTAAGTCCGACTACACCAAGAATGTCATTTATCTTAATAACTCTGCCTGCAATTACCTTGCTGTCTATACCGCCAACGGCACTGAATTTCAAATAACCATCTTCAGTTACATCGGTAATAATAAAGCCGACCTCATCCATATGGGCACAAAGCATAACTTTATTGTTTGGTGCTTTATTTCCTTTTTTGAAAGCAATGATTGAGCCAAGATTATCAACTTTATATTCGCAGCAGTCTTTGATTTCGTTGATTATGAAATCTCTTACAGCACTCTCATCACCTGAGGTGGAATTAATTAAACAAAGATTTTTAAGCATTAATCTCACCTGCCCTTTCAGTAATATAAGCAACAATTAAATCAGATACTGCCTTAATATCACCAAGGTCAACAACTTCAACTGCCTGGTGCATATATTTTTCAGGTATTGAAATAAGAGCAGATTTTATTCCGCATTCACTGACAGTTATAACATCTGCATTCGTTCCTGTTCTGCCGGCCATAATTTCACACTGAAAAGGAATATTATTTTTTTCAGCAACATTAACAAGTTTTTTTGATATCGTTTTGTCCAGTATAGGAGAGAAACCAATCATTGCTCCCTTTGAAATTTCACCGCAGTCTGCTTTATCACAGCCCGGAGTGAAAGCAAAGGACACATCAACAGAAATTGCCTCATCAATATTTTTACCAAATGGTCCTGTTTTTGCACCTCTTGTTCCAACCTCTTCCTGTGAAGAAAACATAACAGTTACCCTGCAGGGAAGATTTTTCAGCTTCTCAAGAGCCATTAATATGGCACAGCATCCTGACCTGTCATCAAGACAAGATGCTGAAAGATAGTTGTTTTTTAATGGTGTAAAATTTCTTTTAAAGGTTATTTTGTCGCCAAGTGAAACGAAATCAACAAGCTCTTCTTTTGTATAGCCTGTATCAATTGCCAAATTCTTAAGCTTCGGTGCTTTCTTTTCGTCATCTGCACTTTGAAGATGCGGAGGCAGCGTTGAAATGATTCCCTTAATTTCCTTTTTGCCCCATATTGAAACCTCGTATGCAGGCAGTGGTCTTCTGTCCATTCTGCTGCACTGGTCAAATTTTATAAAGCCGTCATCCGTTATATCTGTAACAACAAAACCGATTTCATCAAGATGCGCATCAAGTAAAAAGTGATAGCCCTCACCAAAGGTGCAAAAAACATTATTCATACTGTCAACTGTAACCTCGCCATATGGCTTCAACAATTCGGTCAATACAGTTACAATATTTTCCTCTGCACCGGATACGCCAACAGGTGCAGTTAATTTTTTTAATAATTCTAAAGTTTTTTCCATTATTCACCAAATCCGTTAACTAATTCTTTAAATTTTCTGCCTCTGTATTCAAAGGTTTTGAATTGGTCAAAGGCAGGACAGGCAGGACAAAGTGTTACAACATCACCACTCTGTGCCTTGCCTTTTGCGATATGAAGTGCATTTTCAAGCACATCTGTTTTAACAATTTCAATATCACTGTTATTATAATTTTTGTCTTCAATAATTGAATTATAAATTTTATCGGCAGTTGCACCGTTTAAAACCAAAAGCTTAACATATTTTAAGATATACGGCACCATTTCGCTCATATCATTGCCCTTGTCAGAGCCACCCATAATAACAATAATTTTTTTGCCAAAAGCCTTAAGACCGCTGATTACTCTTGAAGGCGATGTCGCTATTGAATCATTGTAGTATCTTACGTTGTTAAATTCACGAACAAATTCAATTCTGTGTTCTACACCGCCAAAGGACTGTGCAATGCATTTGATAGTTTCAACATCAACCATTCCCCATACTGCTGAGATTGCTGTGCAGTAATTTTCAATATTATGTGTGCCGGGAATAATGATGTCATTTTTATTCATAACATAGGTTTCTTCGTTATTTTCACGGTAAACAATATCACCGTTATCTTTCATATAAGCACCATTCTCAACAGGATGCTTTATTGAAAATTCAAAAAGCTTACCCCTTACATCATAGCGCATATCGTGATAAACACTGTTGCCGATTGAATAATCGCAGTCAGCATTTAATATTGTTCTGCAATCTGAATTCTGATAAATCAAAATATTTCTCTTGGCATCAACATATTCATCAAGACTAATGTGGTGATCCTGATGTGTACATTCGATATTTGTAACAACTGCAACATCAGGTGAATGAACAAGATTACCCATTGTTAAAAGCTGAAATGATGAAAGTTCCACAACTGCAATATCTTGTTCGGTTATTGTGTCAAGCTCAGGCATAAGTGCCTTGCCGATATTACCGCCGAGATATACCTTATGACCTTGCTTTTCAAGCATTTTGGCAATCAGTGTGGTAGTGGTAGTTTTACCATTAGAGCCGGTAACTGCAAATATTTTTGCAGGGCATAGCTTAAAGAAAATCTCCATTTCAGTGGTAACCTTTTGACCACGCTTGATACATTCACCTATCCACGGATTCTGGAAAGGCAGTATTCCGTGTGACCTGAAAACCAAATCCATATCAGGCAGTATATCAAGATAGCTTTCACCAAGTGAAAAGTTAACACCAAGATTTTCAAGTCTTTCACAAATATCTGCACCTATATATTCTTTATCTCGTTTATCGCAGGCGTAAACCTCAATACCAAGCTTTGCGAGAAATTCGGCACAAGGCACATTCGCAACACCCATACCCACAAAGGCAACCTTTTTACCTTTTAAATCATCAAAAAATTCTTTTGCTTTATTGTTCATACTATCTCCTTAATGCACTGAAAAATAATCACTTTTAATATCCTTAAGTGTGAGATTCTTCATTCTTTCTGCTAAATCAAGCTGAAACTGAAGCTTATCACGGCATATGTATTTATCCTTAATTGGTACATCACAATTCATAACAAAGTTTGCAATCATCTGCTGACATTTTGTTTGAACATTACCTAAAAAGTAAACTTTGCCTGTGCCGGGTTCACAGATTGCCAGTGCAATTTTTAACTGCTCTTTTTTACCAAGAGGCGTAATCATTTTGCTCAGTGAAATTGCATCTTCTTCAGCTTTATCTGTAGTCAGACATAAAACAGCGTTACCCTTACGCTTTAATGAGTTAACTGTTATATCGGTAATCACAGTATCACGATAGGCTAAAACGTCGTTGTTATCAAGTCCGCCAACATTCGCACACTAGAAATACTCCTTCTTTTTCATAGCTTTAATTAGTTACAGGGTATAAAATTATATTAATATCATT
>CAYNGP010000035.1:0-18891 GCA_964396885.1 uncultured Bacteroides sp. | reverse complement strand
GGATACAAAAGATTATGATATTGATTTAAATGATATTAAAAAAGAATTACGCCAAAGCCTTGCCCTTAAGGCATTTAAAACCACTTCAAAATACGATTTCGATATTTGGGAAGAATTCAGTGTAAAGTTTAAAAATGCTGAAGATAACACCCTTGCCGAAAATGACGTATTTTATTTAAGCAAAATATATATAAATTGTGAACTGAAAATTTACTATACACCCAAAATATATAAAAAAAGGGACTTAAAAGCCCCTTTAAATTATTATTCAAGATTCTCCATAAGCTTATTGTGGAGCTCAGGCTGCTTATCTCTGACAATTTTTGCTGGAATAAAGCAAAGAAGCATAATTACTGCAACAGCAAGGAACAATTCCATTGGATAAACATATTCTGCCTCAGGAAGTCCTTTGTTGAAAGCCTCAATGATAAATTGAGAAATAATCGGACCGACAATCATAGGAACAAGAACATACATAACCATACGGCAGCCCTGGAACAGACCTTCTTTACCCTCAGGAATATAATCTCTATAGGACGCAGTGAAAAGACCTGCCATAACCAAACTTACACCGATAACTAAAATACCGCCGACAATAAGCACTGCCAAAAGTGCTGTTGGATTTTTGCCGATTAAAAACTTTGCACTCCAAAGAACAATACAGCCGAGTATGCCGGCAAAAATTGTTGGATAATAGAAATGCTTTTTGCCGTGCTTATCCATTGCAGATGAAACGATTACAGAAACAACAGCTGCAACAACCATAATTATACCCACAGGGATAATATAGTCCGTTATGCCCAAAGTACCCTCAACTATATTAAAGAGATAGTTAACATAAACCTGATATGCAATTGCAGAGAACATATTACCTGCAAGACAAATATACAGCATTTTGTTTTCTTTAATAACCTTAGGCTGGAGTGAATATGTAAAGTCACTGAGGATTGAATTATCCTTGCTTGGTTTAATACCGCTTTTATCCTTCATTAAGAACAGACCGATAATACCGCCGACTGTAGGAATAATGCCTAAAATAAGGAAGAACTTTTTCCAGTCATCTGTTGTAGCAGATGCATTGGTAAGACTGTCAAAACCACCGAAAACAACTGCCAGTGCAAACAGTGGCATGATTGCCAGAATGGTATCCACTCTTGCTCTGTTTGCCGTATTTGAAATATCTGTTATCCAGGTGTTGAAGGCTGCGTCATTACTGATTGAGCCGATAATGGACATTATACAGTCCATTGCAACAACCAAAATTACCATAGGTAATACTTTCTCTGCAGATGGCTGCATTGGCACAAGTGCAAACATTGCTATAGTAAAGCCCCAAAGAACATAGCCCCAGCATATAAACACTTTTCTTTTACCTGCTCTGTCACAGAGTGCACCGCCGATTAAGGTAGAAATTGTGGCAAAAACGGCTGAAAATGCTACCATCAAGGTTGTAGCGTATGGTGCTCTGGTGATTTCATTTTGCATAAAACGGGAAAAGTACATATTTTCAATTACCCATGCAATCTGACCGATTAAACCAAAAAGCACAATTGAAGACCATACTCTGCCGCCTAACGCACCGGCTTTGTTTTTTGACATAAAAAGACCCCCTAAATTGTCATTCATTCAGACCCGGATAAAGATAAAAGGTCATACACAAATCTGTGTATGACCTCGACCTTACAGATCTTAACTATATGTTAACACAAAATTTGGATAAATTCAACAAATTTTATCTGCCACGGGCAAAAGAACGCACAATAAATTCAGCACCGGTGCTTTCACACACCTTGCGTGACTCTTCAATCTCTTCCTCAGAAATAACATCAACTACTGTCATATGAACGCTCTTGCAGTATTTAACACATTCTTCAGTGAATTTTAGCATTGCATCAAATGCCCTGCCCGCATAAATATTTCTTGTTATTTTATCATATTTTTCGCTTGTTGGCTCATTAAGAGAAACGGAAATGCAGTCAAAAATCTCTGAGAGTTCTTTAGCTGTAGGTTTTTCATTAATCAAATCAGAAAGTCCGTTCGTATTAAGTCTTAATTTTATTGACGGATTTATTGATTTAATATATTTAGCAGACTCAACAAGATTTTCATAAGCATTAGTCGGTTCACCATAGCCGCAGAAAACTGCACTGTCAGCCTGTGAAAAATCAAAATCATCAATTGCTTTTTTTATTTCCTCAATAGTTGGCTCTGTGTCAAACCACAGCTTTTCAGCCTCGCCAACAGCATCGCCCTTAGTACGTATGCAAAATGCACAATTGCAAGGGCATTTATTGGTTATATTCAGATAAACTCCGCCTTCAAGTGTATAAATAATATCTGCCATTTTAATTTCCATAGCCTTTCTGCCCACTAACAATAATTATAAATTCGTTATATACACCTATCGTGGGCAGATAAGGCGTATAATGGAAATTTAGTCATCTCAAAATTATGCCATAGGTAAATTTTGAGGACATATAATCGAGATTAGTGTGATTTTTCACACTAATCTTCACGTTTTAAAAAAATTTTTTCTTTATCCCTGCAGCATCAAATGCAGTGCCAAGCACAATAAATATTACTGCACTGCCAACTGCCTGTATAATGTTACCGGGTATATTAACTATAGCATAACTTTTATCAATAATCAAATCAGATATGTAATACCCACCCACGGTAATGATTCCGGAAAGAACTGTCATAAGTGCTGTAATCGGTGTTAATATTCTTTCGCTCTTTTTATATGTAAGAACAAATGGCGTTGCAATCATTGCCTTTACTATTAAGGTTGCAGGTGCATAATATGCCATTCCATAAGCAATATCCGCAAGAGCCTCCCCTATGGCTGCCGCAAAAAATGTCCATGGTCCGCCAAGAACAGACGCAACAATATAAATAAGAGCATCACCAAAATGAACATAGCCGGATGCAACAGGAACTGAAACAAAACGAGTAAGCACAAAAATCATTGCGGTGAACATTGCCGTTGTGCTCATTTTGAATATTCTTTTATGTTTCATCCGCAATGCCTCCACAATAATTACTATCCGTTAAAAGATACAAAAACCTTTCAAAGTTAACACCATCATTAGCGTTGTCAACTGTTGTATCAAATGCACAGGTACTGATAAATTTTGTTGCAAGATCTGATGATGCAGACAGGCTCATTCCTTTTAAAAGTCCGCCTGTGATAATGGACGCAAATATATCACCTGTGCCGCTGAAATAACCGCCATTCAATTTGCCTGTTGAAATTTTGCAGTCGTTTTTATCAAAAACTATATTGGATATTTCATCATCATTTTTATATCCGGTTACAACAATACTCTTTATTCCGTTATCTAAAAGCTTATTACCATATTTTTTGATATCATTAAGATTTTCGGAATAAGGCTCTTCTGCAATGAAAGCAAGCTCTGCAATATTTGGTGTAATAACATCAGCCATATAGCACAGCTTTTTTATCTTTTCGCACATTGCAGGAGTATAACCATCATAAAGCGAGCCATTATCAGCCATTATGGGGTCAACAATCAAAAGGTTATTATCATTTTTAAATTCATCAGCAAAGTGACTAATAATATCAAGCTGTCTTTCATCACTTACAAAGCCGGTGAGAATAGCGTCAAATGATACACCAAGCTTTTTCCACTGTTCAATAAATCCATTCATATGGTCGGTTAAATGAACAATATCATAGCTGTCATATGCTGTCTGGTTAGACAACACTGCAGTTGGCAGCGGATGCACCTCACTGCCCATAACGGATATAATTGGCATAGCAACACCAAGTGAGCATTTACCAAAGCCGGATAAATCGTTAATCACTGCACACTTTTTCATAAGCTACCTCTTGAATATTTCTTGCGTTCATTATATAATATAACTGTATTTATTTTAATACACAGTTTTAATATTTTTTTAGGGTACAGATATGAAGAAATATATTGAATTATACAATATAATAAAGAACAAAATTGAACAAGGAGAACTTAAACCGGGTGACAGAATACCATCTGTCAGAAAAGCAAGTGAAATTTACCGAGTATCAATAACTACCGTGCAGAACGCTTATTTTGATTTATGTGCAGACGGTTATATTGCTGCTATTGATAAAAGCGGATATTTTGTAACAGATATTGCAGAAAAGGTTATTGTTAACAACGAGAATAACGAAAACAAAGACAAGCTTTATGACTTAACAGGCGGTATTGCAGATGAAGAATGCTTTGATTTAGCCTTATGGCAGAGATACATAAAAAGTGCATTAAGACAGAATGAAAGACTGCTCAGCTACAGCCAGGCACAGGGAGAATATGATTTAAGAGAAGCAATATCAAAATATATTTATGAAAAAAGAAACATTGTTACTTCAGCCGATAGAATTGTTATCGGTGCAGGTGTTCAGCCTCTTTTGCAGATTTTATGTTCACTTATTGATAAAAACCAGTGTGTATCTTTCCCTGACAACAGCTTTGTACAGGGTATCAGAGTATTCAGTGACTACGGATTCAACGTGCATACAAGGGATAAGGATGCAGACATTATTTATGTTTCCCCTTCACATATGACAAGCTGGGGCGATGTTATGCCTATCAAAAGACGTCTTGAGCTTGTTCGCTATTCACAAAAAAACAACTCACTCGTCATTGAGGATGACTACGAAAATGAATTTCAGTATAACAGCAAGCCTACACCGTCACTTTATGCACTTGGCAAAGGTAACATTGTGTATGTCGGCTCATTCTCAGCAATGCTTTTGCCTGCTATCAGAATAAGTTTTATGGTATTAACAACGGAACTTGCCGAAAAATTCAGAGAAAATGAATTCAGGTTTGCACAAACCGCAAGCCTGACAGAACAGATTGCCCTTTGCAATTACATAAGAGATGGCCATATTTATTCGCAAACAAGAAAAATCAGGCGTTTATATACTGCAAAAACAAAGCTCTTTTATAATTTGTTTAAAGAAGCTTTGCCACAGCTTGATACAAAAATAAGTGAGAATGCACTGCAGGTTATTATCAAAACGGAAGCTTCACTCTCAACTGAGGAATTTGAAAAAATTGGTATAAAGGTATATATGCCGAATGATAAAACGATTGTTATTTCACCAGCCGGAATTAAAACTAAGCTGTTTGAAGAGATAATCAACAAATTAAAAGTCAATATTTTTTAAAAACATATGTTCTTGTGTACTGTTTTTTGGACTGTACTTTCACAGCCTATTGAATAATAAATCACTTCTGCTATACTTGTATTGTAAGGAAAAAGGAGGATTTATTATGAACAACAAGACAAACAAAATCGTTAAAGGTTTAATCATTTTTGGGGCAACATTACTTGCAGGCTTTGGCATAACGGCACTGAGTTTTAATCTGTTTGATGTACTCACTCAAAATCAAATGCGTCTTTTATTTGCAATTGATGTGCTGCTAATCATTGCAATTGGTGCAGCTGTATGGTTTATATTTGAGTCAAACAAAATAAAAAAAGAAAAACAAAGGCAATTTGAAAAAAGACACACACAAAGAGTTGAAAAGCGAAATTCGGAAATGAGAGATATTAACATCATCATTGCTAAAAACAAATATGCCGCATAGTCTTTAAAATTAAAAAATAATATGTTAAAATGCACTTAGTAATAAGTGCATTATTTTTTTGGAGATTAATATATGAACAGCAACAATTTTTCAAAACACCTTGAAATCAGAGATGTAAAAATAAACGATAAATTTTGGAACAAAATAACCGAGTTGGTAAAAAATGAGGTTATCCCTTATCAGTACCTTGCGTTGCAGGATAAAATTGACGGCGCAGAAAAAAGCTACTGCATTGAAAATTTTATCAAAGCAAAAGCAATTAAAGATAAAATCAATAATACTATAACTTGTAAAAAATATCCTGTTGACAAATGGCATTATGATGAAAACAACAGCGAGCCTGAGTCTTTCAAGGGCTGGGTATTTCAGGACAGTGATGTATACAAATGGATTGAAGCAGTGGGCTATTCGCTGCAGAATAATCCCGACAGCGAGCTTGAAAAGAAAGCACTTGAATATATTGACATTATTTGTGATGCTCAGCTTGAAAACGGCTATCTCGATACACTTTATATTATCAATGATATTGACAAGGCTTTTACAAATTTAAAGGATCACCACGAGCTTTACTGCTTTGGTCACCTTGCTGAGGGAGCTATCAGCTTTTACAATGCAACAGGTAATGACAAGCTGTTAAATGCCGCATACAAATTCGCTGATTTAATTTGCGATACATTCGGCGAAGATAAAATCAAAGGATATGGCGGACACGAAATTTCAGAGCTTGCAATGTTCAAGCTTTATAAACTATCTAACAATAAAAAATATTTAGATACGGCTTTATTCTTCATAAATGAACGAGGAAAGAAACCATATTATTATGATATTGAAAGAGGAAAAGAAAGCACATCTGACAATTATCATTATAATCAGGCACATATTGAACCAAGACTGCAAAGAGAGGCTGTTGGTCATGCAGTAAGAGGAGTTTACCTTTACAGTGCAATGGCAGACCTTGCTAAGGAACTAAAGGATGATGAATTAAAAGCAGCCTGTGAAAGCATATGGGATAATATAACTAACAAAAAAATGTATATTACAGGCGGTATTGGTGCAACAGTTGACGGTGAAGCATTTTCCTTTGATTATGACCTCCCCAACGATTTAGCATATGCTGAAACCTGTGCTTCAATCGGTTTAATTTTCTTTGCAAGAAGAATGAGTGAAATGGCATTCGACAGTAAATATGGTGACGTAATAGAACGTGCACTGTATAACACTGTTCTTTCAGGTATGGGTGAAGATGGAAAAAGCTTTTTCTATGTTAATCCTTTAGAGGTATTACCACTTGCAAGCCACTGTGACAGCAGAAAGCATCATATTAAACCTGTAAGACAAAAATGGTTTGGATGTGCATGCTGCCCTCCGAATCTTGCCAGACTCATTTCATCACTGAATGAATATATCTACAATGAAAATGACAATACTATATTTGTTAATCAATATATATGCAGCAGTGCATCATTTAAGTGCGGAAAGCTTGAGTTAAATGGTGATAATGGTAAATACCACTTAAATATTGAATGCAGTGAAAAAGTGCAGTTTGCACTGCGTATCCCCTATTGGTGTGATAATTTTGAGCTGAGCTGTGAATATAAAGTTGAAAATGGATATGCAATAATTAACATAGACAAATCAGCTTCAATTGAAATCAATCTTAATCAGCAACCAAAAATTATAAGATGTTCAAATAAGGTACGAGCAAATGTTGGCAAAGCAGCTATTACGTATGGTCCTCTTGTGTACTGTATTGAAGAAGCAGACAACGGCAATGATTTACAGATGCTGACACTTGATACGACAAAGCCTATAAAAACAGACGGCGAATATATTGTTGCAGAGGGATTCAGAGAAATACCAGACAGTAATCTGTATATGACTTACAGTGAACCGAGAAAGGAAAAATGCACACTTAAATTTATCCCCTATTATAGGTGGGGTAACAGAGGTAAAAACGAAATGTGTGTATTTGTCAGAGTATAAATGAAAAGGACTTATAAGGATAAATTTGATAAAATGGCTAATGCGCCGCTGAAATGGCTGATAACAACACTTGCTGTACCCACAATACTGACAATGCTGGTATCAGCACTTTACAATATGGCTGACAGCTATTTTGTAGGAAAAATAGATACAAGCTCAGTCGCATCAATCGGCATTGTGTTTTCAGTAATGACATTGCTGCAGGCAATCGGATTTTTCTTTGGTAACGGAAGCGGTATACTGATAAGCACTCTTTTAGGCGAAAAGAAAAAAGATACTGCAAAAACATATGCAAATGTCGCATTTTTTATTGTAATCATTTTCGGTATAGTTTTAGCAATTACTGGACTGCTTTTTTCAAATCATATTGCCGTTTTGCTTGGTGCTACCCAAACAACAAAAGAGCTTGCCGGCAGTTATTTAAAAATAATTCTTCTTGGTGCACCTTTTATACTTGGTTCATTTGTGCTTAACAATCAGCTCAGATACCAAGGCAGTGCTATGTACTCTATGGCAGGCATTATGAGCGGCAGTTTGATAAACATAGCACTTGACCCTCTTTTAATTTTTAAATTCAATATGGGGGTTAAGGGTGCTGCCCTGGCTACCATTATAAGTCAGATAATCGGATTTATCATTCTTGTTGGCGGAACGTTTAAAGGTGAGAACATAAGAATTACAATTAAATCTTTTAAGCCTGACAAGAAAAATCTTGCTGAAATCTGCAAAAACGGACTCCCTTCCCTTTCCAGACAGGGTGTACAAACAATTGCAAATATTTGCCTGAATTTTGCCGCTGCACCATATGGTGACAGTGCAATCGCAGGTATGAGCGTATTTAACAGGGTTATGTTTTTAGGGTTTGCGGTTGTTATAGGCATAGGTCAAGGCTACCAGCCTGTGTGCAGTTTTAATCATGGTGCAAAGAAATATGACCGTGTATATGACGGCTATAAGTATATAGTGGTTCTCAGCACCTGTTTTATTACAATTGCATCAATTGCAAGCTTTATTTTTGCTCCGCAGCTTATTTCACTGTTTCGTGATGACAGCGAGGTTATCAACATCGGAACAAGAGCACTGAGATATGAATGTATTGTATTGCCTTTGATAGGATACTGCACATCATCAAATATGCTTGTGCAGTCACTTAAGCTATCAACCAAGGCAACAGCACTTGCACTGGCAAGACAGGGTATTTTTTATGTTCCGCTTATTTTAATTTTACCAAGAATAATAGGTGTAACAGGTATTATTCTTGCACAGCCCATTGCAGACGGATTATCTTTTATAATGACAATAATCATAACAACACCGATTGTAAAAAAACTAAAACAAAAAAATTAACGAAAAAACAGTACAGGTTAAACCTGTACTGTTTTTTCGTTTGGAAAATTATTTAGTTTTTTTGCTTTTTAAAACATTCATCATAATATAAATAAAAATAAGGAATACAACAGTAATTCCAAGTATTAAATACATTGTTTCAAGCTGAACTTGATTGTCAAAAAAATAAAGATTACAGTCAACAGAATCCTTGATTGCTTCAATAACTTCAGAAGAAAATCCCTGATTTGACATTTCCTCATAAACACCACGCATTGCATGATTTCGAAGAAGGGATGTTCCGTATGTGCCGGGCAAAAACAGTATTACCTTTTGAAGTCCATCAGAAAACTGAGAAATCGGCATATACGCACCACATATAAAACCATAGCCTGAACTGATAATTGTTCCAACTGCAGACCTCTGACCTTGCGTGTTTAAAAAGAAATTGATTACACTCGATAAGGCAGTACCAAACATAACAATGAGAAAAATATCAATCAGTAAGTAAATTACATCCAAAGCATTCATGTACCAGCCTGTGCCTGAAACATAACAAAGGCATATACCTGTGGCAGTAAAACAAATAATAAGTGTAGAAACCAAGGTTGCTAGATAGTAGCTCATAGCCAAGGTTGAACGCTTTAAGGGTGCAATCGTTAAATCTTTAATATTGCCATTAGCTTTATCCTGTACCATTAGCATATTAGAGCAAAATGCAACGGTTACACAGGAAACTGCAAGTATTGAAGAAATAAGCTGGCTGCCGACAAATCCATTGATCAGCTTATCAGCAATATTAAAGCCATCCGGCAAGTTAGATACAAAAGTATCGTGATATACATTTTTTAAAAATGTAGCATAAAGCACAAGCAAAATAACAGGTGTAATAAGAGATGTAAAAAACATTCCCTTGTCCTTGAAAAAGAGCTTGATATTTCTTTTAACAAGTAATTTTAATGTTATCATTTATCTTCACCTCCTGTAAGCTTTTTGCCGGTTACAGATAAAAATACATCATCCATTTTACCTTTAGTTATTTCATAATCACGAAAGATTTCGGGATATTCCAAAATCAGTTTTGTAGCAGATTCAGTGCTCTCAACAGAAACACGATATGCATCACGCAGTTCTTCATAAGGCTTACCAAGTTTTTCAACCTCATCAATACCAACATTATAAAGCGTAATAAAGTCACCAGTATAGATGTTTTTTAATTCTAAAGGTGTTCCCTCTGCAGATATTTTGCCGCTGTCGAGAATCACAACATAATCAGCCTCTGCTGCCTCCTCCATATAATGTGTGGTTAGAAAAACAGTCATATTTTTGTCTTTTCTCAGAGTACTGATAACATTCCACAGCAGTTTTCTGGTCTGTGGGTCAAGCCCTGTGGTAGGCTCATCCAAAATAAGAATTTTGGGATTATGCAATAAAGCTCGTGCTATATCAATTCTTCTAAGCTGACCGCCTGAAAGCTTTCCGACAGTTCGTTTTAACAAACCCTCAAAATCAAGAAGCTTAGCAAGCTCACTTAATTTTGTTTTGAATTCCGAGCCGTATATTCCATAAAGAGCAGCTCGACTTTCAAGATTGTCATATACTGTCAGAGCTTTATCTAACACTGAATTCTGAAACACAACCCCTAATGAGCTTTTTATATTATTGATGTTTTGCTTAAGATTATATCCATCAATCGTAACACTGCCACTATCAAGAGTTAGCTGACCACAAATGATATTGATTGTTGTGGATTTTCCTGCACCGTTAACACCAAGAAATGCGAACAACTCTCCTTCTTTTACATTAAAGCTTAAATTGTTCACTGCTTTAATATCACCAAAGGATTTATTCAGATTATGGATTTCAATAATATTCTTCATAGTTACTCCTTATTAATTAGTGATTGAAATAGTTCGCTCATCATTCTGCTTATATCATCCATCGTAAAAATGTTAATGCGTTGTGCATAAAGTGCTGCAAAACCATAAGCATAAACTGAAAGATGATTATAAATATTTTTAGCTTTTTCATTATCTATGTTCCAACTGCTTTCTAATGCAGTAAGAACAGATGAGGCATTATCATCATACGCAGGAAGAAAATTAGTAATATGATCATTACCATCTCCCGTCATAAACAGCATTTTGTAAAGTTCAGGCTCATCTTTTGCAAACTGAACATATTTTAATCCCACACCCTTAAATGGGAACTGATGGTTTAATCCCTCACGAACATAATCAGTATAAAGAGCCTTTGCCTTTTCAATAACTGCATCCTGAATCTCAGTTACACTATCAAATAAAGAAAAAATCGTCCCTGTTGATGTGCCAAGCGTCTTAGCTAAACCTCTTGCGGTTAATACATCTGCACCATTTTCCTTTACAATACCATAAGCTATGTTAATAATCTGCTCTTTTGTATATTTTGCTTTTGGTGGCATAAATTATCCCTTCTTATAATAACACATGTTATATAACACATGTTATTATACAATGATATTTTAATCATGTCAATAGTAAAATTCGAAAAACAAAAAGCGATGAGAATAAACTCACCGCTTTTAATTTATGTAACTTGAATTACTCAGCTTTCATTTCAAGAAGCTTAGCTGTGCCGTTGTATGCAGCAACTGAAACCTTGATTGAATCGTGGATAGCAGCCTCGATATCATCTGCTGTAGCACCGCAATCCTTAGCATAAGAGCTGTCAATGAACAAATCATAGTCCATGATATAAGGAAGATGATATGGATCAATACCTGACTCAATACCCTTTTCAGCATATTCCTTAACAATGCCCTTCATACCCATTTTCATCATCCAAGGTGGAATACCAACAATCTTTCTGCCTGGCATTTCTCTTGCATCATAAACGATACCAAGGAATTTATCCCACTTCATATTATACATAGCAATCGGAAGAGCCTCATAACCCTTATGGTCGCTTATAGCAGCACCACAGATAACCTCACCAACCTGACGGCAGGTAAGCATTGCTGTACCTCCCTTTGGATAAAGTGTGAAAGGAAGCTTATCCATACCTGCGATTTGCTCAATAAGGATAGTCCAAACAGGTCTTCTGCCTGGCTGTGTACCGAAAATGTATGGAAGCTCAAGAACACAAGTGCTGAAGTTCTCATCAGCAGCATTCTTACAAACCTCTTCCTGCATTAATCTTGATTTAATATATGGGTTTCTCTGAGCACACTGCATCTCTGGCTTCTGCTTAGCAAGGAATGAGAAATAAGAGCCAAGAACTACAGCTCTTTTAATGCCAGCCTTTTTACAGAGTGGGAACATTCTCTCAAGTGGAGCAATGTTAAATTTCTTGTAGTAATCCATTACAGGTGCCGGGAACTCAACACGCTCGTCAACGCCTGCAGCGAAAATAAATACATCGTTACCCTTTAACATTTCAAGGATTTCTTCATCAGATCTTTTGTTGATGTCACCGAACTCAATCTGCATTTCCTCTGGAATAGGAGCTCCTTCCGGAAGTGGAGGAAGAGCAACAGATGTTACTTTGTGACCTTTTTTGATAAGCTGGTGAGCAGCTTCACAGCCAAGCAGACCAGTACCACCAATCATAAATATGTTCATAAATTTACCTCCTAAGCACACAGCTTAATATTTACATATCTATTATAATTAACCGAGGGCAAAAAGTCAACAAAGTAAACATATATTATGGAAAAATAATGAACAAATTTTACAGAAAGTTAACTTAATAGATAACAAAGAGGAAAAAAGTTTATTAAATAAGCCAAAAAAGTGCGTTAGTTTTACTAACGCACTTAAAATTCAGCTAAACACCCTGATAAGTCAGTACAGGAGCATACTCATCGCATACAGAAAAATGAAAATTGACACCGGTTGAAGCTGAAACATCTGTTAAAAACATAAAGAAATCTTCAATATTTTTTTCCTGATTTGAAATTATCTTCAATGTAGAATCAATAAACACATCTGTTAAATCATAATCACCCGCACAAATCCCTATTAAAAAGCCATAAAAGGACATTGCTGAGTCAAGATTATAATCACTGACATCAATCAGTCTTATATTTGACGACAAAACTTTATTAAGCTTATTGCCAAAATCAATAAAAACAACATTACCGTCACTGATTTCAGCTGTAGCCACTGCTGCCTGCACAAGTATTTTGGATTTACCGCAGCCATTAATCCCTGTAATATAATCAACCATAATAATACCCCTTTATATTAATAATCTTTTGATATTCAAATCATAACAAATATTTAAGAATAATCAAAAAACAGAATATTAATTTGTGATAAAGATTATATTACAAAACCTTTAATATCAGATGTAACTTGCAGGCATTATCTGAGTGTAACCACCGACTTAGTACCGCTGTTCCAGGAGCTGTAAAAATTAGAACCGTTAATAGTTTTATACGTTCTTATTCTTACATAGTATCGGGTATTTCCTGCTCTGCCTGTAATCGTTTTGCTTGTAGTATTCGGATTCGATACCCAAACAGTTGCGGCATTTTTGAAATCACTTCTTGTTGAATACTGAATCTGATAACCGGTTGTCTGTGATGCCTGTTTTTTCCACTTAAGTGTAAAGCCCTTTGATTGAGCTTTGAAGCCGCCCTGATTGCTTGCCAAAAATTCAGTCGGCTTAGGATTTATATAATACGGATAAGTCTTAGAGCCACTGTAGTTGCCCTTCATTTTGACAGTAACTGTGTATCTTCCAACATTCTTTGAATTGAAATTTGAATAGGATACAGTGAAATCTTTGTTATAAGTCAGCTTTTTGCCATTCGCATCTGTTACAGTAATACTTGGTCTTTGAACAGTACCATTAACAGTAATGATATTTCTGTTAAGCTTTGGAGTAACCTTTGACTGTGCAGTGATTTTATATGTGTATGTTTTACTGCCGCAATAGTTACCGATAAAATTAACTGTGACTTTATAGGTGCCGACATTTGTTGAGCTCCAGTTAGAATAATCAACAGTAAAATCTTTCTTATAAGTTAATGCCTTACCGCTGTTATTCTTCACAGTAACAGTAGGACGCTGAACACCGCCACTATAAACAAATGATGTTTTTGAAAGCTTGGCTTCAAAAGGAACACCATCAACAATCTTAAAGCTAAGATTGCTGCTGTTCATATAATCGCCTATTCCTGTTATAACTGCAGTTGCTTTTCCGACAGCATTATTATTTTTATAGGTAATCTTATAATCCTTATTTTGTTTAAGGGTTACACCACGATATACAACCGTTGCCTTAGGCTTGCAAGGATTAACGTAAGAGTGGTAACAGGTGCTTTTATTAAGAGTGATTTCAGCGCCCGAAATATCGTAGCCTATTTTAAAGTTTATATCCTTAACACCGTCAATATATCCCCTGCCCTGAACAGTTACAGTAGCTGTTCCTACACCAATATTATTGACATATGACACCATAAAATCATCGACTGCTTTGCCGTCAATTGTAGCTTTAATTTCCGGTGTCACAAAAGAACTTGTATACGGCTGTGGCTTGATTTCTTCAAATTTACAATCATTGATGCTTGCATTATGAATTTCAAAGCTGTCACTAAGCTTGCCGTAATAATCACCAATACCAACTATATCAAAAGTATATAAATCTGGTAAAATCGGAGCATCATCTGATGTTATACAGATTGTGTAATCCTTGTTAATAACAAGTTCTTTATTATTGTAAGTCAGTTTAAGCTTAGGTGTTCTCTTAGCGCCAGAATAATAATTACCATAATGCTTGTCTTTACTTGACGTGTTTGTAATTTTAACTTTTGATAAATCAATTCTGCCTTCACTCGTAATCTGTGCATTTTCGTTTACTGTTATGTCATACAAACCATTAACAGCAGTAACATCTTTACCACTCAGTTTAATGGATTTCACATTAACATCTTCATAAACGGAAACTGTGTCACCAATTGGGAAATAGAACACATCATCACGAACATTTGTGAACAGTGTATTTCTCCATAATACAGACAGCTTGTTTGATGAATTAAACTTAATCTGTGCTGTTTTAACATCACATTTAACAACACAAACTGCACTTGTTACTTTTTTACCGCTTTCATTATCTGTTACTACACAACGATAATAGCCTGTTTTTTCAGGAACAATCGTATTCCTGTTGTTATTGACTATATTCGTTATTGATGAAAAACTGCTGTCGGCTGAACACTGCCACTGATATGATGGATTAGAACAGAATACGGATAATGCAAGAGCCTTTGTAGTATCAGCATTAAGCACATAGCTTTCAGGCAAATCAGTCTTTATAACAGGTGGTTTTGAAACATTATAACCACTGAGTGAAGTATTATTGGTATAAATATCCGAGTCCTTGCTGACGTTACTTAAAGCTGCAGTTTTCGGAACAGAAACAGAAAGCTTAAGCTTGTTATTACTTGACAAGGTCTTAACTTTTGGCAAATAGTAATCTGTAGCTTCGTTTGCATTATTCAGAGTTACATTTGTTGCTGAATCCAGTCTTAGTTCCTTGATAGCCTTCGTTGATAAAGAACTATCATTAAAGCTTTTTAAATTTGGCACTACAATATTCGTTAAATTATTGCAATAAACAATATTAGACAGTGTAGTTGCAGATGTAAATATAGCTGTTTGAAGACTTGCACAATGATATATTACTGGAGTTTTGGAAACTGCAGAGAGATTGAGTGTTTTTAAACTATTAAGATTCTCAATTGAAACACCGTTACAATCAATCACATTAGGCAGATTTATAATTTCAATACTTGAGCAATTTGAAATATTCGGCATCACAGTCAGCAGAGGTGCAGAAAAAGCTTTGAGTGCGGAACAATTTGAAATTTCGCATCCGTCTGCGGCACTATAGCAATTTGGAATATGAATTGTTTCAAGATACGCACAATCATAGATTTTGCCGATCTGCTTAACTGAAGGCAGATTGAGCTCCTTCAACGATGGTGAATCATTCGTATAATCACCAAAATACTCGCATTTTGGGACGCTTAAAGATACTAAATCAGAACACTGCTTAAATACATTAGCACCAACATTGGTACAAACCGGCAAGCTTACTTTCTTAATACCTGTAAAAGCAAATGCACCACTTAAAACTTTTTTTACAGCGGGCAAAGACACAGTTCCTGCCAAATTGCAATAAGCAAAAGCCTTCGTTCCTATACTTTCAGCCTTGGTAAGGGTAACATTGTCGAGGTTAAAGCAGTTATAAAATGCCTTTGAACCAATAGTCGTTGCCTTACCCAATTTAACTGTTTTTAAGTTATTATTATCACTGAAAGCACCATCACCTACTGATTTAACATTAGGAAAATCAATTGAAAAGAAATCATTATTGGCAAAAGCTGACTCACCGATTTTAGTCAGTTTTTCACTATTGTTAATTGTAGTAAAGTTACAATGGTCAAATGCTTTAGCACCTATTTCGGTAACTGCAGAAAAATCCAGTGAAAGCTCATTAAGATTACAATTTGCAAAAGCCGAATTGCCGATATAATTAACCTTGCCCAATTTTGTATCTGAAAGCCGGTTATTATTTTCAAAAGCATTGTTGCCAATATAAGTTACACCCTTAGCATCAACCAAATCAAGATTATTATTTGCAAAAGCATTATCATCAATTTTAATAACAGATTTAGGAATTACAACAGATGTTAAATTCTTATCACTAAAAGCACTTGCACCGATTACAGTAATTGCTTTGCCTTTAATTTTTTCAGGTATAACCAAGTCACCTGCAGGACCTGAATACTTAGTAATCGTACTACCCTTTAAAGTGAAGTCGCTTTCTCTTGCGATTTGCCCAAAAATATATGAAGCCTTTGTCACTTTAGACTTATACTTGCTTCCATCATAAGCTACAGCCTTAAAGGTAGTCGTTTTAGATATTGTAATCGCTTTGGAATAAAGTGTACCATTTTTCTTAGTGGGCTCAGTACCATCAGTTGTATAATAAATCTTAGCAGACTTATCAGCAGAGGACATTGAAATACTAATGCTATTATCCTGATAGTAACCGCCCAAACGGTTAAAGCAAACAGGTGCAGTTCGTTCCTTTGGAACATAATTTGTCAATGAAATAATACCTGTTCCGTATTTGTCTTTCCTATTATCATTATGAGGCGTTACATTCTTTTTTACGTATGATATTGTGCTTTTAGGAGAGTTTTTTCCTGTCAGGAGTATTTTCATAGCACATGCCGCTGATACAAACGGTGTTGCCATTGATGTGCCGCTTGCCTCAGCATAGTCACCATCTGTAATACTGCTGAATATATTACTGCCCGGCGCAGAAACATCAACAACACTGCCATAGTTAGAATAATATCCCGGTTTACCGCTGCTGTCTACAGCACCGACAGTAATACAACAGGAAGAATTTGCAGGGTAATAATTTTTTGCATTATCAGACTCATTACCTGCAGCAACACAGATTGTTATATTATTGTCATAAGCATTTTGAATGGCTGTTTTAAGTACGCTGTTACTCCACACATCAAGTCCGCCAAGGCTCATATTAATAACATCAACCTTTTGCGAAACAGCATAATTGACAGCTGAAGCCAACTGATAATCAGTGCCCTTTCCTGCAGCATTAAGTGCCTGAACAGCAAGTATTTTAACATTATCAGGCGTATTATCAACAATTATGCCTGATACATGAGTTCCGTGACCATTCTGGTCATCATAAGAACTGTTGATTACTGACTTACTTGTACCGAGAATTCTGCCTTGCAAATATTGATGATCAACATCAACCCCTGTATCAATTACAGCTACGGTTACCTGCTTATTTAATTTGTTTTCTTTAGCATAGCTAACTGCCTGAGGTGAGTCAATATAATCAGCACCCCATGACAAATTTTCACTAAGAGGAAAATCTGCTGCAGTATAAGCACAGGTGCTATATGTATTTTCACCGGTTACAGATTTAACATTATCGCTGTCATTTAAAATTTCATAAGCATTTTTAGTGTCATCTTCACTGTCAAATTGCAAAAGGACATTACCATCCGGTGATTCAATAGAATCAATGCTGTCAACCTCCGGCAATTCCCCCTCACAATCAACAACTAATCTCTTAGTTTGATAAGGCTTGCAATAAATAGTCCCCTCTTCACCGTCAACAGTTTCAAGTTCAAGCTCCTCACTGCATTCCTCAATAGGTATATATGTAATGTCATCATCAACAATAATACTGTCGTCACTTATAGCATCCTCCCCGACGCCAAGTTCAGAAGAATCAACATAAAGCACATCGTCAACAACCTTTGTGTTTATGTCCTCGCCGCCCTTATAAGCCTTGTCATCCACAACGGTTATAGGATCAAAATACTCAATGTCATTATATTTCTCAGTAAACTCCGTTACTTCATCATAAAAATCGTTCCACTTTTCACTTTCACCCTCAGCTGCAAAGGATACTATCGGCAAAGATGTTAAAACAATTGCTATACTCAAAAATGTTACAAAAAACCTTCTCATAACGACTCCCAATTCAATAAAATTGTTAAATCAATTATAACATTATGACAAAATAAAAACAACCCTACATTGTAAGGCTGTTAATAGTGGGATTCACAGAATTATGGTAAAAATAAAATACAACTTACATATTATCAACATATACCGCCTAATTCAGAGAATAAAAAGAAGCCCTAAAACCAAATAAATGGATTCAGGACTTTCATTCATGGAGGCACCACCCAGATTTGAACTGGGGCGTAAAGCTTTTGCAGAGCTCTGCCTTACCACTTGGCTATGGTGCCGTATATATTAAAAGGCTTCGATTGAAGCCCAATTTGTAATGGAGCGGATGACGAGGCTCGAACTCGCTACCTCAACCTTGGCAAGGTTGCGCTCTACCGGGTGAGCTACATCCGCAAATGTGGTGCTTCCGGACGGAATCGAACCATCGACACGAGGATTTTCAGTCCTCTGCTCTACCGACTGAG
>CAYNGP010000034.1:0-19037 GCA_964396885.1 uncultured Bacteroides sp. | reverse complement strand
ACAGGGATAAGTATATCGGTACTGAGGAACAGTGGGATGAGGCTCAGGGCAAGATGAAGAATATTCTTGACGATCTTGGTGTGGATTATGAAATCGGTATCGGCGAGGCTGCTTTCTACGGACCTAAGCTTGATATTCAGATTAAAAATGTATTTGGCAAAGAGGATACACTTATCACAATTCAGATTGACCAGATGCTTGCAGAAAAATTCGGCATGGAATATGTTGACCGTGATGGTGTTAAGAAAAATCCTTATATCATTCACAGAACATCAATCGGCTGCTACGAACGTACACTGGCATATCTTATTGAAAAGTATGCAGGTGCATTCCCAACCTGGCTTGCTCCGGTTCAGGTTAAGCTGTTACCGATTGCCGACAGACATCTTGATTACCTCTATGATGTTAAAAAAGCACTTGAAGCAAAGGGTATCCGCTGTGAGATTGATGACAGATCTGAAAAAATCGGATTTAAAATCCGTTCTGCTCAGCTTGAAAAGGTTCCTTATATGCTTCTTGCAGGTGATAAGGATATTGAGAACAACACAATCTCTGTTCGTTCAAGAAAGAATGGCGATGAGGGTGCTGCAACTCTTGATGAATTCCTTGCAAGAATCCTTGACGAGGTTGAAACCAAAGCATTATAAAATAACAATAACCGCCGACAGTTTAAAACTGTCGGCGGTATTTTTTAGTTACTTTACTTTTTCATTGCATTATAAGAGGTCAGGACTGCTTCACCACTTATATTGCAGCCAAGCTCATAGAGAGGTACCTGAGCAAAAATCTGTTCAAGAACATCAAACAACTTATTCATATCTGAATGATTAAGCTTTCTCAGAGTCTGTGAAAAAATATTATAAACAGCCTTGCTTGTATCTGCCTTTTTAATCCAGTTATCCTCACTGCGCTGCAAAAAGCATATGCCTGCAAGCTTAACATTTTTAGGTGTTGAGTAATCATACTTTCCGCTGAATGGAGTGCCACAGGCATAAACCTCACCGTCAATGAGTCTTATAGCAGGCTTATCGTCATTGAGCATATAGCACCTGTCACCAAAATGCTTTAACCAAAGCTGGGTATGTGTTGACTTGCCCACACCACTGTCAGCAGAAAAAGCATAGGCATAACCATCAACCACTATACAGGAGGAATGAAGAAGAATACCGTCAAACTGAATCAGCTCGGTATAAAAATCAGAGCCTGTCAGCATATATTCCCAGTCACCCTGCTGAAGCTCGGGGTGCTCTGCCACTGCAGCTTTTACACGCTGTTCAGTCACATCAATGGTGATGTCGATATGCTGTTCCTCATCCTGACACTCCGCCAAATAAGGCACTGCCTGTTTTTCAGTTCTCCCCTTAGGGTCAATTATATTAACCTTTAATCCTGCAATATCATAAATCGCCATATTTTTACCTCATATAAATAGTTCTTAAAGTCTTGCTACAATTTCATAGTCAATAGGCTCAGCGGATGTTATTTCGCCATCATAATCAAGCAGACATTTTACCGTTTCAACAAAAGCAATAAAACCCATATGCTCTTCGCTTGTAACAGGAAGCGCATAAAGCGTTTTAATGATTAGCCCATCATTCTTTTCTTCCTCAGTCTGACTGATTTCAACAGCTGATTCAAACACCTGCGGCACCCACAAATGCACGCCTGTTAACCTTTCATATTCATCAATAATCAGAGAAACATCATTCATACTACTTTATCCCTAAAATCAATATTAAGTGAAAAAATACAAAAACCTTATAAATAATCGACAATCTCTTTGCTGAGCTTATTAATCATAATGATTTCATTAAAATCAACACCGCGGATTTGAAGCGGAACACCTACATTCATTAAATAAGCGCCTGATTTTACATAGCTTTTGTCACGAATGGTTAATGAATACATCTCATCCTCATCAAGCCCTGCAAAAACAATCGGTATTGTTTTCTTAAAAAACTTAGTTCCGTTAGCAGCAAGAAATGCAACACTCTGTGATTTATCCTCATTAACATACTGATTGAGGAGCACCTCGTCATCCTCAATATTAAGCAGACGATAAAGGTCACCGAACTGCACAAGCTCACGGACGGATTTATAAACAGCAATATTCTTTTTACAGATTTCCAAATCCTTATCACTGTATTTTGTTAAATTACCGCCAAGGCTTAAAGAACCCTGCATTGCAATATTAAATCTGAAATCAAGTGAGCAAGGCTTGTTATACCAATTCGTATCTGTTACCCAACAGCGCATTGCTTTAATTGGTCTTAAAAAAGAATAGCCCTTTTGTATTGTCATTCTGTCGATAGCGTCAGTATTGTCACTGGTCCACACCATATCAAAATGGCTCATTGCACCAAGCTCTGCCCTGCCGCCGCCTGAAGCACAGGCTTCAATCTGCACATCCGGATGCTTTGCTTTAAGTCTGTCAGCAATATCATAAACTGCTTTGGTATGCAGATATGAATACATTTTAGGATTATCAAGATTTTCTGCGCCAACCTCAGAAAAAGGTCTGTTCATATCCCACTTGATATATTTGATATTAAACTCTGACAACAAATCGTCAACCATTTTAAATACATAATCCTGAACCTCAGGCATTGTCATATTCAGCACGAGTTGGTGACGCAGCTCGCTCGCCTTTCTTGTATCAAAATGATAGGCCCAGTCAGGATGATTTCTATATAAATCACTGTCAGGATTGACCATTTCAGGCTCTACCCACAAGCCGAAATCCATACCAAGATTATTTACATTTTTAATCAGCTCATCCAAGCCGTTGGGGAACTTTTGCTTATTGACATACCAGTCACCCAGACCTGCTCTGTCATTTTTACGCTGACCAAACCAACCGTCATCCATTACAAAAAGCTCAACGCCAAGTGATGACGCAATCTCTGCCAGACGGGTCTGTCCGTCAACAGTCACATTAAAGCCTGTTGCCTCCCACGAATTATAGAGCACAGGCAATGGCTTTTTGTTGAATTGCTTTGGCAGAATATGTTCAACAGCAAAACGATTCATCTGACGGCTCATATCACCAAAGCCGTCGGTCATACCGCAATATACAACAGGCGTATCAAAGCTCTCCCCTGCTTTAATTGTATGGGAGAAATCAAAATCATTCATACCCATATGAACACGGGTAATACCAAACAAATCACGGCTTGCACTCACCTTAAAATTGCCTGAATACGCAAGAGATGCAAAATAAACGTCACCACTTTTTTCATCAGCATTCTGTGATGCAATAAAATATGGTGAAGCGGTATGATTTGATGCACCCTTTCTGCTTTCCCAGACAGAATATCCGCCTGTAAGCTCAGCAGTACATTCAGTGAATTCAGCACCCCATGCACCATTTGTATTTCTGAAAACATACGGTTTAACTGACGGCAGAGAAAATTCGGCACTGAACAGCCTTTCACAGCTTACATCCTCACTGCCTGTATTTTTAATTGTAATAAATCTTTTAATAATATCAAATCCGTCATAAATGCAGTAGTTTAAACAAATTTCAACAGGATAATGCTTATCCTTGAACATCAAAACAAGCTGATTTTCACTGTTTTTGCAGCCAACATATTCCAAATCAAGCTCACGGCATCCGTCACTGAAATTCATTTTTACCGAACAATCACGGTACACTGTTGAGCCAAATACAGTCAGCTCCTGCTTATACCAGTCGAGAAAGGAATGATTAGAGTTTTCATCACCCTTAATCACCATTTCATAATCCCGGCATCTGCACTTTTTGCCCCAATGGATATGACGATTATAGCCACGCTCATCAATACCAAAAGCATAGTGCGTATTTTTTGTTTCAAGCACAAATACATTATTATCTAAAATATGAATAGCCATTGAATTCTCCAATAAAATATTATTTTACAAGCTCAATACACTGCTTGCCTGTAATATGCTCAGGTGTTATTTTTACAACTGCCAAAGCAGTGAAACCCTTTTCAAGCTCTGCAGGAATACCGACAAGATTATCAGGACAGTACTTTTCTGAAAGAACTGTTGTTGCTTCCTTTATTTCTTCATCATCCAAAATTCGCTCTGCTCTGCCGAAGCACACCACTGATTTATAATAGGTTGTAAATTTTTCCTGCACAACATCATCCTGCAATACAACACAAATTGACACCTTATTGTTTTTCTCAATTGCATCAAGCTTATGACCGGATTTAGCACAGTGGAAAAATAGATTGCCCTTGTGATATACATAATTAACAGGAACAGTATATGGGTAATCATCATCTCCGCTCACTGCCAGTACAGCAGTTTTGCCAATGCTGAGGATTTCATCACATTCCTTATCTGTCAGCTGCTGCTTTTTTCTTCTCATCTCTCTGAACATAAAAACAATCCCCGAATAAATAGCTTTATATGAACATTTTAAACAAAATCAAAAACAAAATCAAGACAATAGAATATGTTGATAAAAAATATTTTTATCAACACACAAGCTACACATAACTAACTATAATAAAAAAATCAAAAAAACAAAAATTTTTTGCAACACTTTCGCCATTTTTCACACTAATACTATGGGGAATAATGTTATAAAGCAAAAAATAAAGCTGACTGCCATAAAATATTAAAGCAAGGTCAGCTAATAATAGTTAATATAATGTTTTAAATAATAAAATGAATACCTAAAAATCCAATATGTCACTCAGCTTGACACCTAAGGCTTCACAAAAAATTTTTAAATCAATATCCGTTACAAAGCGTTCACCATTTTCAACACGTCTGATAAAAAAGTTGTCAACATCATAGCCCAAAAGCTGCATTTTTGATGCAAGCTGTCGTTGTGAAATATTCTGCTCTTTTCTGATTTGTGCAAGTTTTTGACCGCATAAGTTATTACTTCCATCGGGAGCCTTCACCTTAAACATAGCAATCTACCCCTTATCTAAAGCATTCATTGACTTTAATATTATTTTATGTTATTATTTGGGTAATTATGTTGAATAGTGTTCAACATAAAGCTATCTGACACTGTTTTTAGATAAATTATTAAAATTTGATAAACTTTTGACAAATAATAGTTAAATAAGTTGAATTTATTACAGTAATGATATAGAATATGCCTATGAGAAATGTACTTGAATTTTTTGAAAAAACGACAATTAAATACCCTGACAAAATCGGCTTTACAGACAGCAGCCGCAAGGCAACCTTCAGCGAGGTTATGAAAAACGCAAAGGCAATCGGAACAGCCCTTGCCCAAAAGCAAACAAGAAGACCTGTTGCAATACTGATTGACAAAACAGTAAACTGTATTGAAGCTATGCTTGGTGCTATGTATGCCGGCGATTTTTATGTGGTAGTGGATGTTCATTCCCCAACAGACAGAATAGAGAACATCTTAAACACCCTTGAAAATCCAATCATCATTACCGATGACGATTCCTTTGATTGGGCAAATACACTTAGCAAGGAATTCTATGTTTATAATACGATTAAGGATACAGCTGTTGATGAGGACAAGCTGGCAGAAATACGCAGTCAGATGATTGATATGGATACTGCCTACATCCTTTTCACCAGCGGCTCAACTGGTATGCCAAAGGGCACGGTTATCAGCCACAGAGCTTTAATCAGCTACATCAACTGGGTGACAGAAGAATTCGGTTTTGATGAAACCACATCCTTCGGCTCACAGACACCGCTTTATTTCAGTATGTCTGTTACCGACTTTTACTCCACAATAAAATGCGGCTGCACCTATAATATCATACCCAAAGCAAACTTTTCATTCCCATTAAATCTGATAAAATATCTTAATGATTATGAAATCAACACAATTTACTGGGTGCCGACTGCTATTTCAATTTTGTCAAACTGGAAGGCATTTGATGTTGACAAGCCAAAATATTTAAAAACAGTTTTGTTTGCAGGTGAGGTTATGCCGACCAAACAGCTTAACTACTGGATTAAAAATCTTGACAGCAGCATCACCTATGCAAATCTTTTCGGACCTACCGAAACAACAGACATCTGCACCTTCTATGTTGTTGACAGAGAGTTTGCCGATGATGAAAGCCTGCCGATAGGCAAAGCCTGCACAAACTGTGATGTGTTCATCGTCAATGCTGATGGTGAAAAGGCTAAGCCTGATGAAGAGGGTGAGCTTTACGTACGCTCAAGCTTTATGGCAGACGGCTACTACAAAAATCCCGAAAAAACGGCCGATGCATTTGTTCAGAATCCGATTAACAGCTATTACCCTGAAAGAGTATATAAAACAGGCGATATTGTTAAATATAATGATAAAGGCGAGTTAATTTATATTACCCGCAAGGATTTCCAGATTAAACGAATGGGCTACAGGATTGAGCTTGGCGAAATTGAGGCAGGTGCCAACAGCGTGCCTAAGGTTAAAGCCTGTGCCTGTGTTTATGACAAGGAGGCTGACTGCCTTGCCCTGGTTTATGAGGGTGCAATCAAGGACAGCAATATTGTGCTTGAGGCAGTAAAAAATAAGGTGCCGCCATATATGACACCTGACAAGGTATTAAGAATTAAAGAAATGCCTAAAAATGCCAACGGAAAAATTGACAGAAAAGCTTTACAAAGCTTATATAAAGAATTATAAAATGCAAAAGAGGTAAAGAAAAATGGAAGAATTGTTAGAAATTTTAGAGGAAATCAAACCGGGTGTTGATTTTGAAAGCGAAACAGGCTTAGTTGATAAGGGCATACTTGACTCCCTTGCAATCATCAGACTTGTTAATGAAATCGGTGACGAGTTCGATGTTGAAATTGCTGTTACAGATTTAGTACCGGAAAACTTCAACAGTGCCGAAGCTATAATGAATTTAATAAAAAAATTAGAGGACGAAGAGTAAAATTATGTCAATCACTTCATTAGTTTTTGTCATTTTTGTGGCAATTGCCGGAGTAGTTTACTATCTTGTTCCAAAGAAGATGCAATGGATTGTTTTACTCGTTGCATCTTTATTTTTCTACGCTATCTCCAGCACAGTTTTAACATTATTTATGATCGCATCCACCTTGCTGATTTATCTGGGTGCATTAAAAATTCAAGGTCTTAACGATGAGTTCAAGGCTAAAAAATCAGAGCTTGAAAAAGCTGAACGCAAGCAGCTGAAGGCTGCAATAAAGAAAAAGCAAAAAGCAGTGCTCACAACAATTGTTGTGCTCAACATTGCGATACTTGCAGTACTTAAATACGGTAATTTCTTTGGCGGAATGTTTAATTCCGTTATCGGTTTCTTCACCCACGAGGATATTATACCCACATTCAATTTCTTACTTCCGCTGGGTATATCCTACTACACACTTATGGCTATCAGCTATATTGTTGATGTATACCGCGGAACAATCAGGGCTGAAAAAAATCCATGCAGACTGCTTTTATTCGTCAGCTATTTCCCTCACATTATTGAGGGTCCCTTTGACCGCTACGGAGCACTTGACAAGCAGTTCAGAGCACCGCACCACATTGACTATGATGTTATTAAAAACGGTGCACTGCTGATGCTTTTCGGCTTATTCAAAAAGCTTGTTATTGCCGACAGAATCGGTCTGATTGCATCAGGTGTTTTTGAAAAGCCGGACGAATTCAGCGGCACAGCAATTGCAATCGCCATTGTTTGCTACACCATTCAGCTTTACTGTGATTTCTCAGGCTGCATTGACATTGTTGCCGGTGTCAGCGAAATGTTCGACATCAAGCTTGCAGAAAATTTCAGACAGCCATTCTTTGCACGCTCAATCAATGAATTCTGGAGAAGATGGCACATCACACTTGGTCTGTGGCTCAAAGAATACGTATTCTATCCGGTAAGCCTTTCAGGCAGTTTTAAAAAGGTTAACACCTTTGCAAAAAAACATATCAGAAGCGAATACTTTGTGCAGATGATACCTGCTGCATATGCACTGTTCTTTGTATGGTTCTGCAACGGCATCTGGCACGGTTCAAGCGGAAAATATATTTTCTACGGATTATATTACTATTTCTTAATGATGCTTGGCGAGTTCACAAAGCCATTAACAGACAAGCTTTGCACAAAGCTTAAAATCAACAGAGAAACAAAAGTATATCATCTGTTCCAGATGGTAAGAACCTTTATCATTGTTAATGCAGGTATGCTGATATTCAGAAGTGCTACCATTTCCGAGAGCACAAATCTGTTTTTGCAAATCTTCAAATCTGTTGGCTTTACAGATTTACTGCACAGAGAAGCAATACCACACATTTCATTCAGAGATTATCCAGTTATTTTAATAGGCATAGCAATTGTATTTATCATTGGCCTGCTGAAAGAAAAGGGGCATAATATAAGAGAAGAGCTTGCAAAAAAACCACTTGTTTTAAGATGGGTGATTTATCTGCTGCTTATATTCTCACTCTTAATCGTTGGTATGTACGGCAATAACGCAAGCGGTGACGCTGCCGCTATTTACGCACAATTTTAGAAAAGGGCAAAGATATATTTATGAAAAATAAAAAGAAAAACCTTTGCGGATTAAGAAACGCATTAATATTTACAATTATATTTATATTTTTGTTCGTAACTGCATCAAATGTACTGCTTCCAAAGGTTAAGGATGACGCTACGAATAAGCCAATTAATATGATACGCTCCTGCAATGTTCTGGAAAAGGATACTATTGATGTTGTAATTCTCGGTAACTCAAACGCTTACCGTGGAATAAATCCAATGAAAATCTGGATGGACTGCGGTATAACCTCCTGCTTAATCGGTCACTCATTCATATCTGAGCCTGAAGCATATCACAGGGCAAAGAACTTTTTGGAAAACCAGTCACCAAAGCTGCTTGTCCTTGAAACAGACTGCTTATTTGATACAAGCAACGAATTTGATGAGCAAGGCAACCTTGTTTATGAAGAGGAAGAAGAAAACACAAATGATTTCGGAATCAGTGCTATCCAAAACAAGCTTGATGACATTGACCGTGAAATATTTGCAGCACTTGACAGCAAATACCCTACAATTAAGTTCAACTACCGCTGGAAGCAGCTCACACTAAGGGAACTCACGAATGTTACCAATCAGCGTGCATTCACATCAAGGGGCTTTTTAACAAGCAAACACACTGAACCCTTTGAACACGCCGACACCTATATGGACAAAAGTGATAAAAACAAGGAGCCTATTGACAATCTGCATTTAAAATATTTCGCCAAAATAATGGATCTTTGCAGCGAAAAAAATATTCAGCTTGCATTGGTTACAATTCCGTCAGGCAATACATGGAACATGCGCAAGCACAATACGGTTAAAGAGCTTGCAAAGGAAAATGGATTAAGCTATATTGACTTTAACACAAGAAGTGATTTGATACCGACCTTTGACTGGACAAAGGACACAAAGGATGCCGGCAACCACTTGAACAGCAAAGGTGCCAGCAAGGTAACTGCCGCTTATGAAAAACTGTTAAAAAAGAAATACGGCTTAAAACCAACTGTACTCACGGATGAACAAAGAGAGGTCTGGAACACGGACACAGAAATATTCTGTGAAAACAATTTCAACTTCCCTAAAGAAAAAACAAGAAAAATACTGGAGAAAAATCAAAAAAAATTCTATAAATAAACGCTATGAAAAATACTAAAAAGAACATAAACGATTTCATTCGTTCAATTTCATTCATAATGGTGTTCTGCCTTATTTTTGCATATTGCTCCAATGTTCTTTCGCCAAAGGGCAAAACAGATTCAACAGGTATGTCATCCTGCATTACAGGCGCATATAAAGCAGAGGCTGAAAATTCCATTGATGTAATGATGGTAGGCAATTCAGATATCTACAGAGCAATCAATCCCATTCAGATTTGGGAGGATAAAAAAATAACAACCTGTGTAATGGGTATGCCGAGCATTACTACTGCAGAGGTTTATCACAAGCTGGTTGAAATGTTCAAATATCAGTCACCTAAACTTGTTGTTTTTGAAACAGACTGTATGTTCACAACCATTAACAAGTTTGATGAAACAGGCAATCTTGCCGAGGATGACAAAAAACGAACAATCAAACAGGGCATAGCCTATGGTATTCAGAAATTCCACGAAAATTTCGGCAATGTTGAGGAGGCAATTATTGCGGGTATTAACTACCGTTTCCCTCTTATGAAATATAATTACAGGTGGAAGGATCTCAACAAAAACGATTTTGTTAACCTCAGGGGTAAATATAAATTCATTGCAAAAGGCTTTATTGCTGACAAAAAGGCGCAGAAATTTGAGCACGGAAAAACATACTTAGGCAAAAAGAATGCTATGCCCGAAGAACTTGACAGAAATACAGAAAAGTATTTTGAAAAAATAGTTAAGCTTTGTGAAGAACATAACTGCCAGCTGGCACTTGTTTCAATCCCTGCAGGAACAAGCTGGAATTACAGCAAACACAATACAGTTGAAAAGCTTGCTCAAAAACATGATTTGGTCTTTATTGACTACAATACGGATATGAACAAAATAAATGATTTCAACTGGGAAACTGACACCAAGGATGGTGGTACTCATCTTAACTACAATGGTGCAGTTAAGGTTACATATGCCTTTGAGCAGGAGTTAAACAGCACATTTAAGCTGTCACCAAGTCATCTCAGTGATGATGTTGTGAGCAGCTGGAACGAGGACACACGAAGATTTTACAGCGAGGTTATAAACGAAGAATAATATGTTCACTAAATCGTCACCTAAAATCTATTATGAAAAAATCGGAACCGGCAAGCCACTTATCCTCCTGCATGGAAATAAAGAGGAGCACACAATTTTCAACAAGCTGATAGACTCGTTAAAAAACACATTTACCATTTATGCCCTTGACAGCAGAGGACACGGTAAAAGCGACAAGGTTGATACCTTTCACTACAGTGATATGGCTAATGACGTGCTCAGTCTTATTGATGAACTGAAACTGAATAAACCTTGCTTTTACGGCTTCAGTGATGGTGGAATTGTGGGTATTATCTGTGCCATCAAAAGACCTGATGCATTTGAAAAAATGATTATATCAGGTGCAAACATCACACCTAAGGGCTTAAAGCCTGCTATACTGTTCGGAATGAAATTATCATATTTCTTCACCCGTGACAAACGGACGAAAATGATGCTGAATGAACCGAATATTACCAAGGCAAAGCTCAGCAAAATCAAATGCCCTACCCTTGTTTTAGCAGGCGAATTTGATATGATAAGTGAAAACGAAACGAAACAAATTGCTGATGGTATACCAAACGCAACCCTTAAAATCATTAAGGGCAAGGGTCATGGTGACTATGTTGTAAATTCCGATTTCTTGAAGGACATTATAACCGAATATATGATATAACAAAAACCTTGTAAGCATATTCTGCTTACAAGGTTTTTTACATTAATGGGAGGGGAAACCCCTCCCTTATCATTATGCTTTTTCTCTGATTGGTACCCATATCTCACTTTTATAATCTTCACCAGTCATATTGCCGGCACTGTATGCCTCGATATTAAACTCATATGTCAGCTCATATTCACGTGAAGGAACGAACTCGCTTACAATCGTATGCCAAGCCTCCTGTATAGCCTGCGGCATAGGACCGACACACTCAAATACTACCCAGGTTCTTGCAGGGATTGTGTTTATTCTGTAGCCCTCAGGCACTTCAATATCAGTCTCACAGGAACAGCCGATTGCATAATCAAAAAATTCACCTGAGCATTGTAAGTGATTATTATAGCATATTCCAAATAAATCCTTACTGCCTGACATATTACTCAGCAATGTTTTAACAGTACCATCCTGCCAGCTCCTTGTCCAGAACTCAGGTATAGTGTTTTTATTTTTATCATTGTCAACCATATGCTGCTCCACCTTCTCAAGAACAGTAAAGGCATCCTTTTTTACAATTTTATAATTGTCTTTTTTAAAGTTTTCCATAAAACCACCTCTTAATATAATCTTTACGGAAAGAGGATGAAAGCATTTCAGTTTGTCGCCGTTTTCTTTTGCATAGGATGGTGTAACACCGTGGAACTTTGTAAATGCCCTTGTAAAGCTTTCAGGTGTTTCATAGCCATATTTCAGTGCAACATCAATTACCTTAGCCTTTGACTGCAAAAACTCACTGCCGGCAAGTGTGAGCCTTCTGTACCTGATATAGTCACCAACGCTATAACCACACAAAGCACAGAAAATTCTTTGAAAATAGAAAGTTGACATACACGCTTTTTGAGCAATCCTGTTATAGTCAATTTCATCAGTCAAATGGGCTTCAATATAATCAATCGCATTTTGCATACCTGCAGCAACATCCATAACTTACTCCTTTCCATCGGCCTGCTCTCACAAGCACAACTACATTTTACAAAAGAATGATTTTATAATCCTGACAATTTCTGCACTCACCTGTCAGGTCAAATAAAAAAGCAGAGAATATTACGATACTCTGCTGTAAAACCAAATTTTATTTTTCTGTTTTGTTTGCTGTGTTTTCCTGATTTCTGAACACAACAAGCTTGTCATAAATGAACTCAGTTACCATATTACATGCCATTGTAACACCAAGCACAACATATTCAATAGGTGCAAAATCGGCAAATTTTGCTGTAAAATGATTACCGAGCAAAACGGTTACAGGCGTGAACACTGCATAAAATGCCAAAACCTTAAGCATTGCTATAGGAACATTAGCGGCTGATTTGAAGGTGAATTTTCTGTTAAAGGTAAAATTCCAGATAACAGACAGCAAAAGCGCAATAAGATACATCGGACCATACTCATTTTGCATAATCCTTGCAAAGGTTTCATTGCTTTCAAGTGCATTTTGTATAAACGGCAGCTTAATCAGAACCTCATTCATCAAGGTAAAGCTGAGCACCTGAATAATCCCTGCTGATGCAGAGAAGAGTGCAAACTTAATGAACTGCAAAACATTTTTAGATTTTTTATTATCCGCTGTATTTTTATCACGCATATTATCACCCTGATTTCATTGTAACAGACACAGATAAACATTGCAAGGGAAATAATCTGTATAAAATATAAACGGACCGATGTGGTCATCGGTCCCTACGATTTATAACAATTAGATATTGTAGGGGTCGATACTCTCATCAGACCGAAATTGGGACAGAAAACCCGTCCCCTACAAATATTTATTAATTTTGGCGTGGTTATGACTGCTTTATCGACAGTCTTAAAGGCACATTCTTAAAGAATGTGCCTTTAAAATAAGTATTGTAATTATTCCTGTGCAGGAGCGCCAACCGGGCAAACACCTTCGCAAGCGCCGCATTCAATACAAGTATCAGCATCGATAACGAACTTACCGTCACCCTCTGAAATAGCACTTACAGGACATTCAGCAGCACAAGCGCCGCATGAGATACAATCATCTGAAATTGCGTATGCCATTATAGATACACCTCCTACATCATCAAGCTATACCAATAATATAACAGTATATCATTAAAAAATCAAGTAATTTTTAATCATTTGAGGATTTTTCTTTTGAGTTATCGTAATTACCTTTTTTAACAACTCTTACCTCAGATCTGTTAACCGATACAGGCAGTGCCTCAGGCGCTTTATCAAGCTGTACTTTAAGCATTCCTGTCAAAATTGAAACATCAACAACAGTACCCCTGCCCTCTCGACAGTCAACAACAGCACCCTTTCTCGGTGTGATTTTGTTAAGGTATTCATATGAATTCTGCTCATACTTCAGGCAGCACAAAAGTCTGCCGCAGGTACCGCTGATTTTGCCCGGAGCAAGTGACAATCCCTGATCCTTGGCCATTTTGATTGAAACGCTGTGAAAGTCATCGAGGAAAGTAGCACAGCAGAAGGGTCTGCCGCAAATACCAAGACCGCCCAGCAGTCTGCTTTCATCACGAACACCGATTTGCCTGAGTTCAATTCTTTTGTGGAAATGAGAGGCCAGGTCTTTAACCAGCTCTCTGAAATCAACTCTGCCGTCTGCGGTAAAATAAAAGATTATTTTTGTTCTGTCAAAGGAGCACTCAGCATCTGTTAAAAACATTTCAAGATTATGTGCCTTAATTTTTTCTGCACACACTGCCAAAGCGTCTTTTTCAAAAGTCTTGTTCTCCTCAATAATTTTTAAATCCTCATCCGTAGCAATACGCTTAACAGGTTTAAGGGGGGCAACAACCTCGCTGTCATCAACTTCCTTAACATTTGACTGCGCAATGCCGCACTCTATACCCTTTGCAGTTTCAACCACAAGCACCTGACCCTTTTTGCAATCAATATCGCACGGATCAAAGTAATAAGTTTTGCCTGTATCCTTAAAACGGACACCAACAACCTTTGTCATATATATCCTCCAAATAGCCTACCTGCCAATGGCTTGTCTAAGGCTATAACATATTTTTGTGATTAGCAGTGAATTGTTTGAATTCTTAAGTGCCATCTCTTTAAGTTTATCACAAATAGTAATTAAGTCAATAAGCTTTTGACGAGTTATCTTATTTTTTAGCATGGTAACTGTTTCCGTCTGACCTGAAATAATCTCGCCGGAGGGCTTATAAACCAATGCATCCCTGAAAATATTTTTCAAAAAATCCATTGCCAGAACAATGCTCTGCCTGTCATTCTGAAAAGCTGAACAAGCAGTTAAAAGCGAATACTCGCTGTCATTAACCAGTGCACTGCAAATATTCACGCAAAGCTCCGTTATTTCACTTACCTTGCCATTTTGGAGTGAGCCCAGTGCTTTTCCTATATTACCGTTAAAGGTTTCAAGCTGACGTGCTGCAAGACCGACATCAACATTTTCAATATGAGCAGCAATATATTCAGCACCCTTATGAATATCAACACCTTCAAGACTTACAACCACACTGCGTGAAAGCACTGTTTCAAGCATCATACTTTTTGACGAAACAGTCATTATAAACACAACATATTCGGGCGGTTCTTCTAAAATTTTAAGCAGTGCATTCTGTGCTGAAAGATTCATACACTCAGCATTGCCTAAAATATAAACCTTATAATCAGCCTCATTCGGACGCATAAACGCATCGTTCACAACATCTCTTACAGTATTAACGTGAAAAGAATTACTGCCGCCTTCGGCAATATGCTCAATAATATCAGGGTGTATCCCCTGCTCTGCCTTGCGGCATTGCTTACACACACCACAGGGCTTATCATCACCACGGCAAACAAGGGCACCCGCCAGCTTTCTTGCCAAGGTCTTTTTGCCCAGTCCGTGCTCACCCTCAATGATCAGGGCATGAGGAAAACGCTTGGAGTCAATAAGACATCCAAGCTGTTCAATCACTCTCATATTGCCGACAAAGTCCAGTTCTTTCATATTACAGTTTCTTAAAATCCTCTACATTTATAACGAATGCAACTGCACCGAATTCCTCAACATCCACAGGCTTTTTTAACAATGAGCCTTCAATGGTGCTTTCAACGGATGTTTCTTTAAGTACTCTTTTTGTAACATTGTTTTTAATAAGGTTCAATAAATCATCAACTCTGTCATCACTTACACCATACAGAATCGTTGTCTGTCCGCTCTGTAAAAACTGACCCTGAGTTGCTATTTTTGTAGAAGGAAAACCCTCAGCACTTGTTACCGAAAGCACCTGCGGTAAATCCTTATTCGATACAATCGCTATAACTAATTTCATAAAATCACCCTTTATATACCTATTAACAAACACTTAAAACTATTACATATTAATTATAATTTATATTAAGGGATAATTCAACACAAGTCCATTATTCTTTTAAATAAATTTACATTTCGTTAACTATTAAGCCGTTAACCGATACTATTTGTATATTATTGCAATACAGTTGCCAGTGCTACAACCACAGGCATTGTGGCTATTGAAAGCACAGATGACTGTGCCGCCAGCTCTGAACCAAGAGCAGGGTCATTATCATATTTCGCGGCATACATAGCAGTGTTTGTTGCTGTAGGCGCAGATGCCGAAACTGCCATTGCCACAAGGAGTGAGCCCCTGACGCCACATATGTAAAACAAGCCTATCATACAAAGCGGTATCACTAAAAGCCTTAAAAATGAAACAAAATATATTTCCTTTTTTGCAAACATATCTTTAAAGCTGGAATTCGCTAAAAATGTTCCGAACACAATCATTGCCAGCGGTGAATTACAGCTGCCCACCAATTCCATAGGATATTCAATAACATACGGAATATCCAAATGCAGGAAAAACAGCGGCAGACCAATTAATACAGAAATTGTGCCCGGATTTAAAATAATCTTTTTAAAATCGAGCTTTGCCTCATGCCCGGACATTTCATATATGCCCACAGTAAAAGCAATCATATTAAACACTGCAACATAAACAGAACAATAAAAAATGCCCTCTGACCCGATAACACTTTTTGCCAGCGGCAGTGCCAAAAATGCGGCATTTGAAAGAATGGTTGCATAATGATAAATACCACGTTCCTTAAGCGACCTTTTTCTGAAGGTGAGAAGCGAAATCAGAATTCCGAAAATATGTGTTGCAAATGCACAGATAAATGCTACAAATATACCCTTAACATGCTCTGCCGAATACTCCATTGTCATAAATGTGTGAATAATGGCAATCGGCAAAATTATATTAAACAGCAGGTCGATTAATCTTTTAGCATCCTTTTGCTTAAAAACACCTGTTTTATCGGTTACAAAACCGACACCGGCAATAAGATATAAAATTAATACCTGCAAGGCTATCGTTTTTAAATTTTCTAAAAACAAAACATAATCCTCTTTTATCTTAACTTTCTTGTTTGATTTGCAAAACTGCAAACAAGCCCACCGCAAAATAGCTGATGCCTGTATAAGCAGCGTGATAAAGAATATCACCCCTGCCTGTAATCATTAATACAATTCTCGGCAGAGCAATTACTGACGCAATTGAAAAAAGCGTAATTGCAGAAAATACAAACAATTTTGAAACCCTTCCGCCATTATCAATCATAGATATGTAGCAGAAGAAAAACAGCAGCATAAACGAAAGCAGCAAAAACTCCAGTGCGGTGTCTGCATCCTTCTTCACATCGACAATTTTTATCATAATCAGCACAAGCCGTGTGAAAGCCCATAAAACAGGAACAAGGTGCAAAAATGTAAAATTCCTGAAATCATAATTTGAGCCCTTAGCCGTAACGGACAGTGTTGCAAAATAGAAGCAGCAAAGCAATGCAAACAATCCCGACAATGCCAACGGGACTATATACACATATTCAAAATAATTTGTTTTTGAAATATAATCATAACAGCTGTAGCACTGATGCAAAAAATCGGCAAACATTGTGACCGACAAAAATACAGAGCTCAGATAAAGCACTTTGTTGCTGCCTGATAAATCAACAGGCTTAAACTTTTCACAGCTTTTGACATAAAAACCTGCTGCACCAACAGCAGCAAAAATTAACAGATAAATTATCAGCGGCAGCATTGTACCGCCTGTAACATAACCTGTACTCTTGTCAGTATATCTTAAAAGCTGAAAAAAGTGCATAAGGCAGGAAGAAAACACCAATACAGCAATTAAATATATCGGTAATTTTCCTCTGGCTCTTTGCACTTTTTCTCTCCTTAAATATCAACCAATTATCTATTACTTAACTCTTTAAACTCTCTTGCACGGCTTACACTCTTATAAGCAGGGCGAATAATCTTTCCGTTAGAGGTTAATTCCTCTAATCTGTGCGCACACCAGCCTCCAATACGTGCAGTTGCAAAAAGAGGTGTATATAAATCCTCAGGTATGCCAAGCACCTTGTAAACCAATCCTGAATACAAATCAACATTGGCGCACATCGTTTTATCAATACCTTTAATCTCAGCAAACACCTCAGGTGTGAGAAGCTCAATATTTTCAAGAGTTACAAACTCTTTTTCATAACCCTTTTCATAAGCAAGCTTTCTTGCATTTTCCTTAAGAATAACAGCTCTCGGATCGCTCATTGTATAGACTGCATGACCCATACCATAAATCAGTCCTAAGCCGTCGCCTGCCTCACCCTTCAAAATTTTAACAAGATAATCCTTAATCTGTGACTTATCAGTAGGGTCAGCAACATTTGCCAAAATCTCATTCATCTGGTTGGCAACTCTGATATTTGCACCACCGTGCTTTGGTCCCTTTAATGAGCCTAAGCCGGCTGTAATAGCTGAATATGTATCTGTGCCGCTTGAGGTAAGAACTCTTGTTGAGAATGTGGAATTATTACCGCCGCCGTGATCAGCGTGAAGCATAAGACAAATATCAAGAAGCTTAGCTTCCTCTCTTGTAAACTGCTTATCTGCTCTGAGCTGATACAAAATGCACTCAGCAGTTGAATGCTCCTTTTTAATCGGATGAAGGAACATTGTTTTATTATAATATGAACGGCGCTTAACCTGATAAGCAGAATTCATAATTGTAGGTGTTTGTGCAATCAGCTGAAGTGACTGACGAAGCACGTTAGGAATTGAAATATCGTCAGGATTTTCGTCATATGAATAAAGAACCATTATGCATCTTGCCATTTTATTCATAATATCCTTTGACGGATTTTTCATAATCATATCTTCAATAAATTCGTCAGGAAGCTCTCTGCACTCTGCAAGAACCTCCATAAGGCTGACAAGCTGCTGCTCAGTTGGAAGCTCACCGAAAAGAAGCAACCAAACAACCTCTTCAAAACCAAATCTGTCATCATTAACAACACTTTTTACAATGTCATTAATGTCATAGCCTCTATAGGACAGCTTACCTTCCTTTGGAACTTTTTCACCGTCAATAATATAATAGCCTTCAACAGAGCAAATACGTGTAAGCCCTGCCATAACACCTGTTCCGTCACTGTTTCTTAAGCCTCTTTTAACCTGATATTTTTTATAATCAGCAGCCTTAATTGAATTGTTTTCGTCAAGCTCGCCGCAAAGGTTTGACAAAGCATCCATCGAGATTGGGGATATATAATTAGTTGGCATAAACAATCTCCTTTCACATAGTTGTAATAATCTATAATCTATAATAATAAATTGTATTAAAAGATAAT
>CAYNGP010000033.1:0-19961 GCA_964396885.1 uncultured Bacteroides sp. | reverse complement strand
CATTTTGTTGTGCAGCAATTTCTGCCACACGCGGTCTGTCTAATTCAAGAAATTTTTTAAGCCTTGTTCCTCTGTCAAGGTATTCTATTTTTTATCAGTTAAAAAGCAGTCGATATATCTGCCCAGCATCTTCTCTTCCCATTCATCCAAAGCCTGATAGCTCATAAAATAAATTTCTGTTGCTTCTCTGTTTTTCTGGAATTCTTTTAGTGTCTGTACCAAAGGATAATTAACTTCGTGCTCATCATCATTGCCATTTATAATAATTGAACATTTCCAATTATGAATATCTGCTGCCTTTTCAACTTCAATTTTGAAGTCGATTTCATTTTTTCTGTTAAACTTGAACAGAAAGGCAAGCACATCCGATAGACAATCAATCTTCATGTGTGTTGAATCATAACCAATAAAATAACTAATGGAACTTCCAATGCTTCAGATATTTCCTGTAATGTGGAAATTGAAATATTTGCAGTCGCAGACTGTAGCGAGCATAGGTTTTGTAAAGCCACAGGCTACAAAACCAGACGGCTAAAACCGAATGGGGACACCCCTTTGACCCCGTTGAAGAACATTTGAAAGGAAGTATTTATGAGAACAAGAAACACACTAATCAACATCCGAGTTACCAATGATGAATGGACAACACTCGAACGCAAGGCTAAAAAGTGTGGCTTGTCATTGTCGGCATATTTAAGAAAGGTCGGACTAAATCAGAATATCAAAAATGCACCGAGCAGCTATTTGTATGAAGCATATCAGACTATATGCAATATGAATAACAGTCAGTTAAATGGCGTTGCCAATTTAATCCTCAAAGCCTATCATGATGGAGAAAACAACGAATGGCAGTAACAAAAATCTGGGCAATTAAAGATAGTTTATCACGAGTGGTTGACTATACAGCTAACCCGAATAAGACAATTTATTCTGATTTGCAAAAGATTATTCACTATGCAGATAACGAGAATAAAACTATAAGCGGAAAAGAAAAAGCCTGCTTTGTTACGGGTGTTAATTGCAATGCTGCTACTGCATTTGAAGAAATGTACGCAGTGCAGGAACGCTTTAATAAGATTAATAGAAATGTTGCTTACCACACATATCAAAGTTTTAAAACCGGCGAAGTTACACCTGAACAATGCAACAGAATCGGTGTACAGCTTGCAAAAGCAATGTGGGGGACTGATTATCAGGTACTTGTTGCAACTCATTTCAATACAGGAACTTATCACAACCATTTTGTTATCAATTCGGTTAATATGTGGAGTGGTAAAAAGTTTGATTGCAATAAGAAAGCATACTATAAATTCAGAGATTTGTCAGATAAATTGTGCGAGAAAGAACAGCTTACCGTGATAAAAAATCCAAGTGAAAAAACACCGAGAAGTATGTACTTTGCAGAAAAACGAGGAGAGCCGACAAAGTATAATCTGATTCGTGATGCCATAGATTATGCAATCAGTATAAGTGTAAATCAGGCACAATTCAGAAAGGCGTTAGAGAAACAGGGTTATATAATCAATCTTGATCCGAGACTGAAATGTGCCACCATTCGTTCGATAAATGATACAAAAAATACTCGCCTATATCATTTAGGCGAGCAGTATGACAGAGATGGTATATTCAGCAGAATGAGAGAAAATGATATCTGGATAGCCAGTGAAAAGTATAGTTCTTATATTAAAAATACTAAACCACAGACTAATCAACCAACAAAATATGTTTTTAAAGGTAGCTTGTCTAAAACAAGAAAAATAACAGGATTAAAGGCTTTATATCTCTATTATTTCTATCTTTTAAGATATATTCCAAAGAAGCATCAACCGCTATCACCCGAAATGAAAAAGGCTTGGAGAAAGATTGAGCGATATTCATAAGAAGTACGATTGATTTCAAAACAAAATCTCAATACTCTTGATTATGTTGATAATTTTATCAACACATCATGCGACCAAATTAAATTAATTGAAAAACAACGCCAGCACATCTACAACAAACTCCGCAGATGTACTGATACAGATAAAAGAGCTGAATTATTATCACAACGAAACAATTGCACATCTGAATTGCAAGCCTTACGCAAAAATATCCGTACCGCAAATCATATTATCGAAGATAATTCCGAAATAAAATCCAACATCAAAGCAGAACAAAATATCCAGAAGCAAAGATATACAGTTAAAAATAAACAAAAAGAAACATATCATGATTATTACAGATAATTGAAGCTCAATTTAGGTGTTGACGATATTAATATTCAGCAATAAAAATTATACTATAACCTGGCTTTTCAATTTACAGAAAGCAAATGCTCTGAGTTAAAAAGATTAGTAACGTCAGTTAGGCAGGAAAAATTGTTAATATAGAGATGGATTTCAGACAATAAAAAATTGTGGTAATAAAGCAGACTATCTTTACTGCCACAATTTTTAACTACTTTATACTCAAATGAAAGCTATTTTGCATAGATGACTTCGTCATCCACAATTTTTAAAGCTTCTTTTTCCAAAATATAAGCTTCATAGCGTTTTTGATTTGCTTCTAATGCTAAGTCGTTGATTTCCTTTTGTACATCTGCATTTTTGAGTAATGGAAATGCGATTTGTCTTACATGGTTATCGTCTATTTCATCTACTACTGAACCGTAAATAAAACGAGTAATTAAATGATATCCATAGTCAGAAGATAAGAAAACATTTAAGTATCCTGCAATATCCACATTTGCCGGAACAATACGAATTATATGTTGATTAGCTGTCCAGTTTTCCCATTGCTTCCCAACCATAGTCACCTTTCCAACGGTGCCACTACAAGTAATCAAGGTCATATTCTCATGAAGTTCAAGCTGTTTGGAGATTCTATCACCGTGGTGAGTTAACGACAGGTATTTCTTGTTAGAAGGATCAAGTTCACAAAGTTGTTTTCCGCCTATAAAAACTCTTCCATATCCTTCCTCAACATAAATACGTTTAAATCTTCCAGGCAATATAATTTCAGAGCTAATTCTGTTGTCGGCAATGGTTGTGACTTCTTCTGCATAATTATGCAAGTGTTTAAGAATAGCGTCAACAATTGGCACATGATATGAAGCATCTGCACGGCCGGACATTTGGCTTAACTTAACACCAAAAGCATTTACAGTGGTATCTTTTTTTAAAGAATTCACATTAAATTTGTTGATAGGCGGCAACTGAAGTTCATAAATTAAGAGTTTTTCTGCTTGGTCAATCATATCGTTTGCCTCATCACGCAACTCATAAGATCTAACGATGAGATTATGAATTTTTCTTTTAACTTCACTGGAAGCATTTGGAATTAATATTTGTTGCAGATGTTCTGGGTCAATATGCTGAATTACGGCGCCGTAATTATTTCTAGTTAAAAGTAATTGTCCAATTTTACTCTTTAATAAAGCATACAAATATCCTGCGTCAAAAACATTCTTTGGTACCAGTCTTATCAAATTTTGAGAAACACATTTGCCGTCTAATGTTTTTGAAACATATGCAAGATTTCCTATAGTACCAGAGCAGGTCAAAAGGATTTCTCCTTTTTTTACAAACCAATTTGAGATGTTTTTGGTCATATTAATTGATAAAAATTTTTCGGCCTTTGGATGCAAATCTGTAATTTGTGATGGTGTAAGCATATCAATAGAATTATCGCTTTTTTCTACAAATATTCGTTTGCATATTCCAGGTCTATAGGCACTACAAAACCCATTTTCTCCAACAACTGGTATGCATTCAACCTTTAAATTGTTGAGAGTAGTTTTAACATGCATAAGTTCCATATCAAAGGTTGTTGCGTCAATTCGTTTCCCTGATGATATCACTTCAGAAAGAGACACGAAACGCCATTTTAGAGGAGTTTCATTAACTTTAATATTGGTAATATGCTCATCATTAAGGTGGTAAGTCAAATTGCTATTTACCATGCTAGTCCCTCCTGTTTTTTCCACTCTGCAAAAATTATTGGAACATCTGGAGTTTGATCGTCCTCAACCTTCTTTTTCTGCTGATGAGATACTGTACGATCGCCTTCGCCTGTTTCTCCAAGAACAAGTACACTATTGGTGTCTGGAACGAGAATCTCATTGCCTTCTTTGTCACGCTTGAAAGTTGGATTGCCACGTTTATCGTGTCCAACTTTTTCTACCATTGCCATAAAAATATTGTAATCTGCCATTGTGCCACTTTTTTCTTCAGTATCTTTTTGTTCTTGCGTTTTCTTTTGCAAGAATAGGACAGATGTTTGCGTACCATTTCTCGGTTGGAAAGTATCAGCGTGTAAATCTACACTTGCAACTATTCTGTGATTTTTAATAAGCCATTCTCTGATATAACCTAAGCCAGGAGAACCGAGAATAGAGTCAGGTAAAACAATTCCCATTCTACCACCAGGAATGAGAAGTTGTGTGCAGCGCTCAATAAATAATATTTCAGGTGGAACTGATGATTGAAGTTTTTCAGTTTTCGTCCAAGTGCTTGTTTTTTTGTCATTTGTCCAAATATGAGCAAGTTCAAATTGTTCGAGAATATTTTTATCTTTTACCGGAATTTTGCTACCAAAAGGTGGATTAGTAACAATTACATCAAAGTATCCTATTGTGTCGTGGTTACGTAATTCACTTTTTTCAATTCCAAGCGCCTCGGCGAGCTTGGTCCTAAACTCGTCTGACCATTCGTGTGGTGGAAGCAATGAGTTTGTTTGAAGTATATTACCACTTCCGTCATTGTTCATAACCATATTCATTTTTGTAGCTTTTACAAGGTCTGGATTGATGTCAAAACCAAAATAATAATGAGAAGCCATATCGGAAATTCTATCATTGAATACCCTGACAGAATCATTATCCCATTCTTTACGAGGACAACCAATTTCATCGGAAAATTCTCTTTCAAGGTCGGCAATAACGTGAGTCATAGCTGTGACTAAAAAGCCTCCCGTGCCGCAAGAGCTATCTAAAACTTTTTCGTCCATTTTAGGATTGATCATTTCAACGACCATTTTCATTACATTGCGAGGGGTAAAAAATTCGCCACGGTCACCACGAAGGTTTGCACCGACTATTTCCTCATATGCCTTACCTTTGATATCAATATTGGTGTTGAGCAGACTGTATTTTTGCAACTCACTTACTATGTATGCAAGGCTACGAGGAGCTAATTTAATTTCATCGTTAGCATCAAAAATTTTGCCGTGTTTTTTCTTTACACGTTCAAAAATTTTTGAAATACGCTTTTTAACAGTTAATTGCCCATCTGGATTAGAACGCTCTTCTGAGGTGGTATAAAACTCGAGTGGTTTTGGAATGTTTCTTTCATCTTCGATTTTACAAAAAATAACCTTAAGTAATTCAAAAAATGCTGGTTGTTTCTGTAAACCATCATTAACATGAATATGATTATGGCAAGTTTTAAATACAAAAAGAAGGTTATCATCATAGGCATTTTTCAAGGATGTTCTTTTAGGACGGTTAATATCATCAAGATTTCCATCCGCAGAAGGAATGTCATTGTAATCCATAAATTCAAGTTGTCCTTTATCATTTACAAATTTACGGAATACTTCTTTTTGCTTGCCATTAGTCCACATACCCCACTCGCAATTAGGACAAACAGACATATAAGATTTCAATTGCTCAACACCATCTTTAGCGTTGCGTGCATCAACAGTTTCTTTTTTGCATTCGATAATAAGTTTAATGTTTTCTTGTGTTTGTTCATTACAATCCTTATCAAAAATAGCGATATCTGTACGAGGTTTACGAGAACCAAGCTGCAACGTATATTCAATACGAATTTGTTTGGGTAAATATTTATGTTCGTTTACCAATCTCTTTTCGATAGTTTGTCGTACATATTCCTCTGGAGTATCATTACGGAATTTTCCGTCAATATAGTCGCAGATTTTACCATCTGGTATTACAATTACTTTGTTTTCACTCATTTTAATTTATCTCCTTAATATACTTTGCTATCATTATTTCGCTCGTTATATGTTTTTACAATTTTTTCGTGTTTTTTCAAATATTCATCAGCGGCCTGATTAAATAAATCGGCCATACTATGCATATTATCATCATAAGCAATAGTAGCATACAATCTTTTCACTTTATCTGGATCCATTCTAAATTGGATTTGCCGAGTTCGTGATGATTTATTTTCTTTCAACTAATTGTTGCACCTCCTATGACATTATTATATATTGATATAATGATATCATTTTATATTTGAAAGGTCAATAGAAAAAGGCAATAAAGTTGAGATAATTCTTCGCTTTATTGCCTTTAAATTCAATTTTCTATAGTAAATACATTAGTGTTTAAATTGCTTATCGCATTAAGTACAGTTTGAAAATTAGTCGTAACCTTTATCTTTTTAGCAAAGGCTTGCCATTTCTTTTGCATGGATTCATCTTCTCCGAATGCGATGACTTGATTGAATTGTTCCATTGTGAAATGGTGGTTGCGGTTTGCAAAGGTTTTTCGCATTGCTTCTGCGAGTGTGTCGCTGTCAAATTCAAAATGCGTTGCAAGATAATAAATATCGTAATAGTCCTTCATTCTGCTTGAAAACTCCATTAAATCAAGAATTGCATCAAGATTTTCAGCAATGGTAGTTTCAAGTGAATATGTATTGATTGTTGGACTGTCAAAATCATCAAGTTGGGTTGGTATTGACATTTTCTCTTGCTTTGGCACAATAACATCACCCACACCAAAATCTATATTAATCGGTGTTTTTGTGTTCTTGATTTTTGCAACAAGTGATGCACCTATGCCAGCATATTTTTTAGCAACTGCTATCGGCTCAATGCTCTTGATTTCAAATGTTACAAAATTATTGTCTGTTTCAGTTTTGATTATCTCTTCAATGATTGGCTGCAACTGTTCAGGTGTGTTCGGCAGTCTTTGCAGCAGGAAATCAATATCCATTGTTACTCGGCTTTCAAATTCTGTTAATGCGTATATGAATAGTCCGCCCTTGAGTACAAAATTGTCAGCATATTTTGAATTTTCAAGTCGTCGCAAGAATTCTTCCTGACAAAACAACTGCAAGCAAAGCTGATAACTTCTGCCGCTTTCTTTTGCCTTGTTTTTAAGTCTTGCAAGGACTGATGATGCTTTATCAGCCATTGAGCAGCACCTCCATAAGTTCGGTTACTTTTTTATAAACTTTCAACTGCTTTGCATATTTTGATAGGTTTGCTAAATTTTTCTTATCATCAGCAATATAGGCATTAATTGCTTTATTAAAAGTTTCGCTGTCAAGTTGGTTTTTGTATTTGAAGCAATCGCAAATAGTTCGTTCACGGTCATAAACATTCAGCGTAAATCTGTTAAAATCATCTGTTGCTTTGCCAATTTCAAAAAGTTCATTCTGAATATAGTAAACCTTTAACGGCACTTCATCAATTTTTAGCTTGCTTCGTGAAATTGTTCTTGGCACAGCAACACTCCATTCTCTCGGCGTATAATCGCTGTAACCATAGTGAAACAGAGCAGACTGAACGCAGACGATTCCTTCAGGTAAAAGAGTAGAAAGAATTTGTTCCTCTGATATATTAGTGTCAAACAGCCTATAATATCCGTGTTTTACTCTTTCAATAAAAGAATTATCGGCTAAATTCGTAATATCAGATTTAGTAAGTCCTGCATTAATAAGTTCAGCAGTTTTTATAATTCCACCTGAATTTTCGATTGCATTTTTCGCAATTTCTTTTTTGCTCATAGTTCACCAACTTTCAGTACGCAAAATTATAAGTTTGTGTATCAAAAGTATAATAGCAAAAATTTACAAAAAAATCAATACTTTTAATACACAAATAATAATCTCTGTGTATCGAAAGTGCATTTAACTTAAAAACTTGTTTTCAACAAATTAATTTAGTATAATTGATATTGAAATGACATTAAAGTGAGGATACTTATATGGCAAGAGGAATTATTTATTGTATGACAACTATTGTTCCAGGTCTAGTGAAAATAGGAAAAACAGGTTCTAATAACTTTGAACAGCGTATGTATAATTTAGAACACAATGGTTATGTTCAGGTAGTAGGATTAAAGAGAAAGTTCGCTATTGAAGTTGATGACTATGATGAAAAAGAAGCTTTACTTCATGATATTTTCAGTAAAAGTAATGTTGGTAATACAGAGTTATTTGCAATAGATGTAGATTTAGTTGTTCAATTATTATCGTCTTTTGACGGTAAGCAAATATATCCCGAAACAATGACGAAAGAAGAAGTATTTGATACTGCAACTGACGAAAGAACGGCAAATGTTAATAGTGTAAACAAATATACTGTTCCTGACGGAGAATATTACTTATATGAAAATAATAGAAAATATGGCACTATTCAGGCTAAAATGAAGGTAGTGGATAATAAATTTATTGTTCTTAAGGGAAGTAGCTGTTTACCATGTGATAGAAAAGATATGCCAATATTAAGAAAAACAGCAACTGTAAGAAATAATATACTTCAAGAAGATGTTAAGTGCAATTCACCATCAGTTGCAGGATGGATTGTTTTAGGTACTAATAATAATGGATGGTTTAGATGGAAAAATGCAGATGGTTGTCCACTTGATATTTATCGAGTGGACAATAACGACTGAATCTTTTGACTTTAATAGTTGGTTTGAATAGTTATACGTGTTGTTGCATAAGCAACGCACAAGTAACAAAAATAAAAAGAAACCCTGTAAAATCGGGCGTTTCGCAGAGGGAGAAGTTCTCAAAGAGATAATTTGTTTTCATCAAACTCCAAGTCCTTATGGATTTGGAGTTTTTTATGCTCTGCGAGCTTTCTTAAGATATAAGATTTTATAATTTCAGAATATAATCTAATAAAAAAAGTAATACAACTGATTTCATTGAAGTTTAACATATCAAAAATCTTAGGATATATTATATTTCCGCAATTAAGAAGATTAATTTATTGACAAACCATTCAAAAGATTATATGTTATCCTTGAGGTGGTAAAGATGAACTATGACGAATTACTCAGCATCAACACAATTCCAAAGGAGATTGACAGATCACTTTATGAACAGATTGAAAGAGGACTTATTCACACATCATACCGTGATGAAATAAGACTGTTTTCATGTGTTAAAGAGGGAGATTTAGAAAAGCTGTTAGCACAGGTTCAGCCTTTTATGAATAATGGAATATTTGTTGGTGAAATGTCAAACAGCAGTTTAATGCAGTTTAAATACATTGCAGTCAGCACTATGGCACTCGCTACACGCTATGCCATACAGGGCGGACTCGGTGAGCTTGAAGCATACAGCTTTTCCGACCGCTTTATAAGAACCATTGATGAAAAAGATAGCACAGCCGATATCATGATTTTGCTTGCTAACAAAATTATGGAGCTGACAAATATGGTTAAGGAAAGCAAGGACAGAATCATCCACTCACCTCACGTAAGAAAATCTATTGACTATATCAATAAAAATATAACCAAAAAAATCACTGTTAAGGAAATCAGTCAGCACTGCGCAATTTCTGCTGACTATCTGTCACATCTCTTTAAAAAGGAAACAGGTGACAGCCTCAGTAATTACATCACAAAACAAAAGCTCGAGCTTGCCAAGGCATTGTTATGGGAGGGCGGCGACAGCAAAAAAATTTGTTCATCCCTTGGTTTTTGCTCACAGTCACACTTTATTTCTGCCTTTAAAAAGGAATATAACATGACGCCGAGTGAATTCATTTTTCAAACAAAATAATCAAAATTCTTCTTGACTTTTCAAAGAAAGATTTGATATAATCCATTAGAAAAAAATAAATAGACATAGACGACACAAGTAATGCTTAGCATGTAAATCTGATTACGGTAATTATGTAGTACTGATTTATAATGCTGTCATTGCTTGTTTTTTTATGTCAAAATGGAGGAAAATTTTATGCCGAGAAACCAATTTCAAAGAATGACTTTTGCCCTTATCACTGTAATTATTACAGTTCACGCCTATGTTTTTTACAGCTTATATGTGGTAAACGGAAGCACACTAATGGAAATCACAGGTGCTGACAGTGTTTTACACGCTATCAACGCACAGTGCGGAGTATATATGTTTGGCAGAATGCTGCCAATCTGGGCAGTAGTGCTTATTGAATTCTGCTTTGCTTACGGACTTGAATGTGTAATGGGCAGCCCTGCTTCTTTCAAATTAGCAAGCAAGGTATTTGACCCAAGAACAACAAACCCTGTACTATTTGAAACAGCTATCATTTGTGCAACAGTCGGTTTGATGTGCCCTGCAATGAGCTTTTTAGCCGCTATATTCTATTATCCTTACTACAGTGATTTTTCAATACTCACTCTGCTTGCGAACTGGTTAAAGCTGGTTTGCTTCAACTTCCCATTTGCATTCTTCACCCAACTGTTCTTCATTCAGCCATTTGTCAGAACCGTATTCAAGCTGCTGTTTAAGAAGGATATTGAAAAGCGCAAAAAAGAATATGTAACTGAATAATTCTATTCAGTTTCAGGCTGTCGATAAAACAATCATAACCACGCCAAAATGAATATATTCGTAGGGTGTGATGCCCACATCGCACCAAAAACAGACTGATGAAGGCATCAGCCAGCATATAGAAAAAAATTCTGTCTTAAGCAAAGACAGAATTTTTTATTTTATCCTTATTTATTTTATAAAACTTTTCCATTTTATATTGGATAAAAACGAGAATACTACCGTTAATAACGCTGCAGCAATCCAGATAAATATTACCGCATTCCAGCCTGCATTTTCAGAAACCGCCCCAAAGCCATATGACGATATTGCACATCCAATATGTGCGGCTGAATTCAGTATTCCGCTGACACCTGATGTGCAGGAAAACTTTGAAAAGCGAACAGGAACAAGGGATATAATCAGATAATTCAATGCATACATAATTGACGTGGTCAGCGCAAGTAAAATAATAATCACATAAACCGGCAGCTTGTTTATAAATAACAACAAAAGAAGAGGTACCAGTGCCACCATACCGATAACACCGGCTGTTTTCATTTCATTCTCGCCAAGCTTTTTATAAAGAGGTACTACAGCATATGCACCGAAGGAATTAAAGATTGGGAGAACAATGGTTAAAAATACTGAAAACGACGGAGAGACACCATATAACTCACTTATCATGGTTGGTACCCAGTTGGTTATTCCGTCACGCATCATTCCGTGCAGGAAGGATGGCATAATAATCACAAACAGACCGCTTAATAATGCCATACGAAGCAAGCTCTGTTTCCCATTAGATAAATCTGTTTTATGCTCAACAGAAATCTGCTTTTTGGTTTTTATCAAATCATTTTTAGAATATGTAAAAGCCAAAATAACTGAAACAGCTGACAGAACAATGACAATTCCACCGCAAATAAAAACAAGCTTCCAGCTTGAATATTTAATTATAAAGGTTGATGCAAGATAGGCACAAACTGTTCCGACAGGCAGTGACAAAGAAATATTTAATATTGCTTTTTTACTAAGGCTTTTGTCAATCGTTTCAGAGAATATTCGCAAAATAGGCGACCAGAGCATTGACTGAAAAAAGCCGTTTATACCCCAAATCAAAAGCATGAAAATAAAATCGCCTGCCAACGGCATCAAAAAGCAGCATAGGCCTCCTGTTGCCGCACCGAATATAATCATAAAAAAGGGATTAACCTTATCACCGATTAAGCCGCTGATTAGCTGACCCACACCATAACAAATAAAAAACGCAGTACCAACCAAGCCAATCTCACCCTTGACGAGGTTGCCCTCACGGACAATAGGTGCAATTGCAGCAGCATAACAGGTTCTGATGAAATAGGACGATGCATAAACAAGCCATAAAACAGTAACAATCAGCTTGCTCTTTTTATAATTATTTAAAATATACTGTGTCATTTGCTGAGTTCCTCGATAGGCTTAGATAGTGCAAGAAATGTTGTTCGATCCTCAATACACTGCGTTCCATGTCTTGTGGAATGTCCGCCGTGGTCGGAGGCAATTACAACAAGCCAGTCCTCATAATCAAAGGTTTCTCTCATTTTAATCTTTTTAAGCAGCTCATAGGATAATCTGTCAAGATTGCAAATACCTGAAACATAGCGGTAGTTTTTATCCCCAAAGCCTGTACCGTGACCGTTTGCATCAGGATTTTCATAAATGCCTAAAATCAAATCATCATCGCTGTTAATACGCTCAAGCATATTCGTATGAAGCTCCTCATCGGTTTCAAACTTATAAAAATACTGTGAGGTATTATTCTTTTCGGCAAATTCAATTTCTGCCTTATATGTATTATCAAAATGAATCGGCCAGATAGCACTGAATGAGGTTTTAAAGCCTTGTAGTGACAATGTTTTCAGGACAGTAGGATAATCCTCATCAAGGCTCCATTCAATGCCATTTTTCCAATTGCTCTTCATCCATTTGCCGCAAAGTTCAGATGCCCAGCCCTGAGCCGTGCTTGTTTCCTGCGGTGATGCTTTTTCACCACCGACATATGTTAAATATAATCCTCCGTTATCTTTAACTGAAGCTACAGCACTGTATATAGCCGTATCATTGTAGCCACTGACTTTAGCATGATCACTTTTCAAAAGATATTTCATAGCATCAGCACGGCAGCCGTCCCAACCTATAAAAATACATTTAGGCTTTTTTTCTGCAGTTTCAAAATGATTTAATATAAGCTTTGCGATAATCGTTTGCGGTATAGCCGTTTCAAAGCTGTTTTCAAAAATTCCTTTTGCATTAACTGAATCAATATACTTTTTATTATTAAACATTTCTTACCCCTAATATCAATTAACCTGAGCACTGCGAAAGGCAGTTGGGCACACACCCTTGTACTTTGCAAATGTTTTAGAAAAATAACTCATATCATTAAATCCGCAGCTCAGTGCAATTTCAGTAACAGAATCATCCGTTAAAAGCAATCGCTCCCCTGCCTGCTCAATGCGATAATAATTAAGATATTCTATAGGTGTCTTGCCCGTCATTGTAGAAAAAGCACGACAGAAGTACCTTGGAGCCATGCCTGCCACATCTGCAAGCTCCTGCAAAGATACTGCATTTTCATAATTATCACGTATATATGCCAGCACATTTTTCAGTCTTACAATCTGCTGACGTTTTTTTGATACAGGATTGTTCGCTGGCTTAAGGCTGATAAGACTGCCCATAAGCTGCCACATAAGACCAACCGTTGTCCACTCATAGCCCTTCTGCTCACGTTCCATGGAATCAAAAAGCAAATCAGCAAGCTCTGCCTGTTTACTTCCCTTTCTGAATATACCTGTATACCCCTGCTCATCCGACATAAATTCTGCAGCACTGCGTGCACACACAGGCGTATCGTGAAGAAGTGTGCCCAAATCAAAAACCACACACTCATAAATACAATCACTGGGAATACCACCATGAATGACACCGTCACCAATCCATGCACAGTCCCCTGCATGCATTTCATAATCTTTGCCATCAACTGACAAATAAAAACTGCCCTGCATAATAAGTATCAATTCATATTCAAGATGCCAATGAAGAGGCATCTGATATCTTGGTGAAGCTGCATCCACATAATAAAGCTCTATAGGAAAATCAAATGTTCCTCTTTTTTTATTTTCATAAAGTTCACTATAATTCATAGAATACCTCAAAAAGTGAATATTATCATAATATGATACTATTATTCCACAAGCACACAACAAAAAAATACAATATAATATAAATAGCGTAGCATATAATATTTTATTTGTCAATTAACGAAGGGAGAATTCCAATGCAAAATTTAGATGAAATAAAAGCACAGATTTGCGACGTGTGTCACAAAATGTGGCAGCTCGGCTGGGTTGCTGCAAATGACGGTAATGTAAGTGTAAGACTTGAAAACGGAAATATTCTTGCAACACCAACCGGAATCAGCAAATCATTTATTACACCTGAAAAGCTTGTGCTTCTTGACAGCGAGGGTAATATTCTTGAGGCTGAGGAGGGCTACCGCCCATCCAGTGAAATCAAAATGCACCTGCGCTGCTATGACAAGCGTGAGGATGTAATGAGTGTTATCCACGCTCACCCACCCGGAGCAACAGGCTTTGCAGTGGCACACAAAGCAATGGATATGTACAATATGATTGAGGATGTTGCTGTTATCGGCTCAGTTCCTCTGACACCATATGGCACACCATCAACCATCGAAGTACCTAACGCTATTGAGCCATACCTTGATGAGCACGATGTTATGCTGCTTGAAAACCACGGTGCTTTGGCAGTAGGCAGCGATGTCATCACCGCTTTTTACAGAATGGAGAGTCTTGAGCTTTGGGCAAAAATCACAATCAATGCTGTTATTTTAGGCGGAAGCCACGACATCAGCAAGGAAAATGTTCAAAAGCTGATTGACCTCAGAGGATATTATAAGGTAACCGGAAGACATCCCGGTCACAAGGTATTTAATCCTGACGATCAGATGCTTCACAAAACGGACGACTAAAGGAGAAAACTATGCTTAAAGGTATTCCAAACATTATCTCACCTGACCTTTTAAAGGCACTTAGTCAGATGGGTCACGGTGATGAGCTTGTTATTGCAGACGGCAATTTCCCCTGCCACAGTGTTGGCAAAAACGCCATCGTTATCCGTGCTGACGGTCACGGCGTACCTGAAATACTTGACGCAATACTTCAGCTTATTCCGCTGGATACTTACACAGAAAAGCCGGTAGCACTTATGGAGGTTGTGCCCGGTGACACCTGTGGTACACCGGCAATATGGAATAAATATGAAGAGTTACTTTGCAAGCACGAGCCTGAGCATCACGATATTGAATATACAGAGCGTTTTGCTTTTTATGAAAGAGCAAAAAATGCATATCTGATTATCGCAACAGGTGAAGAAGCAATCTACGCAAACATTCTGCTTAAAAAGGGTGTGGTTAAATGAAAACTGTTTTAGCCTTTGATTTCGGTGCATCAAGCGGACGTGCAATAAAAGCCATCTATAACGATGAAAAAATTGAATATGAAGAAATTCATCGTTTTGAGAATATCCCACTGACAATTGACGGACATGTTTGCCACAATGTCACAATGATATTTGATGAAATAAAAAAAGCCATCGAAAAGGCTGGTCAAGTTGACTCATTGGCTTTTGACACCTGGGGTGTTGACTATGGACTGCTTGACGATAACGGTGAGCTTTTGCATATGCCCTATCACTACCGTGACCTGCGTACTGAGGGTATATTAGAAAAAGCATATAAGGATATGCCTGCTGACAAGCTTTACAGCAAAACAGGTAATCAGATTATGAACATCAATACCCTGTTTCAGCTCATGGCGGATGACAACACCAATAAGGCACAGGCACTTTTGTTTATGCCTGATTTGTTTTGCTATCTGCTGACAGGCAACAAAATTTGCGAAAAAAGTATTGCATCCACATCACAGATGCTGAATCCGAAAACACAGAACTGGAGCGAGGATGTATTCCATACTTTTAGAATAAACAAAGACCTTTTTCCAAAATTATGTGAAAGCGGTACTGTCAACGGCGAATACAACGGAATAAAGGTGACTACCGTTGCAGGTCACGACACACAGTGTGCCGTTGCAGCAATGCCCTGCACAAGCGAAAATGCAGCCTTTTTATCCTGCGGTACATGGTCACTGATAGGCTGCGAGCTTGACGAGCCTATCGTCACACAGGAAAGCAATGACCTTGAGCTGTCAAACGAGCTTGGTGCGAACGGCAAAATCAATTATCTAAAAAACATCAGCGGTTTATGGCTCATTCAGGAAACACGCAGAGATTTTGCAAAAAACGGCAATAGCTACAGCTATAATGAGCTTGAGCAGCTTGCAAGAAAAAGTGAACCCTTCAAATGCTTTATTGACCCTGATTCGCCAATGCTTTCAGCCCACGGTGATTTGCCGAATAAAATCAGAGAATACTGTAGAATAACAAATCAGCAAATTCCTGAAACTGTGGGTGAAATTGTCAGATGCATTTATGAAAGCCTTGCTATGAAATACAGATTTGCATTAAATCAGATTTCACAGTGCACAGGCAAAGAATTTGATGTACTGCATTTGCTTGGCGGAGGAACAAAGGACGGATTTTTATGTCAGCTGACAGCAGACAGCATTAATATGCCTGTTGTTGCAGGTCCTGTTGAAGCCACAGCACTTGGCAACATCATTTTACAGCTGATTGCACTTAATGAAATAAAGAGTATTGACGAGGGCAGAAAGCTGATTGCAAAAACACATACACTAAAAACCTACAATCCGTCGCATACCGACTCCCAGGATACGGCATACGACAGATTTGTAAGTATTATAAACAATAAAAATTAACGGAGGTAAAATATGATTTATCCAAAAATCGGTATAAGACCTGTAATTGACGGACGCTGGGGCGGTGTTCGTGAAAGTCTTGAAAAGCAGACAATGGGCATGGCCGAATCAGCGGCTGCATTGATTGAAAGCACATTGAAATACCCTGACGGCACACCTGTTCAATGCGTTATAAGTGAAACCACAATAGGCGGCGGTGCTGAAGCGGCTAAATGTGCCGAGCAGTTTTCAAAGGAAAACGTTACTGCAACACTCAGCGTTACACCTTGCTGGTGCTATGGCTCTGAAACCTTTGATATGGACCCACAGACTATAAAGGCTGTTTGGGGCTTCAATGGCACCGAGCGTCCGGGCGCAGTTTACCTTGCTGCTGTTATGGCTGCTTATGCTCAAAAGGGTCTGCCTGCATTTTCAATTTACGGCCACGACGTTCAGGACATAGATGACAAAACTATCCCTGACGATGTAGCAGAAAAGATTTTACGCTTTGCTCGTTGTGCAGTTGCTATCGGCTGGATGAAAAACAAATCATATGTTAACCTTGGTGGCGTAGCAATGGGTATTGCAGGAAGCTACTGCAATGCAGACATGTTCCAGAACTACTTTGGTATCCGTGCTGAGTGGGTGGATATGACAGAAATTGTTCGCCGAATTACACTTGAAATTTATGACCACGATGAGTTTGACAAGGCTTATAAATGGGTTAAAGAAAACTGTAAAGAAGGCTTTGACCTTAACGCAGGCAAGGAACTGCCGGAAATCATAACAAAGTCAAAGGTTGTCCCTGCTGACAAGGACTGGGAATTCATCACCAAAATGACAATCATCATCCGTGATATTCTTTACGGCAACAAAAAGCTCGACGAAATGGGATGGCACGAGGAAGCACTTGGCAAGAATGCTATCGCAGGCGGTTTCCAGGGACAGAGAAACTGGACGGACTGGCTGCCGAATGCAGATTTCACAGAGGCGATTATGGCATCAACCTTCGACTGGAACGGTCCTAAAGCCCCAACACCATTCGCAACAGAAAATGACACCTTAAACGGTGTTGCAATGATGCTTGGCACGCTTGTTTCAGGCTCTGCCCCATGCTTCCACGATGTTCGCACATACTGGAGTCCTGAGGCTTGTGAACGCGTAACAGGTGTTAAGCCTAACGGCATTGCACAAAACGGATTTATTCATCTTATCAATTCAGGTGCAACTGCCCTTGACGGCAGCGGTGCTGCTAAAAATGACAATGGCGACGGATGTATGAAGCCATTCTGGGAAATGACACAGGATGACATCAAGGCTTGCCTTAATGCAACTGACTGGTGCAGAGCAAACTACGAATATTTCCGCGGCGGCGGATTCTCAAGCCACTTCCGCTGCAAGGCTGAAATGCCTGTCACCATGCTGCGTGTTAATGTCGTTGACGGTATTGGTCCTGTTTTACAGCTTGCTGAAGGCTACACCGCTGATTTACCTGATGAAATTCATAACACCATTGACAAGCGTACAGACCCGTCATGGCCAACAACCTGGTTTGTGCCAAACCTTACCGGTGAGGGTGCTTTCAAGGATGTTTACAGCGTAATGGCGAACTGGGGTGCTAATCACGGCGTTACAGTTTACGGTCACGTTGGTGCTGATATTATCACACTTGCATCCATGCTTCGTATTCCTGTTAATATGCACAATGTATCTGCGGATAAAATCTTCCGTCCGCACTGCTGGTCATCCTTCGGAACAGAGGATGTTCAGTCAGCAGACTACCGTGCTTGTGCAGTCTATGGTCCAATGTATAAATAACTATAACTGAATCAGAGTCCACAGGGTATCAGCCTTGTGGACTTTTATATTAGCTTGTAAATTTATATTTCCTTTGATATACTTAAATTATATTAATGATAGGAATTGATACTATGATAAAAATTATGTTTGTATGTCACGGCAACATATGCCGTTCGCCGATGGCTGAATTTATATTTAAGGATTTGGTAAAAAAGCAGGGGCTTGAAAATGAATTTACCATTTCATCCTCTGCAACAAGCACTGAGGAAATATGGAACGGTATCGGTAATCCCGTATATCCCCCTGCTAAGAAGGAGCTTGCAAAGCATGGTCTTTCCTGCGAAGGAAAAAGAGCCATTCAGCTTAAGGCAAATGACTATGATAAGTATGACTATTTTATCGGTATGGACAGTACCAATATCCGCAATATGTTACGTATTTTTAATGGTGACAAAGATAACAAGGTCAAAAAGCTTATGGATTACACGGAGTGCGGCGGTGATGTTGCCGATCCTTGGTATTCAAGGCGGTTTGATGTTGCATATAATGACATTTATAATGGCTGCACAGAATTATTAAAAAAATTGATAAAGTAACTTATAGCTCAAAATATTATACATAATACATAAAACAGCTCTTATATTGAGGAAATTTATTGACTTTTTCGTCAAATAGCTGTACACTGAGGTTGTGTTATTTATTAAAACACCCAAAATGTATGAGGAGGCAAATTTATGAAAAAGTCTTATAAGGGTGTAGCATTGGTTTTAACCGCTATACTGCTTGCGGTTTCACTGACAGGATGTGCAAAAGTCAGTTATGTAACGAACGGCGTTATGACAGCTATTGGGGAAATCAAGGACGGAAGCTGGCTCACCGGTAATGAGGTGACTGAAGAGGTTGGCGATAACACTGTCGTTATTGACCCATTTGTTGCAGGCACATATGGGGGCAAGGATTTCCAGACAATGGATGATGTCGTGAATTACTATGTTGAATGCTACAACAACACCAAGGCACAAACTGCCGAATATATTGACGCTGACGGCAACACCCAAACCTACTATGCTCTTGTGGGTGAGGAAAAGCTTGAGGTCGACAATATTCTCATTGACGGCAAACCTAACGATATGCTCAACAATGTTGTTCCCGGCATTGTTAAGGGTGCATTTGCCAAGGGTGTTTACGGATTACCTCCAAGCAATAACAGAGATCCACTGCTTGATAATCTGAATATGGAAGAAAACAATCCGGGTGAGTATGATTACAGAACTTCATACTTTAAGCCTGAATACTGCCTCGCCTGCAATGTTACTGAAAACAGCGACGGCACGATCACAATCGTTATTCAGCCAAAGGATGCGTCAATGTCCGCTCGTGGTGCTGACGCACAGGGCAGCTTTTTCGAAGTACTTAAGGACTTAGGCGGAACAGTGGCAGGCATTTTCAACGATTATGATGCACTGTCCTGGGCAAGCGGTTCAACGGAAGAAAACTGCCGTGTTGACTATAAGGGCGGAACAGGCACAATAACAATTGACCCTAAAACAAATATTATCACAACTGCTGATTATCATATGAGTGTATTGGTTGAGGTGAATCACGCTAACGTTACTGTAATTAAAGACAAGAGTGGTGCACTTTACATTTCACATTACATTCACTACCCTGCATCTGATGACTATCTGATGGAAGGTAAATCACTTCAAAGAAAATAATCATATAATATAACAACAAAACCAGGGTATTAGCTGAGGTGCCACAACGAAGTATTTATGTACCGCAGGACTGTGACTGTAAAAGGTCA
>CAYNGP010000032.1:0-20405 GCA_964396885.1 uncultured Bacteroides sp. | reverse complement strand
CAGAGGTTGCAAAGGCTGTCAGCGATGCCAAAAAGGCAGGTATTACCAACATCAGCCTTGATGTTATGCTCGGCACACCAAAGCAGACGATTGACACGCTCGATGAAACCTTTACATTTATTGACAAAATGAATGTTACCCACATCAGTGCTTATATGCTGAAAATTGAAGAGGGCACAAGGTTTTATGAAATGCGTGACCGGCTTTCTTTGTCTGATGAGGATACTGTTGCCGATATGTATTTAAAAACAATCCATTCATTAAAAGCTCTTGGTTTTAATCAATATGAAATCAGCAATTTCTCAAAGCCCGGTTTTGAAAGCAGGCATAATCTCAAATACTGGGAGCTTGTGCCGTATCTTGGGCTGGGTGTGTCAGCGCATTCCTTTTTTAACGGCAATCGTTTTTATTATGACAAAAATTTTAATCTTGTTAATGACGGTGCAGGCGGAAGCATAGAAGAAAGAATTATGCTTGGCTTAAGGCTCAATAAAGGTATTGACAAAAGTCTGATAAAAAAAGATTTTTCACAGCTTGTTATGGCAGGCTTGATACGTGAAACAGATAATAAAATTGCTCTGACACCTGACGGAATGTTAGTTAGCAATTACATAATAAATGAACTTCTGTAAATAATAGTAGAGTAGTTTAATCTATTCTACTATTATTTTTTGAAAGGGTGCTTTATATGCCGGATATGTTCAATTTAACACCGCAAATGCAGGAGTATTTTAATTCGTTGCCGAAAATGATGCAGGAGTCAATCATCCAAAGCGGAGCAAAAATTAATTCCCTTGATGATTTAAAGGCGATTGCAGAGGGAGCAGCAGGTTATGTGCAGGGATAACGAAAAGGACTCAAAGCAGACAATCAATAGTTTAAATAACTATAACGTGCCTGCATCCGTTCACAGGCATAAAAGAAGCTTTGAGCAAAAGTATCAGCTTGATCCCAAAATTACAAATAAATATGCAAGCTGGGTGAGTAATCCAACCGTTCAGCCCGATAATACAACGGAGATGGGTGTGCCGATTCCGGATGAGCTGAACACTGAATTTTCAAAGGAATATCAGGAAGAAAATAAATTATAAAAAACGTCAGACTGTCGATAAAGCAGTCATAACCACGCCAAAAAGAATAAATATTCGTAGGGTGCGATGCCCACATCGCACCGAAAACGGGCTGATGAGGGCATCAGCCCCTACTATAATCAAACAATTTAAAACGTCGCAGAAACATTAAGCTTCTGCGACGTTTGGCGTTTTAATCATCTGCCAGTGTGTAGATATACTATTATCTGAATAATACAAAGCAATATGCCACACCTGATTCGTTCAGGTTAACATACTCGTTATTGAGTATTGCAGTAGCACTTTGGTTCACAACAAGCTGTTTGCCGTTATTCTTTAATTTAATGCCTGTGCTGTTGGCAAGCTTTCCTGCAAATGCCATATAGTTATAGTTCTGAGATTCTGAAAATCTTGTTACAGACAGTGGTCTGTTGTTGGCATAAACAATTGCAAAGGATACATCAAAGGGACAGTTTGTGTCAACCGTTCTTTCAATATTACCATTGCCGTAATACATTCCCATATATGAAAATGTGCTCCAGTTCTCTCTTTCCCCCTGGGTAATATGAATTGTTTTGTCGCTTGTGTGGTAGTTGAAGTTATAATCAATTACCTGATTGTCATAATTAAAGTCCAGACATTGTGGCTTGTCTGAGCTTATCCATTGGTTTAGTCTTAAATGCTCTGTTTTGTTTGTACTGCTCATAAGTCCTCCGTTTTCATTGTGTCAAGCATTGCAAAGGTGAATTTCAGCTTGTCAAATTCATTAAACATAAAGTTAAGATTTTCCCATTTTTCAAAGGTCATTCCGTCACCGTCAAAGGTGATATAAAGATTAGGCGCTGCATAATTTTCAAGGATTTTTGCAAGCTCCTTATAATCCTGCGGTGTATGTTCTGGCGTTGCTGATAAAGAAAGCGTTCCGTTTGACAGTGTTGCATTAAAGTGTGCATTTGTGATTTTCTGTTCAAATTCACCGTCATTGTAATCAATGCTCTGCAAGGCAAAGCCATCTAAAATCATTTTTCTTTTTTCACTGTTACTGATTGAATATTCAATGCCGAACATATCACAAAGCAGACCGAATGCAAAGCCTGTTGCTGTTGCGGGTGACAGGTCATATGCTATGGCTTCAAAGTCACCAAAAATCAAATGAAAGCCTGCGGCATATCCCTTAAGCTCCGCAAGTTCACTGCTTTTTTCATCAGTGCTGATGCCTGCTAAATCGGCAAGCTTTAAAATTCTTGTTTCAATCTCATTCTTCAAAGCAGTTCACCGCCAGACTTTTTAAATGCAGTATTTTACTGCTTTTGCAGTAAATCGAATTGCCCTCTGCCTTGTCGGAATAAATATTGTGGTTTGTGATTCCCTCAATATCTGCCATTGTTTTTGAAATGTCACTCAGCGGCAGGGATTGACCAATTCTCAGTGCAGAAATCATTTCCTGAATACGTTCTGTGACAAGCTCTCTGATACCGTCTTTGTCAAATCCCTGCATACAGAATATTTCAACAGTCAATGTGAATTTTTTCTTGTCAACAAGGGTTACAGTGCGTGTAATACCCGCAATTTTTCCAAGGGTAATCAAATCCTTTATTTCTGCACTTTGCTGCGTCGTTAATTTACCATCCTTTGTTGCAACATATACCGTTATTCTGTTTGCCGTTTCCGAAAACGGAACGTGGCAGTCGGTTACATAATCAAGAGAGAGGATTTTATTCTCTATAGATACGGTGTTTAACTGATTCGGCATAACAGAATATTGTCGGAGTATTCTGTTGCGGTAAGATAAATCACTTTCGGTATCGTATCCGCCTGTAAATTCCGCAGGGTTTGTAACAGCCGCTACACCTATCGGCGCATTGACCATTACTGTGACAGCACCTTCGTCAGCGTTATAATCATTTCCGCAGCCCAGTGCTTTAGCAGCGGCAGAAACGCCTGTTTCACCGGCAGTGATAACTGCTTTTTCAGTGGTAGCAAATTGTATAAAGGGTTTGTCGGGTAATGAACAGATTGTGCCCTCAGGTATGGTGATGTCATAATCAACTGCTTCGTTTATAGAAAAATAAAGCTCACCTTTTGCATAATCCTCAAGCTTTCTTTTGCAATCTCTGAGTTCACCAAGCTTGTCTAAATTTTCACCTGCAGCGGTCTGTACAAATGCTTGTTTAAAAATATAGTCACCGTAGCAGGATATTGAAAATAACTCACTTGCCAGAATTTCTAATCTTTTTTCAGTTTGAGAATTCTTTTCAACAGTATTGCCGCATTCGTTGAAATAGGCATTTTTCATACTGTCTAATATTTCCTCATATGTTCTTTTCAAGGTTAATGCGCACCGTCCTTTCCTTGTCATTGATAAGAACAGATAACAATAGCGTGTTATCGTCTATTCTTCCGCTTTTTATATATACACCGTCCATTTCGGCAACTGCAAGCCTTGCACCTGCCAAAAGTCTGCCGAGCTCACGCTCGCCGTTAAGTCGGCTGCCGTAGTTTTTATTGGGGTAGAACTTTCCAAGCGGGCAGCTTATTGCACCGATACAGTCTTTAATTATTTGTTCTGTTAGGCTTTCAGTCATTGTCTATCACTCCGTTTTTATTAATCATCAGACCGTTCAGACTGATACTGCCGTCTTCACGCAGGTGAATGAAGGCACCTGATTTGGCAGTGATTTTTATTTCACCTGTTTTGAGTTCGCTTGTATGCGCAGGAACGCCGATACCAAGCTGACTGCCGTCTGCCTTCATAAGCAGTAAATCTGTTCCGGGCGGCAGTGAAAAGCTGTAGCCGTAAGGTGAAATCAGCTTTAAATCCCTGTTAACACCGGTTGAAACGGCTTCAACACTGCCGTTATTATTCAGTGTGCTTTTGCCTGTCTGTGCAGCAGGCTCAGCATTTTCCTTAACAATCTGCTTGCTAATCCACATATGTAATCTCCTTAATATCCATTTCTTTTTTCAAGGTCAGTCTTGTGCTTGTTCCGTTTTTACTGCAAATGAGCTTGCGTTCGGTTAACAGATAGTCATTATAATCCTTGTGCTTTGATTTGCAGTTAAATCTCTGCAGCAGTGGTGCATCCGTATAACCGCTGATGTTGACCTCAAGGATTTTGTAATCCTCAAAGGCGTTTTTCAGCTGCAGTCGTACGGTGTTATCCCTCTGCCAGTGGGGGAGGGAATTCAGATTGATAAATTTAGTCCTGTTGATTTTAAGACTGTCACAAAGCACTGCTTTGGTGTGCAGATTGTATTGTTCCTGCGATGCACTTTGCTTAAACTGAATTTGTGACAACGGTTCGCTTCGGTTAATGATTTCAGTCAGTGATAGGATTTTATAGTCATTAAGGCTTTTTATGTCCGTACTTTTTGACATGAGCTGAATGTCATTTTTTGGTGTGATATGAATAGATTCACCTGTTAAAAGCGAAACAAATTGACTGACAGCACCGTAGCGTGATGTGCCTTTTGAGATTTCATACGGGTCTGTACTGCTGATATTCGGCAGACTGTTTGAAAAGCCCATCCCTTCGGCAAGGGAATAGCAAAGCTGTTTTGCACTGGGGCATTGATATGTGTAGGGCTCTGCCTCATTGTCAACAAGTATGCAGGCGGTGGAGCGTGCATAAAAATAGATTTCAAACCCCTTTGCCGTGTACCTGTTTTTCTGGCAGTCGCATAGTCCGTTGAATACAAGCTTGTAGTTTATATATAGCTTAACATTGTGGATTTCATCCATACTGCTGTCATATACAAGGGTTGCCCACAGGCTGTCACAGGCTACACCAACAGTCTGTGTGAAGCAAAGCTCCGTGAATTTGTCAATCGTTATTTTTTTGCCGTTAACTGTTGTCAGTTCAATAATCATAAAGCACCACCTTGTCCCCGTTTTTTATGCTGAATGGTGTTTTATAAACATTCAGCCTCATAATATCACTTACGGAAATATTGCATCTGTTTGCAATGTCAAAGGCATTTTCTCCATTCCTTGCAATGGTGTATGGCAATGCTCTTTTTTCACGTTTCTGCCTGCAGTCCTCGGTGAATATAAAGGAATATGTGATACTGCCCTTTTTACAGCTTTTTGAATATGTAAATTCCGTTAAAAAGGCATTCAGCCCTGCAGAGGAGGGGAGCATAAGCTCCCCTGTTGTTTTGTCCTTGAGCATATGCTGAAGATAAAGACAAAGCTCCTCCGCGTTATCGCCGAAAAATTCACCCTTTCCCTTAATAATAATGGGGTTAACAGATACATTTTCTGTTTTGCTGCCACTGTCATAAATAGCCTTTGACTGAATATTGGTCGAGGAAAAGACCTCTATTTCACCCGGATTTGAAGGGAATGTAAAATCTTTGAATTTCATTTTCATTACAGATTAATGACCTCCCGCACTTTTGTCATATCGTTTCTGGTCAAGTCGTATGATTTCGCTCAGGCTTTCTGCCGAGCTGATTGACTCATTATCCATTACGCATCACCCCCAAAGTCAAATGCATTGTAAAAGGTTATCGTTGTTTTTAGCTGATAAGCCTGAGTGTTTGCATCAGCAGTGATTTTTTCAGCCTGAATTGAGGTTATGTTATATTTCGCAATTGTATTGCACAGTCCTGAAAAAAGCTTGGTCAGTTCACTGTTGTCCCATTTTAACGGACAGAATAAATCGGCAAATATTGTCAGCTCTCCTGCTTTTTCAGAATCATCAATCTGATAAGGCTCAAAATTCATTTTCATAATGCCTATTGCAATATGTGCTCGGCTCAGTCGTGTGGGTTTGTCGTAGTTTGGGTAAGCCTTAATGATTTTTACATCTTTAAAACGGTTATCACTTTTAATTGTGTTCATAAGCTCATCAATCATTTTTTCTGCTTTAATCATCGTCATCACCCTTCAGCTTTCTCAGTATTCCTGTGTAATAAAGTACCTTGTTGTCAACAACTGCTTTGTCACGGTGCTTGAATTCATATCTTTCGCCGTCATATAGCAGCAGTGCATCCTCTGATAAGTCGGTGATTGGATGATTGGCAGAGCCTATGTAGTGATAATATTCCATAAGACTGCCGCCAAGCTCTGTCAGCCTTTTTTCAAAGTTAGAGCTTTTCTTTCTCCATAGCGGATAAAGTATTGCCTTGAACGAAACAGATGTCCGGCCACCGTCTGTAATCATTACTGTTGACCCGAGCTTTTCAATCTCCTTTCGGATGATATGTTCCTTGTCCATATCACACCACCTTAAAGGCAAAGCCCTTGCTTTTTAATAAATCACTGCAGTCATTCATAGCAGCCTTCAGCAGCTTTTCAGCCTTATCAACAGCAGACGCATCTTTTGAATAGGATACATCACCTGCAGAAAATGAGCTTATTTCATCCTCCTGTATAAGCACAATCTGATAGTATGCCTTAACTGCACAAAGGTGAACAATTCGTGAATCATTATTGTCAACGCCGTCTTTTATCAGTGCTTTTACGCAGTCGGCAGTACTGTTTATTATATTGCTGTGCTTTGCCGCATCTGCCTCATCTGTGCCCAGCAAAAATGAAAGCTCTTTTATAATCGGATTTATATCTGTCATAATGCTTACCGCCGTTAGTTAGCCAGTGTAAGAAGCTTTATTGCATCACTGTAGATGATTGAAAAGCCTGTGATTTCAGAAATTGTTGCTCGCTCAAGCTGACGGTCAATAAGCTTGTCAAACTCTGTAATAATTCCGCCTGCCTGTACCTTTTCAAGCGCATAGTTTTTGTCAAGCGCACAGATTGTATTGTCATCAACGGATGTGGAAACAATAATCTTAGCACCAAAAGGTGTTGCAATGTTGCCTGTAGCGTGGAAATCAAGACCTGCGTTTGCATCTCTGAATTCAGGCATAGCCAGAATATCTCTTAAGGTTTTTCTGCTTACTAAAAGTGTTGTCATATTAAACTGATTAAAGCTTGCCCATAAATCCAAAAGGTCTTCATAGGTGAGCTTGGTGTTTTTACTCTGAAGAACCTCAATATTTTCATCATTGCCGATTGTTTCAATTGCCTGATAAAATTCACTTTTTGCAATGTAATCGCCGATTTGCTTAAGAACAGTGGTAAAAAGATCAAGCTTTTGAAACTTGATCGCCTCATAGGATGCAACAAGCATTTTGCCGTGCTTTTTAAGCTCAGTCAGCTTTTCACTTAACTTGATTGTGAATTCAGGGAGCTCCTGACCCTCCTCCAGGTAGTCAAGAACAAAATCGTCAAGATCTACCTTTGCCATAACAGAGCGGTAGTCCATACTGTCAATATCTGTTGTGGATGCAATCAACTCTTCAACTGAATCATTGTAATTTAATCCTGTTCTTACTGCTCTTGATACATATTCAGGGAAAAGAGCAGCAGATTCATTGGTTTTGAAAAACTTTGAAACGGAGTCGGAATTCGCACCGGATACCTTAATATCAAATCTTTTAAGCTGTCTTTCATATGCGTCAAGACCCTCAAGGGATGTTCCCTTGTAGTTTTCGGATGGGTCAAGCGCCTCCAGTGCTGCGGTGAATGATTTTCCTGTTGTGTATAAGCTTTTTTCAAGCTTGATGTTGTCAAATACCATAATAATTTATCCTCCTAAATTTTGAATTGGTTAACGCCTGTGCTTTGCGTAGCCGCGTTCAGCTGAAGACAGGCACTGCTGTCAGCCGATTTTTTGAATGCCTTTTTAAATGCCAAAAGCTCCTTTGTGGTCATCACCTGTGCCACATTACCAAAGGTTTTGATGTCCATGTCAGGCATAACCTTTGAGCAAAGTGCAATAACCTCTTTTGTGAGGGTGCTTTTGTATTCTCTGCCAAGCTCTGCCTCCTCGCTGAGTTCCTCAAACTTGGAAAGCAGGCAATCAGCCTGTGATTTTGTTAAAACGATTTCACCCTCGCAGTCCTTTAAGCCTTTGATGATTGATGTCATATCTGTTTTTTCTCCTTCAAATTTAAAGCCTTTTGTCACGCCTGCCTCTCTTTGTGCAGGCACGGCCACAAAGCTGAATTCATATGCATCGCTAATGCCGTCAAGCACCGAAAATGCAAGGCTTCCGTCATACTGTCTGCCGTTGATATGCTCGCACAATTCGTGTCTTTTATCCTTGCCGCAGATTGAACAGGTGCTTGATTTTGCTGAGCAGGATATGGAAACCTCTTTCTTTATGCCTGCCTCAATCTCCGTAATGAGCGGCTGGTTTTCAGTGCTCCTTACCATATAAGCCTTTGCTCTCAGCTGATAAAAGTCCATACCATCGGCAGTTTTTTTGTCATGAACCTGCTCCAGCTCTGTTTCAAAAATCCTCGCCTTTTGGTTTGCCGCCTTCATTGAATGGTCAAATATTCCTGTTTTGCCTACAAATAAGTCTTTAAGCGAAGTCAGTGCGTTTAATGAAAATCTTTCAAAATCTCTGTCAATATCATTGTTGCAGAGAATTACACTGAAAACGTAAAGCTCCTCAGCCCCAAACGTGCTCCTTGTGAACTGATTGATTTTGTCCAGATCATCGTTTGTTGCACCAACGCTTTTTTCAATATAGCCGTTTGTCATATCAGACCTCCTTTCTGATTTTTTCAGCCTGAGCCAGATAAAGCTCTGCTCTTGCATTTTCACACTGATCCTGCAGTGTTATGTCATCCCAGACAATAGCAAGGTCACTGCTGATTCCGTTTACCGCCAAATACATATTGCCGATTTTTTTAATAACCGGTGTCAGTATTCTGCGGTATGCCTCAAGCTCAGTGGTTAAAATATCTGCCTGCTGTGTGCTCATTCTTTCTGTGGATGACCAGCTTAGCCCGAGCATAAATGGCGGCAGACCTGTTTTGGCAACAATCTGTTCAAGCAGCTGACGAACAGGTATTTCACTGTCGAGTATTTTGTTGTCAGCACCGATAACCTGAATACTTACATCACCAACTGCCACAAAATCTTTCACCTTTTGCGAATTCATTGCTTCCTGCCAGGCATCGGCAATTGCTGTTGCTTTTGCCTGTGCATCTGTGTTGGTTGTGTCATTGCTGCCGGGTTTACATACGACTGCGTATCTGATGTTGCCGGCGTGCTCCCAGTTCTGCCCGATGGTGTTATAAATTTTCATCAGTATGTCACTGATAAAGGGCAGTCCCTCCAGCAGACTTGTACCGCATAAATCCCTTGGTTTCGGATTTAGAACAGAATATAAAATCAGCTGTGGATTAGCGATTTTATCTCTGTGGTTATAAAAATCCACATCAATTCCGTTACTGCTTCTTTTCAGCTCAATGCTTTCAAGCTCACTGTTGTAAAGGGCATAAATTCCGTTGTTACCAAGCACGATTTCACCAATAGCAGTGCCAAAGGTTAAAAGCTGATTTAAGTAGTTTGAAATAAATGCAGATAACCCCTGCTGGTTTCCGCCAACATTTACACTGTCAAAAAAGCTGTTGATTTCTGCATCAAGGGCTTCACTGCCTGTTTCAAAATGAAAGCCGTCAGTGAGTCTTATGATTTTGTGAATGGCAGAGTCAATGATGGGTACTGCCTGCCTTAGCTCCAAGTACACACGTGACATACTGTTCATCGGCATATATGTGCCAAGGTTATAGTAGGGGTGCTTTGACAATGCAGATGTCTGAACTGCTCCGGCAGATAGCGTGCTTTCTCTTTTTTTCTTTAAATTGAATACGCCCAAAGCCTAATTCCTTTCTACCGCAATGGTTACCAAGTTTTCGCTCTTCTGCTCATTTTTCAGCACAGTTGAAACAAAGTAGCGAATATCGTCCATTGCATGGTCATTTTCTTTTTTTGGTGCATCTCTTTTTATACTGCTGTCCCAGCGGTAGACAGAAAATTCTCTCAGCGTGTCATTACAGTTTGGATAAAAGAAAATCTCATCATTTTTCAGTGCCTGGCAAACACGGTTAATGCCGGTCAGCACATCATTGTCTGCCTTGATTACTGTGAATTTTCCGTGCCGCTTGATTGTTTGTATAAAGGATGCTGCCGACGGGTCAATAATGATTGCTTTAATCTGCCTGCCCTGTGTTAGCTTTTCAAGCTGTGTATAATATTCCTCATCTGTCAGCTGAATACCCTTGTCACGGCTGGCGTGATAGTATTCATCAATCCTGTACCAGCCGTCACATCCTTTGCCCCAAAGACCGAGAGAAAAGGGGTTAACTGTTCCGTAGTCGCAGGACAAATAATATTCACTGAATTTGCCGTCAAACCTTTTAACGTGTCGCTCAAAGCTGAACATAGGGTAAACAAGACCGTCGGCGGTTACCCACTTGCCTTCTACAAAGCGTTCATAAAAGGCTCCTGAGTAAAGATTTTTATATCGGTTAATAACAGACGGTGAAAGAGAGGGATTGTCCGTCATTTTGAAATGGAGATAAAGTATATTTTTTTCATCACACTTTTTAATCCATTCCATATAAAACCAGTGATATGGGTGCTCGGGATTACAGTTGAAAAAGTATTTTGCATTTTCAAGGGAGCATCGTGCCAATGCCTGCTCCACAAAGGAGCGTGGCATCAGTGCGACCTCATCCAGCATGATGCCGCCAAGGGTCATACCCTGAATCAGTGATGCCGATGATTCATCCCTGCCGCCGAATAAATAAAATCTGTTTGTTACATTGTGCCTTGTTATTTCTATATAATTTCTGCTTATTTTGTAATCGCAGTTAAATCCAAGGTCACTTAAAACAGGTAAAAGGGGAGTTACAACATTTCGTCTGAGAGAAGCAATCGTCTTTCCGCAAAGGGCAAAGGATGTATCGCTGAATGTGTAAAACGCCCAGCATATGAACGACAGGCTCATACAAAGTGTTTTGCCGCTCCTGACTGCACCGTCACAGATGATTCCGTTTTTATTGTGCATTCTGCTGCTTTTGCACCACCAGTTAAGTACGGCAAGCTGTTTTGCTGAAAACGGCACAAATTTATTCATACTCATTTCCCTCATAGGCTTTGGCAGAACCTGCAGTGCTTTTTTCCAGTGCATCATAAAATGATTGTGTCTGTGATTTGTCGGTTGTGCTGATAACCTGACCAAGCTTTTCAAGGGCCTTCAGCCTGTCAAAAAATTTGATTTCCATACCGCCGCCCTTAACTCGCTTTATTTCACTGATGTTGAATAAATCAAGCGTCGGCAGCTTTTCCATAATTCCCTCCTCGCTCTCAAAAAGCAGTGACACTGCATCCTGGATTTCTCCAAAGGCTAAGCGCCTTAAGCCTTCACTTACCTCTTTTTGAGTAACGTTTTTTCTTCTCGCCGTATAACCATCTCCTAACCGATATTTTTGAAAGTGTTCATCACTTTCTTTGCAGAAAAAAATCCCTGCACTAACAGTGTGCAGGGAGGATAATATAGCCAAAAGCTTCTATAATTCAGGGGGAAAATGGTAAAATAAATTTATTTTTTTATTTTTATAGTTGTTTTTGTCTATAGTTGATATTGAATATCCGATTTTAATATAGTATAATGAAAGAAAGAAAAGGAGGAGGTATATTATGTATTGTCCTAAATGCGGAACTTTTTTAGAAGATGATTGTGTACAGTGCGTTAACTGCGGTGAGCCTATAGTTCATGAGCAGACAGCACAGGCAGATCAGCCAAATAACGATAATTATTATCAGCAGAATAATGCAGGTACTTATTATAACCCTCAGCCAAGCGAGTCACAAAGCTATTATCAGTATGACAGCCAGGCTAAGCAGGCTCAGATGGTTGAGCAGGGCTATAAGGATAAGTTGTCCTCTGCCAATACACTCGGTATTCTTGCAATAATTCTGGGAATACTGCTTTCACCTATTGCAGGTATTGTGTGTGGTGCAATCGGTATCAGCAAATTGAATGAGGTGCCTGATTTTGCGCCTTATACACCAATGGCACAGGAAAAGGCAAGATGCAAAAAGCTCAATACTTTAGGCATTGTCATTCCTATTGTTTTGTGGGTTGTTGCTATTGTATTTATGCTTGTTTTAGTATTTGCCTTTGGCTTTGCCGCAACCTCAGCAGCTTTCTATTAATAATGTAAATAATAATGTAAAATAAAAATGCTTGTGGAAAATCCACAAGCATTTTTATTTGTTACAGTGTAGGGGATGGCGTTTTTGACATCCCGTTTAACAGAAATAACATATTACATTTTAATCTTTAATGCAAGCTTCAATACATTTTTGGCGGTGCGTTCAAGCTCACCACGTGTAATTCCGTTTTCTTTGCCAAGTGTTTTCAGCAGTGAGCCGTCGGATTTATATTTCTTTTCAACTCGCTTTATACCGCCCGGCATCAAAACATCAACCTGTGCTCTTACTCTGTAAGCGTTATCCTTCATTTCAGGGAATTCAGGTGATGCCGATTTCTGCATCCACCAGTCGGTCATAACATTGTTGTCATATCCCCACTCACCGCGAAGCACAGTGGTTACAAGGTCATAGTTGTAGTGGCTCCATACACCATTAATCTTGTTGTAGCTTGTCATAATGTTAAGTGGATTTGACTCCTTAACACAGATTTCAAAGCCCTTTAAATAGATTTCTCTCAAGGCTCTCTCCGACAGGCGGGAGTCATTTTTTGTTCGTTTAAATTCCTGATTGTTGCAGGCAAAGTGCTTAGGGCAGGCTGAAACACCTGCTGACTGTATACCCCTTACAAACGCCGCTGCCATTTTACCGGATACAATCGGGTCCTCGCTGAAATATTCAAAGTTTCTGCCGCAAAGCACATTTCTGTGAATGTTCATACCGGGTGCAAGAAGTACATCACTTTTGTGGAATTTCAGCTCCTTACCCATAACTGCTGCTAATTCTTCAACAAGTTCAGTGTTCCAGCTGCAGGCGAGTGCTGTTCCGCAAGGAATGAGTGATGTATATTTTCTGATTCTGACACCTGCAGGGCCGTCAGTCGTTATAATCGGCGGAACGCCCTTGTCACGCAGTGACGGAATAATTCCGCCGAATGCACCGGCGTTGCCTATTACACCTAATTCACTGTCCATTTTTCCCTGTCCGCGTGTAAGTGCTTCTAATTCTTTATTGTTCAGCTGTGATATGAAATCATCAAGGGTGATTTTACCGTTTTTAACATCAATCAGCTTGTAGCCCTTGTCACCCTTAAAGCCTATTTCAGCAGGCAGGTTATTCATAATTCTGTCTTTTAAAACAGCCTTGCCCTTTTTCAGCTTTTCACCTGCGACAGTGGTGAATGGATTTTGCACAGGGCAAATATTGTTTAACTTTTCAATCACCTGTTCATCAAAATGTACAGTACCTGCGATTAATTCAGTGTTGACACAGTTGCCGATGTAGAAAATGTATTCGCCCTTTTCAATAATATAGGAGCTGATGTCCTCATCATAGGATGCAAAATCATAGGGCTTAACTTCAAAAGCAATGCTTTCACTTTCGTTCGGTTCAAGGCATTTTGTTTTTGCAAAGGCAACAAGGCTTTTTTCAGCCTTTTTCAGCTTGCCGTCAGGGCATTTAACATAAAGCTGTAACACCTCTTTACCTGCTGTGCTGCCGATATTTTTAACAGTTGCCGTTAATTTTATTGTGTCATCACATTCAAAATGCTCTGTAGTTATTTCAAAATCAGTATAGCTCAGACCATAACCAAAGGGGAATAACGCCTTTGTTTTATCAAAGGTTTCAAAATATCTGTAGCCTGCAAAAATATCCTCAGTGTAATTATTATAATCAGCATTGCCGAAATCCTTTGAGCTTGGATAGTCTTCATAGTGAACAGCAATGGTGTCTGTCAGCTTTCCGCTGGGGTTCGTCTTTCCTGTTAAAATATTCGCAAGGGCATTGCCGCTTTCCATTCCGCATTGCCATGCATATACAATGGCGTTTATTTTGTCACCATATGTATTCACCCAAGCCATATCAACTATGTTACCGCAGTTCATAACCACAATAACCTTTTTAAAGGCAGCAGTTACAAGGTCAAGCATTTTGATTTCAGTATCGGTCAGGTAGTAGCTGCCCTTTTCAAGTAAGTTTTCTCTGTCCTCACCTGCAGCTCTGCCAAGCACAATAACAGCCGTTTCACTTTCCTTTGCAGCAGTATTGACAATGCTTTCGCTAAGCTCCATTTCAGGATAATTCATTGGCCAGTGACCCCAAAAGCCGTGGTTAATGGGGTTGTTTTTGCACCAGTCTGTGTATATATCAAGCAGCTTTTCATTCAGCTTAACGTGATTGTTTTTCAATCCGTCAATTAAGTTGATTTCGTATGGTTGGTGAACATCACCGCCACTGCCGTAGCCTACATAAAAATAGTCTATCTGGCATCTGCCGAAAACAGCAATGCTTTCATTTATATTTAAAGGCAGAGCACCATTGTTTTTTAACAAAACAGTGCCTTCTTCGGCTGTTTTCAGTGCAGCCTCAGGCATATCGGGAAATATAAATTTTTCACCGTTTGCTGAGTTTTCATCCTGCATAACGCCGCTTCCTGAGATTTTGTCAATTATCTTTTGTATCGTACCGTTAATTTTATTTTTAATATTCATATCATCACCCAAGCAGATTATAACATAAACAATTTATAAAGTCTATTGACACTTTCAAAAATATATGTTATAAAGAAATTGTACTAAGCGTAATAATACAGTTAATACAACTGGGGAAGGATTAGGAATATGAGCAATGATTAATATTGATACAAGAAGCCGTGAGCCGATTTATCTTCAGCTTGAAAAGCAGATTATCAAGCTTATTAATCTTGGTGTTTATGACATTAACAGCTCGCTGCCGTCGGTGAGAGCAATGGCTTGTGAGCTTGGCATTAACCCAAACACAGTTGCTAAGGCTTATAAGGAGCTTGAACAGCAGCAGGTGATTTATACCATTGGCGGCAAGGGTGTTTATGTCAGTGTAAATAATACCGATAAAATCAAAAAGCTGATTGAAGAACAGCTTAAAAATCTGCTTTTGGAGTCAAAAAGCTGCGGCTTAAAAAAAGAAGAAATCATTGAAATGATTAATAATTTATGGGGAGGGGATCAAAATGATTGAAATTAGAAATGCTGTTAAGCTTTTCGGTGAGAAAAAGGCACTTGATAATATTTCATTTACTATCGGTGAGGGCTCGGTTTTCGGTCTTGTGGGTTCAAACGGTGCAGGTAAGTCAACACTTCTTCGTATACTGGCAGGTGTTTTCAGACCTGACAACGGCAATGTAACAATTGATGGTGTTGCACCCTTTGAAAATCCTGTTATCAAATGTCAGTGTGCTTTTGTTTCGGATTTTCCTTATTTCTATCCGGGTGCAACGCTTGATTCCACAGCAAAGTATTACAGCTCCATTTATCCCGGCTGGGATTACAACAGATATAGTGAACTAAAGCAGATATTCCCGATATCCTCCGTTCAAAAAATTGCATCAATGAGTAAGGGTATGCAGCGTCAGTCAGCGATTATTCTTGCATTATCCTATAATCCCAAATACATCTTTTTTGATGAAATATTTGATGGACTTGACCCTGTTATCCGTGAGCTTGTTAAAAAGATACTCATTGACTATGTTGACAAAACAGGTGCAACAGTAGTGATTGCCAGCCATAATTTAAGAGAGCTTGAGGGCTTTTGCGACCATATCGGTCTGCTCCATATGGGCGGTATTCTTTTTGAAAGTGATATTGACGGCGAGCAGATGAGCCTTTACAGATACCAGTTTGTTATGGAGGATGAAAGCTATAACGAAATCAAAGCACAGCTGAATATCACAAAGGAATCACGACAAGGCAAAATGATTGAAATAACGGTCAAGGGCGATAAGAATGTGATTGACAGCTTGATTAACAGCAAGGCTCCTGTTTATGTGGAAAGCTTACCGCTTACATTAGAGGAGTTATTTATCAGTGAAATGGAGGTGGCAGGTTATGACATCAACAACCTTAAATTATAAGGGCGGCTTTAAAGCAGCTTTCAGCAAAACCTTTAAGCAGCAGCTGCCGGGTGCAATTGTTTTAACTGTTATTTCAATTTTTGCATCCATTTACGCTGCTGCAAATACGATTATTGATAATACCAGATATGTGCTTGAAACCACAAAGTATTCGCTTCATGAGGATAGCTTTGTGCTTGCAAACAGCCTTGGTGCAGTCTGCATTATTTTCAGTCTGTTTCTTGCAATGCAGATGTTTAGGGAAATCTACAGCAAAAGAGCCTGTGACACATTCTTTGCCATGCCAATCAAACGCAGTGAATATTTCGCAGCAAAATATTTGCTTGGCGTGTTATTAAATGTAGTGCCGATTTTGCTGGCAGTATGTATTCACAGCGTTATACTGCTTTCAGCCTCAACAAAGCTGATTACTTATACCTTAGATTTTTTAATGCTTCTTAAATTATTGATTCCGGTTATTTTTGGAGTTATCTGCATTTATTCGGTTTTCATTTTCTGTGCAGTGCTCTCAGGCAGAAGAATACATTATTTTTTCCTGGCTGTGATTGCTCTGTTTGCACCAATGTGTGTTACAAACGGAATTGTGGATGTGATGAATACCATATGGGGTGCATATGTTAAATCCTATCCGCTCACCATTGTTCATCCTGTTCAAAGCCTTTCTATGCTGATGCTTGATGGCTTGAATTATGAGGTGAGCACAGGTCAATATTTAACAATGTTTCTTGTTTATGCGATTGAAAGCTTGGCCCTTTTCTTTGGCAGTTATTATGTGTTCAAAAACAGAAAAGCAGAGATTGCAGAGTTCACCCCTGCAGGCAAGGTTATTCCGTTTGTATTCCTTTCATTTGTTGTGGCTGCCGAGTTTATGCAGACCGCAGCCAATATGAAATTTGCATTGTTTGTGCCTGTAGCTATTGTTTTTGCAGTCATTGCGACAGTGATTTTCAGTGCTGTTTTCTACAAAAAGGTTTTCACTAAAAACACGCTTATCACTCTTGCAATCAGCAGTGTGGTATGTATTGTGTTTGCTGCCGTGGTAAGCTTGCCGAATTATAATAATTATGTGAAATATGTTCCTGATGCAGAGGAAGTTGAAAGTGTTGAATTGGTTGACGGCTATATGGACATTATTAACTATACGACTTTCAGCTTCTATGCGAATCCGTTGCCGTCCTATGATTTTGAAGAGAGCGGTTCATATAAATTCACCACTGCCGAAAATATTGAAAATGCTATAGCCCTTCACAAAAAAATAGTTGATGATGAAACCATTAAAAAGGGTAAGGCGCTCAATTCCGATTCCTGGGGAGATATGATGGATTATAATTATGAATATGTAAACAGCTATGAATGCAAAATAATCTATCATTTAAAGAACGGCAAAACGGTTAAAAGAAGATATGCAGTTCCTGCAAAAATGATTTTAGAAGAAATGATTGCACTTATGAAAAATGAGGAGGCTCTTGGTCAGTTCGGTGTTACCTCAATAAATAATGACGATTTGCTTTATGCTGTTTATAATCGTGATGTTTATAACAATGGCGGTAACTCAAAAAGAGAAACCAGAGCATTAACGCAGCAGGAGCTTGAGGGCTTATTAAGTGCTTATAAAGAGGATTTATTAAATAATACCGTTAAGTCGGAATTCATTGATTATCTTAGTAAGTATACAGGCTACTATGTCGATTTGTATAGTGACCGTGATGTTTATTATTATGATGATAAGATTGTTGATACAGAAGATGAGGATTTCAATTATGAGCCTACGGATGAGCACTGGGTTTATATGACATATTTTTATCCGAATGTCAGTGATAAGGACCGTGAATATTATGGAGCCTTAAGTATAGAAGAGCTGGATAAATTAACTGCCGACAGTGAGGATTATCACGAAAAAATAGGAAGCGATGAACTCTATATTTATCCTGAGAATGAGCAGACATATCAATACGCTCAGTCAATTGGTTTAATGGACTAAATGACTAAGTAATATGCGATGACCGCATCGCACGAAAAATCAAGGGCTATCTCGATATGAGATAGCCCTTTGCATTTTATATTATTCCTTTTCTGCCAGCATAAAAAGTCTTGGAAATCTGAAAATAATTTCACCATTGGACTGAACAGGGTATGCCTTTTTTATTTCAGTCATAACATCTGCAATAAATTCTTTTTGCATTTCATCATCAAGTGCATCAAGATATGGCTTCATTCCTGTTGATTTGTACCATTCAATAATGCTTTGGTGTGACGGCATTCTGTGGCAGTAAACAGTTTTCCATATTTCAAATTTATCAGTGAGCTGTGATAAAATGTCAAAATATGCACCTTCCGTCAAGGTATGAAATATTCTCGGCGTACAATAATCTGACCACTTTTTGTCTGTAACTAATTCAGTAATAATTCTGTGTATCGGCTCCTCAAAGTTAACAGGAACCTGTATCGCCATAATACCCTTTGGGTTTAAAATGCGCATCATATCTCCAAGGAGCTTTTTGTGATTCGGCACCCACTGAATACAAGCGTTTGAAAAAACGATGTCAAACTGACCGTTAAGCTTTTCAAAATCCTTGGTTGCATCAAAAATCATAAAATCAATATCGTTATAATCAGCCTTTGCCTTTTCTATCATATTCGGTGAAAAGTCCGCACCAAGCACATATGCGTCAGGATAACGCTTTTTTAAAACTGCTGTGCTGTTTCCCGGTCCGCAGCCGATGTCAATTATTCTTTGCGGATGATTCGTGTTTAATCTGTTTGCCAAATCAATAGACGGCTGTGTTCTGTCCTTTTTGAATTTTAAATATTGTTCACTGTTCCAGTCACGCATATAAGTTCATTCTCCTTTCAAATACTAAAAAAATCGGGACTCTTATTCAAGAGCCCCGATTGTATATATTGTTATGATAATAAGTCTGCTACAATGTCACCCATCTGTGCTGTGTTAACGGTTTCAAGTCCGTCCTCAGCAATATCAGGTGTTCTTGCCTTAGTCAAAGCAGTGTCAACTGCCTTTTCAATAGCATCTGCTGCTTCACTTTCGTTGAGTGAATATCTGAGCATCATTGCACCTGAAAGAATTGTTGCCAGCGGATTAGCCTTGCCCTGACCTGCAATGTCAGGTGCAGAGCCGTGAATCGGCTCATACATACCGAATGTGCCCTCAGCCAGTGATGCTGATGCAAGCATACCGATTGAACCGCTGATCATTGAAGCCTCGTCAGAAAGAATATCACCAAAAATATTGGATGTAACGATTGTGTCAAACTGGTTTGGATTGCGTACTAACTGCATTGCACAGTTGTCAACATACATATAGGAAACCTCAACCTCGGGGTAATCCTTTGAGGTTTCTTCCATAACCTTTCTCCAGAGCTTTGACAACACAGGTGAGTCGCTTGTTTCTCTTCATAGCGTACTCAAAGCCTGCAACAACAATTCTCTTGATTTCAGGATAGGTGTAACGCTCCGTGTCATATGCACCAACAACACCGTTCTCCTCATAGGTTGCTCTGTCACCAAAATAAATACCGCCTGTAAGCTCTCTTACAATAAGGATGTCAAGCTCATCACCGATGATTTCCTCTTTAATAGGAGATGCAGATTTAAGCGGAGCAAAAATCTTTGCAGGGCGAAGATTTGCAAAAAGACCAAGTGCCTCACGGATTGCAAGCAGTCCCTTTTCAGGTCTGATTTCGCTTGGCAGAGTGTCCCACTTAGGACCGCCTACAGAGCCGAGAAGAACTGCATCGCTTGCCTTGCAGGATACCTCTGTTTCCTTAGGGAAGGGAACACCTGTTGCGTCAATTGCAGCACCGCCTAAAAGCTGATAATCGTAATCAAGCTTAAAGCCGAACTTTTCGCCTGCCTTGTCAAGCACCTTTATACATTCGTCAACAATTTCAGGGCCGATTCCGTCACCCTTTAATACTGTAATTTTATAGTTGTTCATAATTGTTATTCCTCCAACTTAGATTAGCAAACATCAAAAATACCGGGCATAGTGTCATCACGCATTGTGTCTTCCTGATCACGATTGATGGCACATACAATGCCTTTCATGGATGCGTAGCTGATATTGTGGCTGACACCGATACCAAATACATCCTCGCCCTGTGGGTTTTTAAGGTGAATGTAGCTGATTGCCTTTGAGTCACTGCCTACAGAAATCGCGTGCTCGCTGTAATCAACAAATTCATAATCGGTAATGCCGATTGCCTGAATTGCTGAGAAAAATGCACCGATAGGGCCTGAGCCGTTGCCTTCAATTTTTACAGGCTCATTGTCCTTATACTTAATTTCACCGCTGAAATGAACGGTTGTGAGATAATCAGCCTCGTTCTTTTCCTCTCTGATTTTATAGTTTAATAATCTTTAAAGACCGCATACATCTCTGTATTCCTTCTGGAACAGGTCAAAAACT
>CAYNGP010000031.1:0-21101 GCA_964396885.1 uncultured Bacteroides sp. | reverse complement strand
ATTTTTCGCTGATGTCACATAATAGGTTAAGATTTTCCTCACTGAGTGAGAATGAAAAAATCTTTTTAGGCTCGGTAAGACAAATAAACCGAATGGCAGTTATAACATTTTTGGGGCATGGTGTTGAGCCCGTAACACCACAGTTTTCACAATAAATCAAGCCATTCATCGTATCAAAATACATTAAATCCGTTTCATATGTAGAGCATCTGGCACAGGCTAAAATACTTGGCATATAGCCGCCAAGGGACAGTAACCTGAACTCAACTGCTGACTTAATCAGCCTTATATCCTTGCTGCTGTTGCAAAGCAGATACAGTGAATTGAGCATAACCGAAAGCATTTCGGCTGCGGGCTGCTCCTCTTCACCCACTTCATAGGCAAGCTGTGCAAAATACTGAGCAAGTGACAGCTTAACAATATCAAACCTTAAATCAAAAAACACCTCAATAGGCGTGGCATTGTCAACTACAAAAGCATCTTTTCCTCGATAAAGCGAAAAATCACTGTACGCAAAAAGTGATGTTGATGAGGCAAGCCTGTTTTTAATCTGCTTTGCACCACGAACAAAGGCACGAACAAGCCCATAATCAGCAGTAAGGAGAGTAACTAAACGGTCACTCTCCCCTATTGTCTGTTCCCTTATTACTAAGCCCTTGGTAGTGGTTGCCATCATCACTCACCTTTTCATTTTCCTTATAACTTAAATAATCGTTAACAGAGCCGCTGCTCCAGAATTCTTTCCATTTATCATCCATAAATAACACCCCACAGTTATTTTATACTATGGCGGTGCAATTAGTTATGTTAAATTAATCCAATCCGAAATTGTGGATTAAGCCCTCACGATTTCTCCAGTCAAGCTTAACCTTAACCCAGCAGTGAAGATTAACCTTAATCTGGAAAAAGCTTTCTAAATCCTGCCTTGCAAAGGTTGAAACCTTTTTGAGCATCGCACCGTTTTTGCCGATAACCATACCCTTGTGGCTTTCCCTTTCGCAATAGATTGTAGCTTCAATATCAAGTATATCCTTGTCATCACGCTCACGCATTTTTTCAACTGCGACAGCAATACCGTGCGGAATTTCCTTATCCATTAATCTTAAGATTTTTTCACGGATGATTTCAGCCGCCAGCACACGCTCCGGCTGGTCGGTCAGTGTATCATCAGGGAAAAAGTGCGGTGAGTCAAAGGCAAGCTTTTTAAGCTCGTCAACAAGCTCATCAACGTGGTCACCCTCTGTAGCACTGACAGGAACAACTGCGGTGAAATCGAACATTGAATTAATCTCAACAATTCTTTCAAGCAGTTCTCTTTTATCGGCAATCATATCAATTTTATTGATTGCAAGAATAACAGGGCATTTCTGCTTTTTGAACATTTCAATAAGCTGCAGCTCCTGTTCATTGAGCTTGCCCTTTGGTTCAACAATAAACAGACAGGCATCAACACCGCCAACGGTGTCACCAACAGCCTCGTTCATTTTTTCGCCAAGCTTGTTATGTGCAATATGAAAACCCGGTGTATCTGTGAAAACAAGCTGCGTTTCATCCTCAGTAAGAACACCCATAATTTTAGTTCTTGTGGTCTGAGGCTTTGATGAAACGATAGCAATTTTCTGACCGAGAATTTTATTAAGTATTGAAGATTTGCCCACATTGGGCTTGCCCACAATGGCAATAAAGGCTGTTTTTGTCATTATTCGTCACCCATATAGTAGCTGTTGCTGCGCTTCCATCCGATTTGTGTAAGTACTGTTTCTTCCTTTTCACGCATATGCACTTCCTCAAGTCCGCCTGCTTCGTGGTCATAGCCAAGAAGGTGTAGCATGGAATGTACGGTCAGAAAGCCTATTTCTCTTTGCAGCGGATGGTTATAGAGTCCTGCCTGCTCCACTGCCTTTTCAATAGAAATAACGATGTCACCAAGCATTTTTGCACCTGTGTCAAGGTTCGTGTCATAAACACCGTTTTCACCAAGAGGGAATGACAGCACATCTGTTTCTCTGTCAATATTTCTGTACTGATTATTCAGCTCGTGAATTCGTTCATTGTCAACAAAGGTAACACTGACCTCTGCTGAACCTTCAAATTTTTCAAGTGCCAAAACAGCGTGACAGCAGCGTCTGATTAACAATCTGATACCTGTGGGAATCTTTACTTTTTTCTGTTCATTTGAAATCATTACTTTTACGGTATCCATTACTTTCCCTCCTCATATTTTTGGTAAGCATTAACAATATCCTGCACCAGCTTATGGCGGACAACATCCTTCTGATTAAATCGGCAGGTCGCAATATCATCAATGTCTTTAAGAATTTTAAGAACCTTTTTAAGCCCTGACTTTTTACCATCAGGCAAATCTATCTGTGTAATATCACCTGTAATAACCATCTTTGACCCAAAGCCAAGACGGGTTAAAAACATTTTCATCTGCTCAGGTGTGGTATTCTGAGCCTCGTCAAGAATAATAAAGCTGTCATCAAGGGTACGGCCTCTCATATAGGCAAGAGGTGCAACTTCGATTGCACCACGCTCCTGACAGCGCTGAAAATTCTCAGCACCAAGCATATCAAAAAGTGCATCATAAAGCGGTCTTAAATATGGGTCAACCTTGCTCTGCAAATCACCCGGAAGAAAGCCAAGCTTTTCGCCTGCCTCGACAGCAGGACGAGTCAGAATAATTCTGTTGACCTCTTTTGCTCTGAATGCAGTAACTGCCATTGCAACAGCAAGATAGGTTTTACCTGTTCCTGCAGGGCCTACACCAAAGGTTATGGTATTATTTCTTATGGCTTCGCAGTACTTCTTCTGGCCAAGTGTTTTTGGCTTAACCGGCTTGCCCTTTGAGGTAATACAGATTGAGTCACTGCTCATTGAACTGAGCTTGTCCTCATTGCCCTCATTAACAAGTGACAGCACATACCTTACATTCTGATTGGTAAGACTCTCCCCCTTGCTTATCAGCATAAGCATTGAGTTCAGTGCCCTTGTTGCCTTTGAAACATGCTCGGCATCACCCACTACCTTTAAATCGGTACCACGTGATATTATGGATACACTGTATTCCTTTTCGATTAACTTTATATTTTCATCAAAGCTGCCGAACAGACTTACCGCCTGCTCCAGTGCTTCAAACTCAATTATCTGTTCAATCATTATTCTTCACTACTTTTATTTTTTCAATTCGTCTGTCGCTTACCTCTAAAACAGTAAAGGTTAAGCCATCGTAGGTACAAACCTCCTGCTCCGTATTTTCACCGGTAGGCAGAAAGCCGAGAAGATTAATAACAAAGCCTGCAAGGGTATCATAGTCACCCTCAGGGAATTCAACACCCAAAACCTCACTGACATCATCAATATCACTGATTCCGTCAAAGGTATAGGTTTTATCGTCAATCTTTGTTACCTGTTCTTCTTCATTGTCGTATTCATCACGGATATTACCGAAAATACATTCCATAACATCCTCTGTTGTCACAAGTCCTGCAGTACCGCCGTATTCATCCACAACGATTGCCATCATGGTTCTTGCCTCGGTCATCTGTGCAAAAAGCTTTCCGCAAGGTATTGTTTCAGGCACAAAAAGCGGCTTGCGGATATAATCCGTTAATTTGTCATCACTTGTGATTTTCGTGCCGACAAACTTGAGCAAATCCTTTACATATATTATGCCGCAAATATTATCTAAATCCTCTTTAAAAACAGGAATTCTTGATCTTCCCTCGTCAATTGAAAGCTTAACAGCCATTTCAATTGAATCATTTATATCAACAGCATCAATATCTGTTCTGTGTGTCATGATATCGCCTGCATTCAAATCATCAAATTCAAAAATGTTGTTAATCATTTCTCTTTGATTTTTTTCAAGCTCACCAACATTTTCGTCGCCCTCCACAAGCTGTTTGATTTCTTCCTCTGTGGAGCTTTCCTTTTTAAAAAGCCTTCTAAGACCTATGCCCATTTAGGCAAATCCCTCCAGTGTATAATAAATATTTATTAGATATTATATAATAAAATTATTGGTTTGTAAAGTCTTGTAATATGTGCTATAATGATATACAGGTGATTATTATGCTTGATCTGCTTAAGGAAAAAGAGAACATTTGGGACTATCTTGTTCGCGATAACAAGCCCATTGCAGTTTATGGTATGGGCAACGGTGCTGAAAAGATTATTGCCACACTTGAAAGCTATGGTGCTAAGGTGAGCGAGATTTTTGCCAGTGATGAATTTGTAAGAGGTCACAGCTTTTTAGGATATAAAGTAAAAAAATATAGTGACATCTGCAGTGAGTACGATGATTTCAATGTTGTGCTTGCATTCGCCACACACCTTGATGATGTGCTTGAAAACATAAAAAAAATTAATACCGAGCACCCTGTTTTTGCTCCTGATGTTCCTGTTGCAGGGGGCGGACTTTTCACCGCAGAATATGTCAAAGAAAATGAGGACAAGTTTGATTTTGTCTATAATCACCTTGTAGATGACGAAAGCAAAAGAATCTACCTTGACATAATCAACTTTAAAATATCAGGAAAGGTTGATTATCTTTTCAATTCATTCTGTAATAAAAATGAGGTATACAGTGAAATACTGAAGCTCACCGACAAAGAAACAATCGCCGATTTAGGTGCCTATGACGGTGACACCATCAGAGAATTTACAGCATATACAAATGAAAAATATGACCACATCTATGCCCTTGAGCCTGACCCAAAGAATTTTAAAAAGCTTTCCAAAAACACAGAAAATCTGACAAATATCGACATTTATAATATGGGTGCATGGAGCAAATGCGACACACTCATTTTTGACAAGCAGGGCAGCAGAAATTCAAAATTATCAAGCAAAGGCGTTCCTGTTCAGGTTTGTGACCTTGACAGTCTGATCAACGCCCCTGTTACAATGATAAAAATGGATATTGAAGGCAGTGAACTGCAGGCACTTAAAGGTGCTGAAAAAACAATCAGGGAATACCGCCCCAAGCTATACATATGTGCTTATCACAGAAATGAGGATTTATTCTCACTGCCTATTAAGATACTGGAGCTTAATCCAAACTACAAGCTCTACTTCAGACACAGCAAATACATACCTGCCTGGGAATCCAATTTTTACTGTATTTGCGAATAATTACCGAGGAAATAAAAATGACAATCATCTTATATAGTATAATCATATTTTTAGCCTGCACCGTTGGTGCTATTGTTGGAATCGGCGGCGGTGTTATCATCAAGCCGCTCCTTGATTTCATCGGCATACACAGTGTTGAAACCGTCGGTTTCATTTCAACCTGCGCAGTATTTGCCATGAGCATCAGTTCTTCCATAAAGCATATAAAAGCGAAAACACCTATAAAGCAAAAGGTAGTTTTGCTTGTTTCAGCCGGATCAATATTCGGCGGAATCATCGGTAATGAAATATTTGATTTAGTACTTGCCAGACTTAATTCAGACATTGTAAAGGGAATACAGGCGGTTATTATAGCAGCCTTTATTATCTTTGTTATCATTTATGTGAATTCAAAAAATATAAAAAGCTTTGAAATCAAAAATTCTGCTGCTATCGTCTTAATAGGGCTTCTGCTCGGTTTGATGAGTGCATTTTTAGGTATCGGCGGCGGACCGATTAACACGACCTTCCTTGTTCTCTTATTCTCATTCACATTAAAAGAAAGTGCTGTCTATTCGGTTGCGATAATCTTTTTCAGTCAGCTGAGTCAGCTTATTACAATATTTATAAACAATCAGTTTGTACCGTATAAGGAATATACGCCGATTATTTTAATTGCAATGGCAGTATCGGTAGTTGGCGGACTTATCGGCTCACAGCTTAACAAAAAGCTGTCAAACAAAACAATCACAAAAATATTTTCGGCAGTGCTTATAGTTGTTGCGGTAATCAACATTTATAATGCTGCTGTCGGTTTTATTTCAAAATAATTATAGGGGGTAATTATGAAACAAAAAAACATTATTTTCTACTTTTCCGACCAGCAGAGGTGGGATACGATCAATGAAACAGTATCGCCTAATCTTTGCCGTCTTGCTGAGGAAGGTGTTAAGTTTGAAAACAACTTCACCTGCCAGCCTGTGTGTGGTCCTGCAAGAGCCTGTCTTCAATCAGGTAAATACGCCACACAAATCGGCTGTTACTGGAACGGCATACCGCTTCCTGAAAACACCAGAACATTAGCTCATCATTTTAATGATGCAGGCTATCAGACAGCTTATATCGGAAAGTGGCATCTTGCATCTGACCGTTTGCCCGGTGTGGGTCTGCACTGCGAAAAAACCGCTGTGCCTAAAGAAAAACAGGGCGGTTATCAGTATTGGAGAGCGGCTGATGTGCTTGAATTCACATCCCATGGTTACGACGGCTATGTGTTTGACGGTGACGGAAACAAGCTTGAATTCAAAGGCTACAGAGCAGACTGCATTAATGATTATGCACTTGAGTTCATTGAAAACAGAGATAAAGATAAGCCTTTCTTTATGTTTGTCAGTCAGCTTGAGCCGCATCATCAGAATGACCACAAGCATATTGAGGGCTATAAGGAAACCATTGATCATTTCAAGAATTATCCCCTGCCCAATGATTTAACATTTTTAAAAGGTAATTACAAAGAAGAATATCCCGACTACATATCTGCCTGCAACAGACTTGACTACAATATCGGCAGACTGGTTGAGAAGCTTAAAGCAGTGGGAATTTATGATGATACAATTATAATTTATACCTCTGACCACGGAGCACATTTCAAAACAAGAAATCCGGAATACAAACGCTGCTGCCACGAAAGCGCAACCCACACACCGCTGATTATCAAGGGCGGAGGTTTTGAGGGCGGAAAGCGTGAAGAAAGACTTTCATCACTGATTGACCTTCCGCCAACTATTCTTTCAATGGCAGGTATACCGATACCTTATGATTATTCCGGCATTGACCTAACAAAGCAGATTAATAACCCTGACGAAAAAAGGGACTGTGTATTCATACAAATAAGTGAAGCGTCAAACTCGAGGGCAATACGAACAGACCGTTTCAAGTATGAAATACGTGATATGGCTATTACAGGCTACGCACACCACTCTGCTAACGCTTATTGTGAAAACTACCTGTATGATTTAAAAAAGGATCCTAATGAAAAGCACAATCTCATTAAGGATTCAAGATACCGCCATGTCAGACAGGAGCTCAAATACTTAATGCTTAAACAAATGGAACTTGCAGGTGAGGATGCTCCGGTTATATTACCTGCTATTATAAAAAGGAGAAAATAATGGAAAACAAAAAATATTTAACTATGAAGGAGCGTATATGCTTCACGGTAGGTGCTTTCGGCAGATCAGGCATTTACACACTTATGTCCATGTTTACACTGGTTTTCTTTCAAAACGGTGCAGGGCTGACACTTTCACAGGGCACAACAATTATTCTTATCGGCAGAATTTTTGATGCAATTAATGACCCTATGATGGGTATGATTGTTGACAGAACAAAGTCAAAATGGGGTAAGATGCGCCCGTATCTTTTATTCTCACCAATACCTATTGCAATATGTACTATTCTTCTTTTCACTGCACCCTTTGAACAGGGCTCAAACGCAGCCTTTGTATGGGCACTGATTACATACATTCTTTGGGGTGTTGCATTTACAGTACAGGACGTTCCATTCTGGGGACTTTCTTCTGTTATTACACCACTTGAAAACGAAAGAACATCCTTTATTTCAACAGCACGCCTGGGTTCAACCTTTGGCGGAATACTCCCTGCTCTGCTTGTGCCGATTTTATACCAAAGCAATCTTGGTTACTCCAAAGGCTTTTTTGTCAGTGCATTAATTTTCGCACTGCTTGGCTGTGGTCTTTCCATTCTTATCTTCTTTGTTTCAAAAGAAAGAGTTCCAAAAATGGACCACACCCCATCATTTAAGGAAACCTTTGTGGTACTCGGCAAAGATAAGCTGCTGATTATTGTTATCTTTGCAGCTATCTTAGGTTCAACTATGGTTACTGCCAATCAGTGTGCAGACTATATCGGAAATTATCTGATTATACAGAACAACACCGATTTCAGCCAGATTTTTGACGCAGCCGGCAACGTTCTGCCGAATGTAGATGCAAAGGCGGCTTATGATTTCTGGATTCCACGCGGAACAATTGTCACAACACTTACCGTTGCAATCGGCGTGGGTATGGTACCTGCTATGGCCATTTTCCCTATGCTCAGAAAAAAGCTGAGCCTGAAACAAATTTATATCGGCTCTGCAGTATTCGGTCTGATTGTTCACGCACTTTGCTATATTATATTCCAGAGCAATGTTACCAATATTAACATTTATATTTTATGGGTATTCCTGTTCCTGATGGGTCTGCCTTTGGGTATATATAATGTTATTACATATGCACTTATTGCTGACTCTGTTGACTACCTTGAATGGAAAACAGGCGAAAGACACGAAGGTGTCTGCTTCTCCTTCCAGACATTTTTATCCAAGGTTAACGCAGCAGTTGCCACATTTGTGTTCGGTCAGATTTTAGGTCAAAGCGATTTCCACGCAGTTGACAAATCACTGGTTGATATTGAGGGCAGACAGATTTTCTTCCAGCAGTCAATAGAAACACAGAAAATGCTGCTGGCACTTGTAACGCTTGTTCCTGCTGTAGGATTTTTACTAACTATAATACCTATGTTCTTTAACGATTACACAGGCAAGGTTAAGGAACAGGCTCAAAAGGAGCTTGAAGCAGCAAGAACAAAAAACAGCGTTGAAAAATAAAATTAAAAAGATTTCAATTCATTTGTAACACATTTCCCCTTTCAGACATAGGATGGTTTAGAAACACGAAAGGGGGTTTCAAATATGGGTTGCGGATGCAATAACTTCGGTGGCTGTGGTTCATGGATCATCATTCTTATCATCATCCTTCTTCTTGCTGGCGGTACTAACAGCTTAGGCGGTTGTGGTTGTGGTAACAATAATGATTGCGGCTGTGGTTGCTAATCAATAATTGATTACACAAAAGGGAGCAGAGGCTTTATAGCCTCTGCTCTCGGCGTGTAGAAAGAGTTTAATTATAGATTTCTACACGCCGTCAGATGTTGAGAGAAAGTAGTCAGAATGAATCATTTGACAACCGAAGCTGTGCGATGGTACCGCAAGAGTTGGCAAAGGATTAAAACGCCAAACGTCGCAAAAACTTTATGTTTCTGCGACATTTTAATTGTTTGATTATAGTAGGGGCTGATGCCCTCATCAGCCCGTTTTCAGTGTGATGTGAACATCGCACCCTACGAAAATTATTCATTTTGGCGTGGTTATGACTGCTTTAACGACAGTCTGGGAGCAGAGGCTTTATAGCCTCTGCTCTTTTTATTGACAGCTGTCCATTATAGTTGTATAATATTAGTAATAAAGAGAATTTTTATCTATATCTTTATGCCTAACAAAGGAGATGTGAAAAATGGAAAAATTCATCAATTATATCAACACTGCTCTCCCCCAAAAGGGCAAGGATGATTTACTTTATAAATTCAAAAGAAAAAAGCTTGATGAAATGAACGAGCAATACAACACGGTTATGCAGAGAGGCATTTCAAACGCACAAGTGCTCAGCGATTTGGTAATCAGTGAACATTCAAATCTGCCCGATGAATATGAAAAATTCAAGGCAAAGGAAACAGCAAAACGCAGGGATAAAAGAAACACCCTGCTCAATATTGTCGGCTCAATAACCTACATATTGGTAATTATCATCACCTTCTTAGGTGTTGGCTTTGCCACAGGAGATTGGTCCCCTACCTGGCTGATTGTTACTGACGGAATCCTGCTTTGGGTTGCATATATACTAAGCTTGGGTGTCAGACGAATTACGAAGCTGAAAAGAATATTCCACATCTTCGCCAGAATACTAATGGCTATGGATGTTATGGTCGTTTCCGTTGCAGTATTCCTGTTCTGCCTTGCCTATTTAAGGCTGGATAAAAGCTGGCTGATCATTATTCTCGGCATTGCCGCAATGTTTGTTGCAGATGCATTCTACGCCTTTGCAACAAAGCAAAAGCTGGCAATCATCAACGTACTGATTTATGTACCTGTTGTATCAACAATGCTTTACATCATTCTTTCAGCCTTTGGCATACTGGCATGGAAAACAGGCTGGCTGCTGATTATCATCGGACTGATTTTGAATTTTGTTATCATTGCAATTTCATTAACTAAAAACAAACTGGACAAGCAGGAGGTTATTGATATATGGAACGAAAATTAAGTGCTGAGTTATGGGACAAGATGCACTATCTGTTCCGTGACTTCAATGACAGAATGGTTCATGTGGAGCTGAGATATGATTACGAAATCAATATCGAAGCCCTTAAAACCGTGCTTGTGTGCTTTTTTGAAAAGGCACCTGTTTTACATTCATCCTTTACTGACAACAGAATAAGTCCATATTGGACCATACAGGATTATAAAATCGACGATGTGCTGACTGTTAAAGAGGTCAGCGAGGATGCTTTGGACGATGAAATCAACGATTTTCTTGTGCAGTATATTCCGCCGGACGCATCAATTCAGATGAAGGTAGCCGTATTTAATCACAGCGGAAAGTCTGTTTTATGTGTTGTTGAAAACCATATGTGTATGGACGGCGGTGACCTGAAATACTTTATGAAGGCGCTTTGCAGTAACTACAACAAATTTGTTGAGCAAGGCATAAGCCCTGTTGATTTAAAAACAGGCACACGCTCATACGAGTCGGTTTATGAAGGCTTCACTGCCGGTGAAAAGAAAATGGCTAAGAACCTTTACAAAAATGTCAATTCTAAAGACACCCACGGTTTCCCCTTCACCCCCGACAACATTCTTGATAAATCATTTATTGCAAGACGAAAAATATCTGCTGAAAAATTTGACAGAATCCGTGCAACAGGAAAGACTCACGGTGCAACCATTAATGATATGCTTTTAACTGCATATTTTTATTCACTGTATGAGCTTGCAGGCTTTGACAAAAACGAAAGCATTTCCATTTCCTGTGCAATTGATTTAAGACGTCATATTAAAGATGCAAGCGGTCAGGGCATCACAAACCACACTGCGTGGATGCAATGCCGTGTTCCTGAAAGAGGCACAACCATTCTTGACACACTGAACTATGTTGTGCACTCCTCAAATCAGTTTAAAGAGGATAGATTTATCGGTCTTCACGGTTTGCCGCTTTTGTCATTTGGATACAAAGTTATGCCTTTGGCAGCCTCTGAGGAGGTTATTAAAATCGGCTATGCCAACCCATTGCTTGCTATGAGCAACATCGGTATATTGGAGGTAGACAAGCTTGCGCTTGAGGGCAATGAGCCGACTGACGGTTTTATGAGCGGCGCAGTAAAATACAAGCCATATGCCCTGCTCTCCGTTACATCTGTTCGTAAGGAGCTGACACTTTCCATGTGCTGCCGTGGTAATGATGAGGACAAAAAGCTCATTGACCGTTTCTTTGATTTAATGGTTAAAAACATTGACGAGTTGATTAAATAACATAACAAAAAACTGAAAGCATTATCAAGCTTTCAGTTTTTTGTTTTATGGGGTGTAATATAATAACAAACGGGCGGATAATATCCGCCCCTACGGTTTATTGAAATAACCAAAGTGTAGGATACGATATGTACTCTTCAACATTCAATTTATTCCACAAAATCAATCTGCAGATTTGCACTTTTTATTGTTAATGAACGCAGCGTGTTATTATCATTTTGTATAAGCACAAAATCACCTAAGGAGGTTTTGCCGTAATACTGGTAACCGCCCTCAATCTTTTTAACATTCGGCTGAGAAAGTGAAATAAGATTATCAAATGCCTCATAAATCACAATTGAAACATTCGACCTTTCAAAACCATTGCCATCAATATCATATGCATATTCACCATAATTAAAATTCAAAATTTCTCCGTCATAGGTCATAACCATTCCCTGGGCAGATGTTGAGCTGACAGTTGTTATAACTTGGTCTTCTGTTTTACAAATTTCGCATTCAAATGAAAAATCCCCCGACATAACCTTCGCCCTCTGAGTAAAGGCATCAGGTATTTCGGGGGTATATTCTTTCACTTCACAGCCTGTGAATAAAAGCATAATCAATAAAATCGGTATTACCTTTTTCAAGTGCATCAGTCCTATTCAAAATTGGACATTAAAGCACCTAAAAGTGACAGCATATCATCAACGGTCATACCTCTTTGAGAAAGCTCCTCGGCGGTTATATCACCGCAAAGTCCGTGAATATAAACAGCCGACTTTGCAGCCTGCAGCGGAGAAAGACCTTGGGCAATAAACGAAGCGACCATACCTGTAAGCATATCACCTGTTCCGCCCATTGACATTCCTGCATTGCCTGTGGTATTGACAAACACCTGTCTGCCATCAGTAACAACCGTGTTTGCACCTTTTAATACCACAATACAATCATTTTCCTTAGCAAAAGCTTTTGCTACATCAACTCTGTTTGACTGAACATAAACAGTGCTTTCGCCGATGAGCCTTGCCATTTCTGCCGGATGGGGTGTAATAACCAGCGGTGCTTTTTTGTCCTTAATTATATCTATGAACGGCACTACCGAATTAATACCATCGGCATCCAAAACAATCGGAACCAATGAACTTTTTATCACCTGGGAGGTTATAACCTGCGTATCATCATTATTGCCGATACCACAGCCGATTGCAACACAATCAGCACGGTTAAGTGCCTCAGTAACATCATTCATTGCACCGATTGAAACGGTTTTGCTTTCGTTTTCACAAACAGGCTTAAATATTGGCTGGGTTAAATGAGCAGTCATAACAGGATAAATGGATTTAGGAAAAACACATTCAAGAAGCCCAACGCCTGTTTTAAGTGCCGCCCTGGCACAAATAACCGCTGCACCGGGCATTAAGTATGAACCGCAGATATTAAGCTGTCTGCCGAAGCTTCCCTTGTGGGAATTTTTAGCTCGCTTTGTAAAGCCTGATTTCACATCTGCTGCAGTAATTGTCAAAGCGTAATCACTGTCATAATAGTTTTCCGGTATGCCGATATTAACAACCGTAACCTCACCGCAGTATTCATTAGCAGGAGGAAGAACATGGGCATATTTCAGCGTGGAAATGGCAATGGTATAATCTGCCCTGACAGCCTGAATAACTTCACCTGTTGTGGCATCTGTACCGCTGGGGGTATCAATGCTGATAACAACTGCACCTGACGAATTAACAGCATCAAATACAGTGTTAAAGGGTTCTCGTGCTTCACCATGAAAGCCGATACCAAACAGACAATCAACAATGTAGTCACAGTCAAAGGTATAGTCCTTAAAGGCTATAACCTCTACTCCCTGCTCTTTTGCCTCATTAAAATACATAAGCGGCTCTTTAATGGTCGGCGCTTTATCAGCAAGAACAATAACAGCATTCACACCAATTTCACACAGCAATTTTGCAATTACAAAGCCGTCACCTGCATTCTTACCATTACCGCAAAACACAGCAACCTTTGAATGTTTTAATGCATCACCATATTTCTTAACTATTTTATTGAAGCAGGCAGTACCTGCACATTTCATAAGCCCCTCTTCTGTGAACGCATTCTGAAATGCTCTTTCTTCAACTGATTTAATCTGTTTAGCCGTTAAAATTCTCATGATTACCTCCAAAGGTAAAACCGTCAAATTTGTTTATTCAGCCTCGCTGTCATCATTGCCTAAAATCGGACTCATAACAAAGCTGAAGCTCTTACCATTTAATTTACCAAGACAGTATTCATTTGCAGGCTTAGGACCACAAGCATTGGAGCCTGCACCCATAACCTCTGCATCAAGATTAATGCAAGTGGTATTGACCGTTAAATCCTCTTTATGCTTAGCCTTTGCACACTGCCAAGGGGTAAACGGTGCGGCACTGAAAACAAAAGGCTTGTTTACTGCATCAAATCTTAAGCCCACACCATTTTCGTCTGTAATCTGTGCAAATCTTGTATTACATCTTGTGGCACTTTCCTGTGGCATAATATAATTTTCATACATACCTTCTACAGTACTATCATAAATACCCATTAACGCATGTTCTTTAAAATCAGGCAGATTAACAACAGGGCCTAAACCAAAATACTTAACCCTGTTAAAGCTCTTCCTGAGCTCAAGCTGAACACCGAAACGCGGTATCATACCAACCCTGCCGCCTGATAATACATTGTAATCAGCCTTTATTGTGCCGTTACTATAAATACTGTATGTAACCTGAACTGCAGCAACCTTTGTTTTAGCAGCAGTTTTAACTGTAGATTTAAAGCTGATTTTTAAGCAGTCACCAATAGTATTATATGAGCATCTGCTGTTCACTGCATATGTATTATTAAGTCTGAACTTTTCCCAAACCTTATTGATATACATATCATTATCAAGCGGAGCACGGTAAAACTGCAAACCTAAGCCCTTGAAATCACCATCAGGCAACTGATTAAAGAATTCACAGCCGTTAATCCTATATGAATCAGTATTGCAGGTGTTTTTATCAAAAATCATTTGTCCGTTATCAAAATAGATAAACAAACGCTTTTCACTTTCCTGCACTGTTGGTGCAGCCTTGCCCTTGCTGTCAAACATCAGCTTACCTGCAGAAAGCTCAATTTCCTCACAAGCAACGGTGAAATCATTGTCAAGGTATTCAAACTGAATAACAGTATTATTTTTACTGTTAAAGCTGATATGATTAAGCTTGATTTCCTGTGCCTGCTGTGGCTGAATATCAAGATTAAATTCGCCGTTTTCTGTCATCTCACCATTTTCAAGCACTGAATATTTAACAGTAAGCACTGCCTTTTCAAAATATCTGTGATTAAAGAAGGTGTATGTATTATTGTTCATTCTCTTTGCTCTTACAGGGCGGTAACAGGCTTTCATCTGCAATGCACCTGAATGAGGCTCTCTGTCAGGAAAAAACAATCCGTCAACACAAAAATTGCTGTCGTGCTTTAATTCGCCATGATCACCGCCATAGGTGTATTCATATTCACCCTTATCGTGATAAACAGCGTGATCGGCAAATTCCCAGATACATCCGCCCATCATAATATCAGCACTATAGAAGCATTTTACATATCGTTCAAGCTCGCCTGCACCAACACCCATAGCGTGAGCATATTCACAAAGATAAAACGGCTTTTTATAATACTTTGACGGCATACCGATACCCTTTGCAATCTTTTCGCAATTGGACGGAGTCGTATACATATGTGACAAAACATCATATGACCAGCGTCTTGTTCTGCACACACCCTCATAATGAATTGGAATAGCCGTCAGCTTTTTCAGTTCGTTATAACAGTAATCCTGATTTAAGTAGCCGTGTGCCTCGTTACCAAGTGACCACATTGTAATGCTTGGGTGATTTTTATCACGCTCAAACATTCTGTAGACTCTGTCCCAATAATGAGCCTGCCACTTTGGATTATGTGAGCACGCACCACGCTTAAGCGTTTCAGCCTCTAAGCCGTGCGTTTCTATATCAGCCTCATCCACAACATAAATACCATACTCGTCGCATAAATCAAGAAACGACGGATCAGGAGGATAATGAGAGGTACGAACACAGTTGCCATTATATTCCTTAATCAGTCTGATGTCCTTTTCCATATCCTCAATGGTCATTACATAGCCTGTTTTCGGATTTGTATCGTGATGATTAACACCCAAAAGCTTAATCGGCTGATTATTAAATCTAAATACTGTACCGCTTATTTCAATATGCTTAAAGCCAATATTTTTCTTAACAACCTCAAGAATATTCTCACCCTGTGAAAGTGTAATGATAAGGTCATAAAGATAAGGCTTTTCAGCAGACCATTCACAAACCTCCAAGGCGTCAAAAGAAATTCTGTCAATATCCTTTGGTGTAACCTCAATGGAATTTGATGCAATCAGCTTACCGTCATCATACAAAAATGCAGTAAACTGACAGTCATCTGTTAATTTTAACGATGGCTTGATTTCAAGCTTGTATTTGCTATCCCTGATATATTCAGTCTTAACCTCGAAATCATAAACGGAGTTACTGCCTGTTTTATAAAGCAGTACATCACGGAAAATGCCATTGCTCCTGAACATATCCTGTGCCTCAAGATATGTGCCGTTGCACCACTTATAGTTAACAACAACAATCTCATTTTCACCCTCAGTGATATATTCATTGAGCTCAAACTGTGCGGTATTATGACTGCCCTCACTGTAGCCAACATATTTGCCATTGCAGAAAAGATCAAAGCCCCCTGCAACACCTAAAAAGCTGATGTAATAATTAAGAGATATATCATCAATATGCACAATCTTTCTGTAAACACCGGCAGGACAATCAGCCGGAATTTCAGGCTGGTTCGGCTTGAACTGATAACGCTGATTAACATAATAAGGCGGTTCATAGCCTGTGTGCTGCCATACAGAGGGAACATTTACCTTGTCAAAACCGATTTCATCCGTGTCAAAATCAGCAGGAATATCAAGACAGTTTTTAAAATAAACAAAATCCCACTCACCTGATAAGCACTCAACCATGGATGAGCTGTAACGCTCATTTCTTATGTCAGTACCGTCAAGCTCCTTCAATGACGCAAAAGGAATGAAATAGGAACGCGGGAACATTACATTATCTTTAAAAACTGAAAAATTCTTGTAATGATCTGTTTTTGTATTATATTGCATATGTAATCTCCTTTTTTATATCTAACTTGATTATACAATATAAATTACATAAAAGCAACAAAACAAACAATTAAAGCAATTCTGTTCCAGTATAAGTCTTATATACAATATGTATATTATTTATTTCTTGACAAATAATAATTTGCCTGTTAAAGTATAGTTAGAAAGCATTTTAATACTATTTGTAGATTTTTAACAAATTTTATAAAAAATGTCTATTAAAAAGCAGGAGGGTATCCATATGAAAAAACATATTCCAAACATCATTTCTTCACTGCGTATAGCCGCTGCCGCAAGCCTGTTTTTCTTTACAACAATTTCGACCTCGTTTTTATCAATATATTTATTCTGCGGGGTTACAGATTTTGTTGACGGAACGCTTGCAAGAAAGCTGAATGTCGCCAGCCTGCTTGGTGCCAAATTAGACACCGCAGGAGATGTAATGACCTACTGCTCACTTGCAAAAATATTAATATTTCATAATCTCGTTCCCGTATGGATTTTGATTTGGATGGGTATAGCTGTTTTAGGATTTTTAATATCCGCCGCTATTGCGAAAAAACGCTTTGGAAAATTTTATTTTGTACATTCGCTTTTCGGAAAAATTTTAGGTGCAAGCGTGTTTGTAATGCCTTTTTTAATCAATTGGTTTGGTGAAAAAATCGGTCTTTCAATCGTATGCCTGATTGCAAGCATTGCCGCTGTTGAATCCATCATAATACAAAGCAAAAGCAAAACCGCACATCTCGATGTCCTGTCATTAAAAAATATATAAAGTAAAAGCAGTATGGATTAACCATACTGCTTTCTTTATTATTTGAGTGTTACAACAGATTTGGTACCGCTGTTCCAGTTTGAATAAAATGTTCCGTTGCCGATTTTCTTGTATGTACGAACACGAACATAATATCTTGTATTACCGGCTCTGCCCTTAATTGTTTTGCTTGTGGTATTTGGGTTTGCAATTGTGATTGTTGCTGCATTAGAAAAATCCTTCTTTGTAGCATACTGAATCTGATAACCCGTTGTCTGGCTGCTTTGTTTATTCCACTTGAGAGTGAAGCCCTTTGAAACAGCCTTAAAACCACCCTTGTTGCTTGGCACAAACTCTGTCGGCTTTGGATTGATGTAATATGAGAATGTCTTAGTTCCGCTATAATTTCCCTTGAACTTAACAGTAACAGTGTATTTGCCGACATTCTTTGAATTTGTATTAGAATAGCTGACTGTGTAATCCTTATTAAGTGTCAACGCTTTACCATTAACATCCTTAACCGTAACAGTCGGCTTTTGCACCTTGCCGTTAGTTGTAAAGATGTTCTTATTCAGCTTGATTGTTTTAGGATAATATACTTTTGTGGTTTTAGCAACCTCTCCGCAATTGCTACATTTTTTAACTATTTTTCCGTTTTTAGTCAAAGTAGCTTTTGTTACAACATTTTTGTATATATGACCTGTAGGTTCAATATAATATGGATAATTATAATATTCACCGCATACCGAACAATATTTATATTCTGTCATTCCCCACTCAGTACAAGTTGGAGTATCAGCTGGCATTGTTTTATAACTATGACCATTAGGTGCAATAGATTCTGTCTTGGTAGCACCACATGAACAATAATATGTTTTTACTCCATAATCTTCACAGGTTGGACTTTTTGTTACTTTCCAACTGCTATAATTGTGTGAATGTCCTGTTGTTGTAAAAGTGCTGATTGATGAATAGTAATTAGTTCCGTTATAAACAACATAAGCACGGTATTCATATGTTGTACCTGCACTAAGAGTTATATTTACCTCTTTACCCTTACCAACAGTCCACCACATCGGTGTTGATGCAGCATTAACATAATTGGAATTCATAGCCTCGCTTTTTGTTGTCCAAGCAGAATCACCCTTTTTTCTGACCTGCACACCTACTGTTTTAATTGTTACCTTACTTGGGTTATTAGCAGTAAAATTAATCTGTGCCGAACTTGATGTAACATTTGAAACAGCTTTTACTGTAACAGATGGTTTGGTAACATTAACACTTACTTTTTTAAATGATAGTCCCTTTGAGTCAACAACATTTGTGTTATCGGCTATAAACAATGCTTTCGTAGGACTAATTGCGTTAGGAGAACAATAATTACCATAGCTATTTTTAGTCCACATATCATTTTTATATTTACCACGAATTACAGTAACATGACTATGTCTGCCTGTAACATTGCCATATGTACCTGTTTGATAAAACACCTGACCTTGACTTATTTTTTTATCAACACTCAAATCACTAATATCATTATCATGTGCAAAACACATTGTCATATAGTCACATGTTCCGTCAGCATAATTAACTTTTGCCGTGCTTTCTATAACTACAGTATTTCCATAGGTAGTTCCCGAATATATCTTAACAACTTTGCAATCAAATGGTGCAAAAATATTATTATTTTTCACACCAACAACATCAAAATTCTGAGTACCTTTATGAGAATAATCACCACCAGGAACTTGGGTAATTTTTAAATCACTCATAAACCACATAGCATTTTGCGTTGCTGCGCTGACGGAAAAGTCGATACCTGCAGTGATGCTCAACAGCATTACAACTGATAAAAATAAGCTTAAAACTTTTTTCATATCATTACCTCCAAATTATTTTAGTAGTATTTTATCCTACTTTTTCTTACTTGTCAATACTAAAAAGGTAAATATGCTACTATCTATATGAGGTGATTTTATGAAACCGTTAAAAGAAAAAATAAGTATAACCGTTGACAGTGATTTACTGGCAACAATAAGAGAGCTTGCAGAAGAGGATGACCGCTCGCTTTCACAATATATAAATCTTGTTTTAAAAAAGCACATTGAAAATAAAACGTAAAAAAGCAGTCACCGCTAAGTGACTGCTTTTTGTATAATTATTGATTATGCCATGAATGTACGAATGACTGCTTCGCAGTCCTTCTTATCCATAATTTTCGGTACAGGATAAAGTGGATTACCCTCTTTAAGAGCACGCTCTATGAGAAGCGGTAAATCCTCCTCCTTAATGAAATCGAACTTTTCAGGAATATTCATATTCTTATTTAAAGTTCTGATTGCATCAATAAATGCCTTTCCCTTTCCTGCAGTATCAAGACCCTTGCCGATACCGACAATATCTGCCAGTTTAGCAAGCTGAGGATATGCAGTGTCTGCATAATAATCAAGAACATATGGTAAAATAACTGCGTTTGCAAGACCGTGAGGTGTGCCGTAAAGACCGCCGAGGTTATGCGCAATTGCGTGAACATAGCCAACGTAAGCGTGTGTAAATGCACGACCTGCAAGGAATGAGCCCTTGAGCATATTCTGTCTTGCTTCAATATTCTTACCGTCTGTATATGCTGTTTCGATATTAGCAAAAATAAGCTTTGTAGCTTCTTCTGCTTCACGGATAGTGTCCTTTGTGTTGCTTCTGCCGATGTAGGCTTCAACAGCGTGAGTTAATGCATCCATACCTGTTGTAGATGTGATATGTGGTGGAAGACCAACTGTTAATTCAGGGTCAAGCACTGCATACTTAGGTCTAAGACAAGTATCGTTGATTGCATTCTTCTCATGAGTTTCAGGGTCAGACACAACTGCAGCAACAGTAGTTTCTGAGCCTGTACCTGCTGTAGTAGGAACTGCAAAGAACGGCGGTAAAGCCTTGCGTACTTTAAGCTGACCACGCATTTGTCTAACAGTTTTGTTTGGCTTAACTACTCTTGCAGCAGCTGCCTTGGCACAGTCCATAGGTGAACCGCCGCCGAAAGCGATGATGCCCTGACAGCCGTTCTTAACATACATATCCTTACAATCCTCGATATTAGGAATTGTTGGATTTGGTTGAACACCGTCATAAACAACATACTCAACGCCAACCTCTTCAAGCTTCTCAAACATAGGATCAAGAAGATGAAGAACAATCAGACCCATATCTGTTACAACGAGAACCTTATTGATGCCCTTGTTCTTAATGAACTCAGGAAGCTTGAGAATACTGCCAGCGCCTTCTAAAAGCTCCGGTGAGGACCAATCCATAAGACACATTGCAACCTTAAATACGCTTTGATAAATTCTATACCAGCATTTTTTAAGTGTCCAGATCATTTCTATTCCTCCCTTTCATAATATTTTCATTTATCATTTTACATTTTTATAGAGAGTTTTTCAAGTGTTTTACAAAAATAGTCTTCCAAAACAATAAAATTTATGTTAAGATTTAGGCAATGAGTAGAAATCCGAACCGTGGTTTAAATTGTGGTGATTTGCCCTTACTCTGTGTTAAAAGTACTCGGAATACGCAAGTATTCCTGCGTTTTTATGCCTTGATTAAGAACAAAT
>CAYNGP010000030.1:10410-21493 GCA_964396885.1 uncultured Bacteroides sp. | reverse complement strand
GTGTTTTACGTTTTTTGCTCGGGGGCAGTACCTTTGTACAGCTCCCGCTCGCAATAAAACGTAATTCAGCTCCATTTCTCAAAGTCTGTGAAGTTTGTAGAGAATAATATCTATGAGCCGTTTATTTTGTGTAAAAAATATTTTCTTTACACCACAAATTGTGTCAAGCAAAAAACGCAAAATTTTGTAATATTTTTTATTCCAAATAGGCTTGACATATTACGTACTCTTTAGTATAATACACCTTGCTGTAAAGATTATAACTTTACACTCATTGCTTATAAGAAAGGAGAGGCCAGCTTGGCTAAAAATCTTGAACTACGTTTTTTGCTTGATTTTTACGGTGAAATGCTCACCCAAAAACAGCACGATTTTTTAGTCTATTATTATGAGGATGACCTTTCACTTTCCGAAATTGCTGAAAATGAGGGCATAACCCGTCAGGGTGTCAGAGATTCAATCAAGCGTGCCGAGGCACAGCTCTTTGATATGGAGGAGCATCTTGGGCTTGCAAAGCGCTTTAATGAGATGAAAAAGGGCATTGATGAAATTGTTGAGTGTGCCGAGATTATCAATGAATATAACCTCAATCACTCCCTTTCAATGGAGATTAATGACTGTGTTGCCCGAATTAAAACACTTGCCTCTTTCCTTAAAGAGGGTTAGGAGTTGATTACTTGGCATTTGAAGGATTAAGCGAACGCTTAGAGAATTCATTTAAAAAGCTGCGTGCCAAGGGCAAATTAACTGAGTCAGATGTTAAAGAAGCTATGCGTGAAGTTCGCATGGCACTTCTTGAAGCAGATGTAAACTATAAGGTTTCAAAGGAATTTACCGCAAAGGTAACTGACCGTGCTATCGGTGCCGATGTTATGGAGTCACTTACTCCGGGACAGATGGTTATTAAGATAGTTAACGAGGAGCTTACCGACTTAATGGGCGGCAACGAGTCAAGGCTCGCTATTGCCAACCATCCGCCGACAATCATTATGATGTGCGGTCTTCAGGGTAGCGGTAAAACAACGCACTCAGCAAAGCTTGCTCTTAAGCTAAAAAAAGAAGGTCACAGACCTCTTCTTGTAGCCTGCGATATTTACCGTCCTGCGGCTATTAAACAGCTTCAGGTTGTTGGTGAGCAGGTTGGTGTGCCTGTTTTTGAAATGGGTACCGAAAACCCCGTTAAAATTGCCGAGGAGGCAATTAAATATGCTAAGGATCACGGTAATGACTACGTGTTTCTTGATACAGCCGGCAGACTTCATATTGATGAACAGCTTATGGAGGAGCTTACGAACATTCGCTCCACCGTTCATCCTCACGAGATTTTGCTGGTTATTGATGCTATGACCGGTCAGGATGCGGTTAACGTTGCCAAAAGCTTTAACGAAACACTTGGCATTGATGGTGTTATTTTAACAAAGCTGGATGGTGATACCCGTGGTGGTGCTGCATTGTCAGTAAGAGCTGTTACAGGCAAGCCCATTAAATTTGTGGGTACAGGTGAAAAGCTCGACAATCTTGAAACCTTCCATCCGTCACGAATGGCGTCACGTATTCTCGGTATGGGTGATGTGCTTTCCTTTATTGAAAGGGCAGAGCAGTCACTTGACGAGAAAAAGGCGGCTGAGCTTGAAAAGAAGCTTGCCAAAAATAAATTTGACCTTAATGATTTGCTTGACCAGTTTGACCAGATTGAACGTATGGGCAGTCTTAAGGAAACGATTAAAATGATACCGGGTATCGGAAGTAAGATTAAGGATGAGGATATTGATGAATCAGCCTTTACAAAATTCAGAGCGATTATTTACTCTATGACCAAAGAGGAAAGAACAAAGCCCGATATTATTAACCCCTCACGCAAACGCAGAATTGCAGCCGGTTGCGGTATGCAGGTTGAGGATGTCAACAAGCTGCTTGCTCAGTTTAAGCAAATGCAAAAGATGATGAAGCAGTTTGGCGGCGGCAAGGGTGGCCCTAAAATCAGTAAGAAAATGCGTCGTATGATGCAGGCTAACCCTGATATGGCTGAAAAAATGATGGGCAAAATGGGCGGCGGCTCAAACCCATTCGGATTTTAATTCATTCATAAACCATAATGGTTTGAAAATAAAAAATAATTTTTTAATATTTTTGGAGGTAACAAAAATGGCAGTAAAGATCAGACTTCGTCGTATGGGTGCAAAGAAGGCACCTTTCTATCGTGTAGTAGTAGCAGATTCAAGATACCCTCGTGATGGTCGTTTCATCGAGGAAATCGGCACATATAACACAATGGTTGAGCCAGCTGAAATCAGAATTGATGCTGATAAGGCTAAGAAGTGGATTGCTAACGGTGCACAGCCAACAGATACAGTTAAGAGTATTCTTAAAAAAGAAGGCATCCTTTAATCTTTGATTATTGTTTTAAATAACAAAGCTTAAACAGGAGGTGTTTTCTTTGAAGGATTTGTTGATTTCTATCACCAAGGGCTTGGTTTGCAAGCCTGAAGATGTTTCTGTTGATGTTAGCGAACCTAATGAAGAGGGCGTAACTGTTTACCACCTTCATGTAAACGAGGATGATATGGGCAGAGTTATCGGTAAGCAGGGCAGAATTGCCAAGGCTATCCGTGTTGTAATGCGTGCAGCTGCAACAAGAAATGATGCCAAAATATCAATAGAAATAGACTGATAATGTATCAGATTATTAAAACGGATTGAGTTATTCAATCCGTTTTTTGTTTTATATGTACTGATTTTCGTAGGGGTCAATGTGGGCATCAACCCGAACACGGACCGATGTGGGCATCGGTCCCTGCAACAGATGCGGTTAGCCAAACAAGAGTCGAGCAGATTTACTGCATTTATAATTTGATTTAAAGCCTGTTTTGTGATATATTACTATTGTTATGAATATTGGAAATGTAGAAATTAAAAACGGAATATGCTTGGCACCTATGGCAGGTATTGCCGACAGAGCCTTTCGTGAGCTTTGTATTCATTATGGTGCGGGTTATGTTGTTACTGAAATGGTGTCGGCAAAGGGCTTGACAATGGGCGATAAAAAGAGTGCTCAGCTGTTAACCCTTGGTGAAATTGAAAACCCTGCGGCGGCACAGATTTTTGGTGATGACCCTGAGGTTATGGCGGCAGCGGCTGTCAGATGCCTTGATTTTAAACCAAATATAATTGATATTAATATGGGCTGCCCTGCACCTAAAATTGCAATGAACGGCGGCGGTGCAAGCCTTATGAAAAAGCCTGAGCTTGCAGGTGAAATCATCAAAGCAGTGTCATCTGCAGTGGATATTCCTGTTACAGTCAAAATTCGCAAGGGCTGGGATGATGACAATATCAATGCTGTGGAGCTTGCAAAAATTGCCGAAAAAAATGGTGCGTCTGCCATTGCAGTTCATGGCAGAACAAGAGTGCAGATGTATTCAGGCACTGTTGACTATGACATAATTGCTAAGGTTAAGCAGGCGGTTGATATTCCTGTTATCGGCAATGGCGATATTGCGGACGAGCAGTCTGCTGCAATTATGCTTGAAAAGACAAATTGCGACGGCATAATGATTGGCAGGGGAGCACTCGGTAATCCCTGGCTTTTCAGACGGCTGAATGCATATCTTGATGAATGCAGAGTTCTGCCTGACGTGAGCGTCAGCGAAAAAATGGTTGTTATGCTTAAGCACATCAAGAAAATCATTGAATACAAGGGCGAATATACTGCAATGCGTGAAGCAAGACACCATGCCGCATATTACACAAAGGGTCTTAGGGGCGGTGCCGCTTTCCGACGTGAAATCGGAACACTTGAAAAATATGAGCAGCTTGAAGAATTGGCTTTCAGAATAGCAAAGGAAAATGAATAATGATTTTTAAAAACTGCACCTTTTATAATGAATTCTTTGAAAAGGAATTCGGTGATATTGAAATTGAAAACGGCAGAATAAAGCAGATAGGTATACTGGGTGAGGGCAGAGATATGAGCGGTTTGACCCTGATTCCCGGCTTTGTTGATGTTCATATGCACGGCTGCGGCGGTGGTGACAGCAGTGATGCAACCGCTGAAAGCCTTGATAAAATCGCAAAGGAGCTTGCTCGCCACGGTGTTACCTCCTTTTGCCCCACTTCAATGACCTTGCCAAAGAACAGGCTTCTTGATATTGTAAGGACAATTGCGGACTATAAGAGCAGCGGTTCAAAAATTGCAGGCATTAATCTGGAAGGACCTTTTATTGCAATGAGCAAAAAGGGGGCACAGAATGCCGAATATGTCCGTGGTGCAACGATAGAAGAATTTGACGAGCTTATGGCGGCTTCAAACAATATGGTTAAGCTGATTACCATTGCACCCGAGGCCTTTGACAGCAAAGCATTCATTGAATATGTCAGCAAAAAGGCGGTTATTTCCATCGGTCATTCTGCGGCAAATTCTGAGGAATGTAAAAGAGCAATTGATTTTGGTGTGAGCCATGCAACACATCTTTATAATGCGATGACACCAATGACACACCGAGAGGCAGGCATTGTGGGAACTGTGATTGACAGTGATGTGACCTGTGAGCTGATTTGTGACGGCGGTCATATTTGCCCTGCTGTGCTCAGAAATACCTTCAAAATGTTGGGTGAGGACAGAGCAGTTGTAATCAGTGACAGTATGCGTGGTGCAGGTCTTGGTGAGGGTGCGTTCGAGCTTGGCGGTCAGCAGGTATTTGTTGAGAAAAACGGCAAATATGCCGTGCTTGCTGACGGAACAATTGCCGCATCAATTTCAAATCTGCATACGGAATTTAAAAATCTTATTGACTTTGGTGTTGATTTTAAAACAGCACTTAAGGCTTGTACAATCAACCCTGCACGAGTGATTCAGGCTGATGATGAAATCGGTTCAATAGCAGTGGGTAAGTGTGCAGACTTAGTATTTCTTGATGAAAATATGGATATTAAAGAGGTTTATATAAATGGAATATCAGCTTAATATAGCTCTCATTGAGCCTGAAATACCACAGAATACAGGCAATATTGCCCGTACCTGTGCGGCAACAGGGGCACGTTTGCACCTCGTTGGGCCAATGGGCTTTCAGATAACAGATAAGCAGGTTAAAAGAGCAGGGCTTGATTACTGGGACAAGCTCGACATAACCTACTATGACAGTATGGAAGATTTCTTTAAGCAGAATGAGGGTGCGGATTTTTACTATTTCACCACTAAGGGCGGTGTTGCGCATAGTGATATGGAATATAAAAATAATGCATTTCTTGTTTTCGGCAAGGAAACAAAGGGTCTGCCTGAAGAGCTTTTAAAGGATAATTATGACAAGTGCGTTCGTCTGCCGATGAGGGGAATTATAAGAAGTCTGAATCTTTCTAATGCTGTTTGTGCCGGAACGTATGAGGTGCTTCGTCAGTGGGATTACCCTCAGCTTTCACAGAAAGGCAAGCTGACTAAATATGATATGGATTAACGGGAGTTATTATGATTTCTATAGATAATTATATTGAAAACTTAACCGCCGAGCTGAAAAATGCTTTCGGCGGCAGACTTTTGTATGTCGGTCTGCAGGGCAGCTATTCACGTGGTGAGGCTCATGAAAACAGTGATATTGATATAATGGCTATTATTGATAATATGTCTGTTGAGGATTTAACAATATATAAAAATGCTCTGATGGCAGTGGGGGACTATGATAAATCCTGTGGTTTTATTTGCAGTACGGAGGATATTAAAAGCTGGAATAAGTTAGAGCTGTGTCACCTGCTGCACACAACAAAGGATTATTTCGGTTGTTTAAGGGATTTTATTCCGTCATATACAGATGAGGATATAAAGAATTATGTTAAACTGAGTGTGGGCAATCTTTATCACGAGCTCTGCCACCGCTATATCCACGCTGGGCGTGATTGTAATGTTTTGTATTTTCCTCAAACCTGCAAGGGTGTATTTTTTATTTTACAGAATCTGCATTATCTTAAAAGCGGTGCATTTGTTTTGACTAAAAAAGAGCTGCTCGAAAGCCTTGGTGATGAAAAGGATAAAGCGGTTTTGGCGCTTAGTATGTCTTTAAACAGCAGTGAAAATGCAGATTATGATTTTGACACTGCCTTTAAAACGATGTATGCGTGGTGTCAATGCACACTATCATATTTATCAGATAAATAATGATTATTTTTAAATTGCAGGGGCAGATATTATCTGCCGGCTGGCAGCTGATAGCCGCCCCTACGTAATAAATATATAGCTAATAAATTTTAAATATTTTGTCCTTTTATTTCATATAATGAAGTATGAAAAAGAAGGACATTTTTTTATTGATCATACTATTTGCCATTGCACTGCTTTTCATTATATTCTCCGCTGAAATGCGGGAGGGAGCATATAAAGGGCTTGTACTGGCTGAAAATACAATCATACCAAGTCTTTTGCCGTTGCTGATTATCTTTCTGCTTATAATGAAAACAGGTGCAAGGGATGTTCTGTCAAAGCTATTCGGCTTTGTATCCTACTATCTTTTTAATCTGCCGATGGTGACAATGCCGGCAATTATTATGGGTCTTATAGGCGGTTATCCCACAGGTGCACTCTTAACACAGGAGCTTTATATGGGGCAGGAGATTGATAAATCACAGGCGGCGAGGATGCTGCGTTTTAATTTCTGCGGCGGCTGTGGCTTTATTATTACTGCAGTGGGCACTGTTGTTTTGTTGAACCCCAAAGCAGGTGTGATATTATTTGCTTCAAATATAATTGTTTCATTGATGACAGGCTTTGCGTTGTCCTTTTCAGCGCCGAGAATGAAAAAGGGCTTTTATTCCTTTTGTGAGCCGACATCATTTGGCAATGCGATTGCAGATGCGGCTGAAAGCGCCATAAAGTCAGTGCTGAGTATTACGGCTTTTGTTATATTTTTCGGTGCAGTCAATAACATTGCACCATTGCCGAAATTTATTTTACCGATTATTGAAATTACAAACGGTCTTTGCGGTGACAATCATTTCAGCCTGCCTGAAATCAGCGGCTATCTTGCTTTCGGCGGACTTTGTATTCATATGCAGCTTTTGCCGTCAATCCTTAAATGTGGTATGAAATATATTGATTTTCTGTTTTTTCGTGTGCTGTCGGCACTGCTTAACTACTGTGTCACAAAGCTGATTTTACTGGCTTTTCCTATTGAGCAGCAGGTATTTTCTAACAATGTCCGTGCAATGCCTGTGTTTTCCAGTGTGAATATCGGGTTGTCCTTCCTGCTCATAGTTGGCTGTTTTGTGCTGGTGCTTGATATAAGCAGCAGAAAAAGAGCTATTGACAATTAGTGTTTTTGTGCTATTATACTTTTAGGCAGTTCGTAACCATCCTGCCTTGGCTTGCCGATAGGTTTAGTCATAATCAAAACTAAGGGAGAAAGTGTTAGCATTTCAGGGTGAATTACGCCCTTTTCGTGTTAATTGTTGCGTCCTTAGGGACGCATTTTTGTTTTATGGAAAGATATAGTGTAATTAAAGAAAAAAATCCAAGGGAAATCGTGTTGCTCAGAGGCCGTGGCTGTGTGTATAAAAAATGCACATTCTGTGATTACCACACAGACTGCTGCAGGGATGATGAAGAAAATTATCAGCTTAATCATTCTGTGTTAAGCAAGGTAACAGGCAAGTTTAGTAATCTGGAGGTGATTAACAGCGGCTCTGTGTTTGAACTCGATGGCAAAACCCTTGGTGAAATCAAAAACCTTTGCAAAGAGAAAGGTATTAAAACAATCCATTTTGAAAGTCATTATATTTATAACAGAAAAATCCCTGCATTAAGGAAAGAATTTGACGGCTTTGATTTAAAAATGAAGCTGGGGCTTGAAACCTTTGATTATGATTTTCGTGAGGGGATTTTAAACAAGGGCATTAAAGAGAGTGAGCCCTCTGTCATTGCCGAGAATTTTGACGAGGCAAATTTCCTTTTTGGAATACACGGACAGAGTGAACAGTCAATGCGTAAGGATATAGAGCTTGGACTGAACCGCTTTGAAAGAATCTGCATAAATATAATGTGCCCTAATACAACGGATGTCGCACCTGACAGAGAAGTGATCAGCGTGTTTATGGACAGGCTTTATCCTGTTTATAAGAATAACGACAGAGTGGATATTTTAATTCACAATACTGATTTCGGAGTGGGTGATTGATATGATGAATGAGTTATTGCTTATAGGCTCTGTAATATTTATTTATGGTGCGGTACTTTTGGCATATAAATTTTTCGGCAAAATGGGTCTTTACTGTGTGTCGGCAATAGCAACTGTGCTTGCTAATATTGAGGTTGTTATTTTAATTAATGCCTTTGGTATGGAGCAGACTCTCGGTAATGTGCTTTTTGCGGCAACCTTTTTAGTAACAGATATACTGAGTGAGTGTGAGGGTAAAAAGGAAGCAGGCAAGGCGGTTTGGCTTGGTGTGTTCTCCTCGCTGTTTTTCCTTGTTCTGTCCCAAAGCTGGATAGCGTATGCCCCTGCCGATGGTGACACCGTTCACGGTGCGATTACACAGGTGTTCTCTAACACGCCGAGAATGATTGTTGCATCTCTTGTGGTTTATGCGGTCAGCCAACTGTTTGACGTTTGGCTTTACCACAAATGGTGGGCATTTACCGAAAAACGATTTGGCGATAAAAGAAGGTTTTTATGGCTGAGAAATAACGGTTCAACCTTAATCAGTCAGATACTTAACACCCTGCTCTTTACTCTTTTTGCTTTTTGGGGAACTTATGACACAAAAACAATTCTTTCAATCTTCCTGTCAAGCTATGTGATTTATATTTTCACAAGCCTGCTGGATACCCCTGTTGTTTATCTTGCAAGAAGAATTAAGGATAAAAAGCAGAATTAAAATAATGTGATTGTTATTAATTTCTGTAGGGGATGACTTCCTCGGCATCCCAAAAACGGACCGATGTGGGTATCGATCGCTACGGATGACTGAAAACAAAAATATATGAGCTCTGCACAGTTTTTAAACTGTTTGCAGAGCTTTTTTATTGTAAAGTTTTATTTGTTGTGGTACAATACAAATAACTATGTATTAAGGTGATTCTATGAAATTATTGGTTCTTGACGGTAACAGTATTGTTAACCGTGCTTTTTACGGCATTAAGCTGCTGACTACAAAAAATGGTGAATATACGAATGCGATTTATGGCTTTTTAAACATTCTGCTTAAGCTGAAGGATATTTGCAATCCTGACGCTGTGGCAGTTGCTTTTGATGTGCACGCGCCAACCTTCAGACATAAAATGTATGATGCATACAAGGCAGGCCGCCACGGTATGCCTGATGAGCTAAGGGCACAGATGCCGGTGTTAAAGGAGCTTCTTAAAAGCCTCGGTATTAAAACGCTTGAGCACGAGGGCTGGGAGGCTGACGATATTCTTGGCACATTGGCTGAGGTTTGCCGTAAAAACGGTGACGAGTGCTTTATTGCCACAGGTGACAGGGACTCCTTACAGCTTGCCCACGGCGGTGTTAAGGTGCTTTTGGCACGCACAAAAATGGGGCAGGCAGTTACAGATGTTTATGACGAAAATGCCATTATGGAGGAGTATGGTGTTACGCCTGCAGAGCTTATTCAGGTTAAGGCTTTACAGGGGGACAGCAGCGATAATATTCCGGGTGTCGGTGGTGTCGGTGCAAAAACTGCTCTTGATTTAATTCAGCGTTTTCATAATCTGGATTATATATATGAAAATCTTGATGAAATTGATATAAAAGCAGGTGTCAGAACAAAGCTTTCAAATGATAAGGATAAGGCATATTTGTCCTTAAAGCTTGGCACAATCTGCACAGACGCACCTGTTGATACGGATATTCACAGCTATGCTGATACCCCTGCAGATCAGCAAAAGGCAGTTTCACAGTTTATCAGACTGGAGCTGTTTTCACTGATTCCTAAATTTAATCTTGACCCCAATGCCGCTCCTGTTGAAAATGAGGAGGAGCTGGCAGAGGAAAGAACACTCAGCCGTTTAACCTGTGTGGATGCTGATTATCTGCTTGACAGAGTGAGGGGCAAGGATACCTATTTTTACCCTGTGATGATTGATGGTGCAATCAGTGATTTGTATTTTTCCTTTGATGATGAAATCATTGTTATGCCCAGTGAAACGCCTGAATATTCCTATTTTGTCAGGAACTTTTTTGAGGATGAGAATACACCGAAATACAGCTATAACACAAAGGAGCTGCATCGTCTTGCCTGCAAATACGGTGTGGAGCTCAAGGGTGTTAAGGGTGATTTAATGCTGTCTGCATATCTTTTAAGACCAAGTGACAGCAATTATGACTTAGAGCATCTCTGCCTTGAATACGGTGTAAAAATCCCTGAATATCTCAATTCTCTTGGTGAAAAGGATATGACAGTTGCCGTATCATCCGTTGTTAAGCAGCTATTTGAAAAAACTGACAGGCTCATTGATGATGCAGGCGAAAGAGAGCTTTTGAACAATATAGAAATTCCGCTTTCTGCCGTTCTTGCAAAAATGGAATATGCAGGCTTTGAGGTTGACAAGGAAGGCATTGAGATTTTCGGCAAAATGCTTGGCGAAAAGATAAATTCTCTTACAAAATCAATATATGACAGTGTCGGACGAGAGTTCAATATCAACTCACCGAAACAGCTTGGTGTGGCACTTTTTGAGGATTTGGGTCTGCCCTGTAAAAAGAAAACAAAAACAGGCTATTCCACAAATGCCGATGTGCTTGAGGGACTTGTGGATATGCACCCTGCAATTTCACAGATACTGGAGTATCGTTCACTTTCAAAGCTGAAATCAACCTATTGTGACGGTCTTTTAAAGGTTATTGAGGATGACGGCAGAATTCATACTCGTTTTAATCAGGTCGAAACACGAACAGGCAGAATTTCATCCCTTGAGCCTAATCTCCAGAATATTCCAATCCGCACCGAGCTTGGCAGAGAAATGAGAAAATTCTTTATTGCTCCAAAGGGAAAGCTGCTGCTGGACGCAGATTACAGCCAGATAGAATTGAGGATCGTCGCTCATATATGCTCTGATCCGGTGATGATAAACGGATTTAACAGCGGCGCGGATATTCACGCT
>CAYNGP010000030.1:0-10400 GCA_964396885.1 uncultured Bacteroides sp. | reverse complement strand
ACTACAGTCAGATTGAGCTCAGAGTGCTCAGTGACCTTGCCAATGACGAAATTATGATTAATGCCTTCAACAGCGGTGACGATATTCATACAATCACTGCATCACAGGTGTTTAATATGCCCCTTGAAATGGTGACAAAGGAGATGCGAAGCAGAGCAAAGGCGGTCAATTTTGGTATTGTTTACGGTATTGGTGCATTCTCACTTGCCAAGGATATAGGTGTTACAAATAAAGAGGCAAAGCAGTATATCGACAATTATCTTGCTACCTACAGCGGTGTTGATGCTTATATGAAGCATATGATTGACCTTGCTAAGGACAAGGGCTACAGTGAAACACTTTTCCACAGAAAACGCTATTTGCCGGAGCTTTCGTCATCAAATCATATGATGCGTGCTTTCGGTGAGCGTGTGGCACGTAATATGCCGATTCAGGGCACGGCTGCCGATATTATCAAAATCGCAATGGTTAAGGTTGACAAACGCTTAAAGGATGAGGGAATGAAAGCCCATTTGATATTACAGGTGCACGATGAATTGATTGTGGAAGCACCTGAAAGCGAGGCAGAACAGGCACTCGCCATTGTAACCGAGGAAATGGAAAATGCCTGCAAAATGAAGGTGTTGCTCCGAGCAGACGGAGCGATTGGCGACACCTGGTTTGACGCCCATTAAAAATCACATCTTTTTTCATTATGCTTTACTGTTCATCGTAGGGACCGATGCCCACATCGGTCCGTGTTCGGGTTGATGCCCACATTGACCCCTGCGAAATTGTAAAAAATGATAATGGATGAAATAAACAATACACACGGAATTATATATGAACATTAAAATTATAAAAGCTACAAAAGAGAATACGGCTGATATATTTCTGATTGAGCAAGCCTGCTTTTCCATTCCGTGGACAGAGCAGAGCATAAGTGACTCAATAGAAAGTGACAGCAATTATTTTAATATTGCATATGCTGATGGTGAGCCTGCCGGTTATATGAGTATGCAGGTTTGCTGTGGTGAGGGTGATATTATGCGTGTTGCCGTTTTGCCGAGCTTTCGCAGACTTGGTATCGGCAGGGCACTACTTGAGGAATGCTTTTCATCAAATGACCCTGATGTGGTTTTCCTTGATGTCAGGGAAAAGAATATCCCTGCAATCAGGCTTTATGAATCGTTAGGCTTTGAGAGTGTGGGTCTGCGTAAAAACTATTATTCAAACCCAACGGAAAATGCAACTATTATGACATATAAATTAAAGGATAAAGTATGAAAATTTTAGGTATTGAGTCCTCCTGTGATGAAACAGCGGCAGCAGTTGTTGCGGATGGACGAAAGGTTTTATCAAATGTAATAGCTACCTCACTTGAGGAGCATAAGCTCTACGGCGGAGTTGTGCCTGAGATTGCTTCACGCCGCCACGCTGAGTCAATCAGCGGTGTTGTTAAAGAGGCGTTGGAGCAGGCAGCGTGCACAATGGATGATATTGACGCCATTGCAGTTACATATGCCCCGGGCTTAATCGGTGCACTGCTTGTTGGTGTTAATTTTGCCAAGGGACTTTCTCTGGCAACAGATACACCTCTTGTGCCGGTTCACCACATAAGGGGTCACATTGCGTCAAATTATATTTCAGGTGATGTAGAGCCGCCGTTTTTATGCCTTATTGTCAGCGGCGGTCATTCGCACATTGTTGCAGTTAACAGCTATACTGATTTTGAAATTATAGGCAAAACCCGTGACGATGCAGCAGGTGAGGCACTGGATAAGGCAGGCAGAACGATGGGGCTTGAGTACCCGGGCGGTGTAAGTATTGACAGACTCAGCCCCCGGGGTGATGAAAATAAATACGCTTTCCCTAAGCCGAGAGTGACAGGCAGTCCCTATGATTTTTCCTTCAGCGGACTGAAAACCTCGGTAATCAACACCGTTCATAATGCGCAGCAAAAGGGCGAGGATATTGATATACCAAGCCTTGCCGCATCCTTTCAAAGGGGCGTTGTTGACTGCCTTATTACGAACCTTGAAAAGGCGGCAAAGGACTATGGCTGCAGCAAGCTTGTTATTGCAGGCGGTGTGTCAGCCAACTCAAAATTAAGGAGCGAGGCTCAAAAGCTTTGCAGAAAAAATAAGTGGCAGTTATATCTGCCTGAGCTTAAGTACTGCGGTGACAATGCGGCTATGATTGCATCGCAGGGCTATTATGAGTTTATACAGAATAACACCGCTTCGGAAAACTTGAATGCCTATGCCACAATGCCTATTGATAAAAGCTACAAAAGTAATTCATAAGGCTTGATTTAATTGTAGCAAAATAATGAATTTTGAATTGTACTATTGAATTTTTGCTATAATCTGCTATAATCTATAAGTGAATTACTATAGTGAGTTACTATATAGTGATTTAGTTCTCATTTATATTACAAACAATTGCTAAAGGAGAATAAGTAATGGAAACAAATCTTACAACTAACAAATCATTACTTGCCTGGCTTGACGAAAAGGTTGAGCTTTTAAAGCCATCAAACATTGTTTGGGTTGACGGCTCTGAGGAGCAGATTGCTGCACTCAAGGCTGAGGCTGTTGAAACAGGCGAAATGATTAAACTGAACGAAGAGCTTCTTCCTGATTGTTACCTTCACAGAACAGCTGAAAATGACGTTGCTCGTGTTGAGGACAGAACTCTTATCTGCACAAAGAATGAAAAAGATGCAGGTCCTACCAACCACTGGATGGATCCTGAAAAGTGCTACAAGATGTTATATGACATTGCTGCCGGCTCATATGAGGGCAGAACAATGTACATTATCCCTTATTCAATGGGTCCTGTAGGCTCACCTTTCTCAAAGATTGGTATTGAAATCACAGACTCAATCTATGTAGTTCTTAATATGAATATTATGACAAGAGTTGGCAAGGCTGTTCTTGACTGCCTTGGCGACAGCGATGACTGGGTTCGCGGTATGCACTGCAAATGTAATGTTGACCCTGAGAACAGATGGATTTGCCAGTTCCCTGAGGACAACACAATCATCTCAGTTAACTCAGCTTACGGCGGAAACGTTCTTCTTGGTAAAAAGTGCTTTGCACTTCGTATTGCATCTTATCTTGGTAAGAACGAGGGCTGGCAGGCAGAGCATATGCTCATCCTCGGCTTAGAGAAACCAAACGGAGAGGTTAAGTACATCTGTGCTGCATTCCCATCTGCTTGCGGTAAAACAAACCTTGCAATGCTCATCCCACCGGAGGGATACCAGAGCAAGGGCTATAAGGTATGGTGCGTAGGTGACGATATTTCTTGGATCAGAAAAGGTCCTGACGGACGACTTTATGCTATCAACCCTGAAAATGGTTTCTTCGGTGTAGCACCGGGTACAAATATGAAGTCAAATCCAAATGCGCTTAAGTCAACAATGAAGGGCACAATCTTCACCAACGTTTGTCACAACCTTGACAACAACACAGTTTGGTGGGAGGGTCTTGACAAGAATCCACCAACAAATGCAATCGACTGGAAGGGCAATCCTTGGAACGGCGCTGAAAGTGAAGAGAAGGGTGCACATCCAAACTCAAGATTCACAGCTCCTGCTGTTAACTGTCCTTGTATTTCAAGCGAGTTTGAGAACCCACAGGGTGTTCCGATTTCTGCTATCGTATTCGGCGGCAGACGTGCTAAGCTCACTCCGCTTGTATATCAGTCAAAGGATTGGAACCACGGTGTATTCGTTGGTTCAATCATGGGCAGTGAAACAACTGCTGCTGCAACAGGTGCAGTAGGTGTTGTTCGTCGTGACCCAATGGCAATGCTCCCATTCTGCGGTTACAACATGGGTGACTACTGGAAGCACTGGATTGAAATCGGTGAAAACCTTGACCCTGAAAAGGCTCCTAAGATTTTCAATGTTAACTGGTTTAGAAAAGACGATGAGGGCAACTTCCTGTGGCCTGGTTTCGGTGACAATATGCGTGTTCTTGACTGGATTATCGACCGTTGCGACGGTAAGGTAGACGCTCAGGAAACTGCAATCGGTTACCTTCCATATGCTAAGGACATTAATCTTGAAGGCCTTGATATGACTGAAGCAGATCTTGATAACATCCTCGATGTTGATAAGGCTGCTTGGGAAGAAGAGCTCAAGGGTGTTGAAGAGCTTTATGCTAAGTTTGAAGATACTCTTCCTGCAGAGCTTGCAGATGAGCTTGCAAAGGTTAAGGCTGACCTTGATAAATAATTAATTTAATAAAACGAGTTGGTGTTTCACCAGCTCGTTTTTCTTTTGTGTGATTAATATAAAATATCGTTTAACAAATCGTAGGGGCTGATGCCCTCATCAGCCCGAAATCGGGACGGGAAACCCGTCCCCTACATTATTCTGTTAAATGATTACACTTTTTATAATTTCTTTAATTACGGATTGCCTTTTATTGTCAAGCATATTCCACAGCCTTATAATCTCGGCTTCATCCTCTCTCAATTTTTCACATTTTACTGCATTTACAAATAACTGAGCAGGATTTATGCCGAAACCTCTGCATATTGCAAACAGTGTATCAAGCTGTGGCTTACTTTTTTTATTAAAAACATTTGATACGGTACTTACAGGCAAATTGCTTTTAACAGCAATCTTATAATTTGTCCACTTTTTTATGTTCTTTATTTCAATCAGAGCATCTATAATCTTTTCGGTATTTAACATTTAATTACTCCTTTGCCTACTTCAATATGAATTAAAATTATTATAGTTCATTTTGAATTAAAAGTCAATAATTCAATATGAATTATTGTAAACTATGTTTGGGTGATAATATGACATATCAAAACAGGTTAAAAGCATTAAGAGAAGACCATGATTTAAGTCAAACAAAAATAGCAGAGTTATTGAATGTAAAGCAAATTACATATTCGCAATATGAAAGAGGAGTTAGAGAGTTAAAAATTGAGCAATTAAAAATTCTTTGTCAATTTTATGGCGTATCTTCTGATTATGTAATCGGTTTGCCTGAAAATTTAGATTATCCAAAACGATAGTTAATTATTAATATTGCATTTTTATTGTATTTTTGTTAATATTTCTATTAAGAAAATAAAAGGATGTTAAACGATGTTTGTAGATATAGCTAAAATTAAAATCAAAGCAGGTGACGGCGGTGCAGGTGCAGTTGCCTTTCACCGTGAAAAATATGTTGCTGCAGGCGGTCCTGACGGCGGTGACGGCGGTAAGGGCGGCGACGTTGTATTTGTTGTTGACGATAACCTTGCAACGCTTGCCGATTTCCGCTATAAGCGTAAATATGCCGCAAAGAACGGTGAAAATGGAAGAGGCTGTCGTCAGTACGGCAAAAAAGCCCCTGATTTGGAAATTAAAGTGCCAAGAGGTACAATCATTAAAGAGGCAAACTCAGGTGCAGTTATGGCTGATATGAGCAAAACTGACCGCTTTGTTGCTGCACGTGGTGGTAAAGGCGGTTGGGGTAATATCCATTTTGCCACACCTACACGTCAGGTGCCTCGTTTTGCAAAGCCCGGTATGCCCGGTGAGGAGTGGGAGGTTTCTCTCGAATTAAAGCTTCTTGCCGATGTTGGTCTTCTCGGCTATCCGAGTGTAGGTAAGTCAAGCCTTATTTCAGTTGTAAGCCAGGCTAAACCCAAAATCGGTGATTATCATTTTACGACTCTTGTTCCTAACCTTGGCGTTGTTTCAATGGGCGAGGGTAGCAGCTTTGTTATTGCTGATATTCCGGGTCTTATTGAGGGTGCAAGTGATGGTGTAGGGCTTGGCCACGAGTTCCTTCGTCACGTTGAACGCTGCAGACTGCTTGTTCATATTGTTGATGTCAGCGGTCACGAGGGCAGAGATCCGATTGATGATTTTGAAAAAATCAATGCCGAGCTTGTGAAATTCAATCCCGAGCTTGCTAAACAGCCGCAGATTGTTGCAGGCAATAAAATTGATATGGCTGAGCCTGAGCAGATTGAAGCATTTAAGAATTATGTTGAGTCAAAGGGCTATGATTATTATTCCATTTGTGCACCGATTTTAGAGGGCACACAGGAGCTTATGAATGCTGTGTGGAATAAGCTACAGACACTTCCTCCGATTAAGGAATATGAGGCTCAGGAAATTCCTCTTGATGTGCTCATCAAGGATGATAAGGGCTTTAAGATTACTGTTGAGGACGATAATTATTATATTGTCGAGGCTTCATGGTTCCCAAAAGTGCTTAAGGGTATTGATATTGAGGACTATGAGGCACTGCAGTATATGCAGCGTGTGCTCGAGAAAAGCGGAATTTTTGCAGCATTAAGAGAGAAGGGAATTCAAGAGGGTGACATCGTGTCACTTTATGACATTGAATTTGAGTATGTGCCGTAATGAGATTTGTTGATAAAAAGGTTAATCCCAAACAGCTCAGCCCCCTTAATCTTGCTTTTATAGGTGACTGTGTCTATGAAATGCTGGTGCGTGAAACACTGGTGATTGATGCTAACCGACCTGTTAATGATTTGCATAGAGAAAGCGTTAAGTATGTGTCTGCAAAGGCACAGACGGCGGCTTTTGAAAAAATTAAGGATATTCTCACAGAAGAGGAAATAACCGTCTATAAGCGTGGCAGAAATGCTAAGGTTGGCCATTCACCGAAAAGTGCCACAGAGGGTGAGTACCATTGTGCCACAGGTGTTGAAGCACTCTTCGGTTATTTGTACTTAACAGAACAGCTTGACAGAATAAAGGAATTATTTTCTAAAATTAATGCTTGACAAAACAGGACAAGTATTATATAATAAATTCTGCTAACGGGAGCATAGCTCAGCTGGGAGAGCATCTGCCTTACAAGCAGAGGGTCACAGGTTCGAGCCCTGTTGTTCCCACCAAAAGGATACTCAATTGAGTGTCCTTTTTTATTTTGCAAAAATGCAGGGCTCGAACCTGTGACAAGCTGCTCCAAATCTGTGATTTGGGAAAAACAGTCCGGTGGACTGTTTTGTAGCAGGTTAGTTTCTCGGTCCTGTTGTTCCCACCAAAAGGATACTCAAGTGAGTGTCCTTTTTATTTTACAAAAATGCAAGGCTCGAACCTTTTATTTCTGCCAAAAACACAAATGCAACCTGCAGTTTACATTTAGAAAATGAAAAGAGATAGACTTTGACAGTGTAAAAATATATAATGTTTGTAACAAAATCAAGCGGAGGCTATGTTATGACATTAGGGCAGAAATTATCAAAGCTGCGAAAAGAAAATAATTACACGCAGGAGCAGCTTGCAGGTATTCTTAGCGTATCAAGACAATCAATCAGCAAATGGGAAAGTGATGTAACATATCCTGAAACTGATAAATTAATAAAAATGAGTGAGCTGTTTGACTGCTCGTTAGATTATTTGTTGAAGGACTCGGTAGAGATAAATTATAATTCACATCCTGCCGATACAGGCTTTTTCAGAAAAGAGTTTAGCGAAAGAAAAAGCGAAAAAACGCTGTGGGGTATGCCATTGTGGCATATAGGCAAAAATGCAAAAGGTGTTTTTGCAATGGGATTGAATGCCCGTGGCGTTGTTGCAATCGGATTAAAGGCAAGAGGTTTAATATCATTTGGACTTTTATCCATTGGCTTGTTGTCTTTCGGTATGCTGTCTTTTGGATTGTTTGCTGTCGGATTATTTGTGCTTGGTGTTTTATCATTTGGCTGCTTTAGTGCAGGTGTGATTACATGGGGTGCAATCAGTTTTGGAATTTTATCTCTGGGAGCAATTGCAATTGGCGATTTTTCAGTCGGTGCTTTAGCTGTTGGCAAATATGTGGCAATCGGCGATTATGCAAAAGCCATGATTGCGGTAGGCGAAACACAGGCAGAGGGCAGTATGTTTCAACAGGTCGGTGATCTTACAGCACAGGAGCAAATTGCAGTAAAGGAATTGATTGATAAAAATGTTCCTGATTACCTGTTGTGGGCGAGCAAGCTTGTAAAATTATTCATATGATAAGTCATAATTTTGAGTATAATCTCATAATAAAAAGGGTTATTGCATTTATTTAGGCATTATATTAAGAAATTACAAATTTTTTTTAATTAACTATTGACTTTTCGATAGTCATTCTGCTATAATATCTAAGCAATGACGAGGTGTAACTCAGTTTGGCTAGAGTGCCTGCTTTGGGAGCAGGATGCCGCAGGTTCAAGTCCTGTCACCTCGACCATTTGACTCACAATCTGCATCCGATGTGGATTGTGAGTTTTTTACAATAAAGTTAATTAAGCTTTCAGCAAAAAATCGAGGTGTAGCTCAGTTTGGTAGAGCGCTACGTTCGGGACGTAGAGGCCGCAGGTTCAAGTCCTGTCACCTCGACCATTTGTTTTTTAGGCATAATAAATGAGAATGAATCGGGGTGTAGCGCAGGTGGTAGCGCACTAGACTGGGGGTCTAGGGGCCGCAAGTTCAAGTCTTGTCACTCCGACCAAAAAGAGCCGTTTTTTAACGGTTCTTTATTTTTGCTTAAAGTGTATTAAATGCCCTATTTATAAGGGTTTCAAGACTTTTTCGAAGTAAGGTTGAGTTAAGCTAAAATAGCGTTGCGTTGCACACCGTTACACACTATTGCACACCAATCCCAATAAAATAATGCTTGCATTCTGCTTAATCTTTTGTTATCATAGCAGCAGGACATTGAGTTGTCCGACCACTACTAGCGTAGGGCAATCCGTCCTACGCTGTTTTTATGTCTTGCGTTGCTGACGAAGCAGATAGTTTCATTGTGAACATTCTGACCATTGACACTCTTATCTGAAAGGATTTAAGCTGTTTTTATTTATCCTGAAAATGCACCAATATTTACACCAAAATTACATAAAAATACAAAATAAGACTATCACTATTTATTTTTTAGGTCAAAAAAAACAACCTGTCTTGTAAATTCAAGACAGGTTGTTTTGTATTTAATGCCTTTAAGGCAGATTTGCTGTTGTGTCTGTCATAGAAAGAATACGAGTTCCTGCATCCGTTTTTTTACATTTAGTATATGAAAGCACAAAATTATTTTGTTTTGTCCCATTTTTGACTCTTTATTTGAAAAGGGGTAGACATTTAAGAACAAATGTGCTATAAATATATATAGAACGTTTGTTCGGTAAAGGAGTGATTTTATATGATGAAACACAAAACAAACATTCAACTGCAAAAAGATACAATCACATTAGTACATAAATTTTTGCAGCTATCATCTGAAGAACAGCAGCAGGTGATTGACAAGATTAAGGAAATACGTAAGCGTTAATCCTCTTTGCCGTGCTTGCTTAGCAGTGAGTCAATCAGAGTTTCAATGATATCCAACTCGTCGTCACTAAGCTGTGAGCATAATTCAATAAATTCATTAAGCCTATCGTTATCGGTAGGCTTTGTGTTTTTATTCTCAATGAATTCGGATTTACCAATAAGTGAATCCATTCTGACATTAAATAAATCTGCGATTGATTCAAGTGTTTCAAAATTAGGCTCACGTTGTCCTTTTTCATACATACCTATAGTTGAACGTGAAACCCCTAAAGCGTCAGCAAGCTGCTGTTGTGTGAGCCTTGCTGATTTTCTCAGGTACGTTAATCTTTCTGCAAACAAAATATCACTCCTATAGGTAAATATTAACACGATACGTGTTATTTGTCAACGAAAAACGCTTTTTTGTCACAAAAAGTGTTGACAAACCGAAATAAAAGTGGTACTATTTAAATGGTCACGAAACGTGACAAAATCCAGGGAGGTGATAATATTGTTATCCAAAACGCAGATAGGGGAAAATCTGACCAATTTAAGAATCGCTAAGGGGAAAACCCGGGATGAAGCTTCAAAGGCGTTAAATATAAGTGTTTCAGCACTTAGTATGTATGAAAATGGCAACCGTATTCCAAGGGATGAAATAAAAGAGAAATTAGCAAATTATTATCAAGAAACGATTGACCACATTTTCTATACGAAAAAAATTTTTTTAACCGCAAATGTCACGTAACGTGACTTTCGTGTTAAGACAAGTATTCAAAATAATATCATAAAAGGGAAGGTGATGAAATATGGCAAAAGAGCTTACATACAGCATCAGCGTTATTGTTGGTGACACGGTTAAATCTTTTGATGAATTGACCGAAGGTGAACATCAGCAGCTGCGTGACAATATCAAGGAACGGTTGTCAAACTCTTTAAGTATATATTTCACGCAGCATCCGAATGAATATCAGAATATCGGGGCGGTGAAGCAATGATACCGATTGTAATTATGTTTAGTGCCATGCTCATATTCTACATAGAAATGAGGTGCGAGCACAGGGAAAATGAGAAAATGGATGCCTATATATTCAGGCATCAGTTTGACGAGGACAAGCTTGAGGCAACTGCTGTTGTAGCCGCTGCATATAAAGAGCTT
>CAYNGP010000029.1:0-22386 GCA_964396885.1 uncultured Bacteroides sp. | reverse complement strand
GAGGTTGAGCTTGCCTATGCAATCGGTGTTGCTAAGCCTGTTTCAGTAATGGTTGATACTTTTGGTACAGGTAAAAAGACTGATGAAGAAATCAGTGAGATTGTAAATAAGGTATTCGATCTCAGACCGTCTGCAATTATTGACAGACTTGATCTCAGAAAGCCTATTTACAAAAATGTAGCTGCATATGGACATATGGGCAGGGAAGACCTCGGTGTTTCTTGGGAAAAGACCGATATGGTTGATGAAATCAAAAAGTATATGTAATAAACGCTAAAGGCACTTTTGTATAGAAAGTGCCTTTTTAAATATATGACAGGTGAAATTATGGATATTAATAAATTGCCGCTTCCAATACAAAAACATGTAATTAACAAGTCATATAAGACTGATAAAGTAGGGGAATCCGATAGTAAAGTTTTTATTTTTGAAGATATGGTATTAAAAATTGAAAAAACATGCAAGCATTCTGATAGAGAATATGAAGCACTTACCTGGCTTGCGGATAAGCTACCGGTTCCAAAAATAATTGAGTTTGAAAAATCTGATGGATTTAATTATCTTTTGATGACACGCATAAAAGAAAAAACATTTATTGATGATATTATATATTGCAATCCTCATAAACTTGTTGAAGCAATGGCAGACGGTATAAAACAATTTTGGTCAATTGATATAAATAAGTGTCCGCTTGACAGCAGATTATCATTACAATTACTTGAAGCAAAGTGCAGAATTGATAATCATTTAGTTGATACCGATGATTTTGAAGAAGATACAATAGGTGAAAGTGGATTTAGAAGCGTTGATGATTTGTATTCTTTTCTTTTGAATAATCAGCCAAAAGAGGAGTTAGTTTTTACTCACGGTGATTATTGTTTGCCTAACTCTTTTATCAAAGGCAACAAAACAGTTGGATTTATTGATTTAGAAAATGCTGGTATTGCCGACAAATGGCAGGATTTAGCTTTATGCATTCGCTCTTTAGAGCATAATTTATGTAATATACGAGGTATGAATAAAACTGAATTTAATGAATTATCTGATTATTTCTTAAAATTGCTTGATATTGAAATGGATTACAAAAAGCTAAAGTATTATATTTTGCTTGATGAATTATTTTAGTAAAGACAAAAGCACGGAATCAATCCGTGCTTTTTCTTATGATTGCTTATTTTTTTACACTGCCGTAACAGGTATTGCAAATCTCGCACCTGTATCTTTTTCTGCACCAAAATTAAATCTTGGTGCGAGGCTGTCGTCAGGAACCAAACCAAATGATTGGTAATCAAAATTGTCCACTGCATTAAATACCTGACTAATCATTTTGGAGTAATCTTCTTCATTATCATATTTTTGACTTTGAAAATAAAGCATATCACATTCTGGCAGTTCTGCCATTTCATATCCATCAGGTATTGTTCCGTTGAAACTAATTGGCACTTCAATACCACTGGCAATTTTACCATATCCGTCCTTTAACAGAAATTGAGGCAGATTCAGTAAAGCCGCTGTATCTAATTTGTGTGGACTACTGTTTAATAATCCTTCCCAGTCACAGCTTGTTTCTTCACAAAATGAAAAGTATTCAGTTGCCTTTTTAGAACGTAAAAATATCAGTTTTCTTTTTTCTCTGTGAACCAATGTTACAAAGCAATAATTATTTTCAGCCATTTGATTGTCCTTTCTTTTACAAATATAATTGTAGTAATTTTCGATTGGATAGTAATGAAATAATGGAATGAAATGTTCTCCATTTTTATATTGACTTGGTGAAATATTAAATTCTGTTTTAAAAGCTTTTAAATATCCTTCGTGCGAATTATAGTTAGAATCAAGTGCAATATTTAGGATTGTATCTTTTCTGTTCAGTAATTTTTCAGCGCTGTTTGATAGTTTGATATGACTAAGATATTCTTTAGGCGTTTTCCCAATTAATTCTTTAAAGCATCTGTCTGCGTGACGTTTTGAATAATTGATTTGTTTATATATGTTTTTTAAACAAAAACCATCATTGTCATAATTTTCAATTATATATTTCTGCATTTTTGATACCAGATCAATTTTATATTCTTTCACCATATAACCACCGAAACCATTATATTATAAAGCAATCAAAATTTCTTTAACTAAATGGACAAAAGCACGGAATCAATCCGTGCTTTTTCTTATAATTTCTTATCTTTTTCAAATGCTTTTTGTACTGCGTTATGAACGGCATTTTCGAAGCCGTCTGCCTGTAAAGAAGTAACGCCTTCAATCGTAGTTCCTCCGGGTGAGCAAACATTGTCAATCAATTTCCAAGGATGCTGGTCATTTTCTAAAATCATTTTTCCACTGCCATAAACTGTTTGTGCAGCGATTTTTAATGCTTCATCCTTTTTCATACCATTCTTAACACCTGCTCTTGCAAGGCTGTCAATAAACATATAAGCAAATGCGGGCGCACAACCGCCGATAGCACTATAAATTGAAAATTGGCTTTCATCAATATGCAGGCACTTTCCGAAACAAGAAAGTAACATTTCTACAATTTCAATATCTTCACCTGTTACCAATTCATTATAGCAATAAGCACAGATTGCTTCACCAACCAAAGCATTAATATTTGGCATAACTCTGACAATTCTTGCATCCTCTGTGCCGATATTTCCTTCAAGAAAAGCAAGCTCTTTTCCTGCAGCAATTGAAATAATTAATGGTTTATTGCTGTCAATATTTGCAAGAACAGAACCTAACACATTTGGTTTAACTGCTAAAAACAAAACATCACAGTTACTTAATACGGCAGAACTGTTCTCACAGGCTGTAATGCCGCATTCACGATTAAGCTTATCCATAGCAGGCTTATATGTGTCAAAAACAAAAATGTCTTTTCCGTCGATATTACTGTTGCTGATAATTCCTTTAATAATAGCTGTTGCCATATTGCCGCAGCCGATAAATCCAAGCTTCATTATACGTCCTCTTTATTTGTTTTAAAATTTAATAATACAATAATATCACTATGTAAAATAAAAATCAATTCTTTTTCATTTCAATATATTTTTTTCTTGTAGCAAGACCGCCTCGGATATGGCGTTCTGCCTTGTTTTCTTCAAGCACAGCCTTAACTTCGCTGCAGAGCAGGGGATTAATAACTGACAGTCTTTTGGTTACATCGTTATGTACTGTTGATTTACTTATTCCAAATACTGCTGCAGCCTGTCGTACGGTTGCACCTGTTTCAACAATATAGTGACCTAAGTCAATGCATCTTTTTTCTACATTACCAATCAAGCTTTTCACCTGCCTTGGTAATGTATATGCATAAAATAATATGATATGACAAAGGACTGACCAAAAAGTCAGTCCTTAAATTAATTAATCTGCGTTTGCTGCGTTGTTATCACCTGCAAGATCGCCAAGCATATCTGTTAATGTTTTCTGATTTAACTCATTAACACGGTCATACTTGGTTTCATCTCTATTTTCAGACTTTTCGCCATCTTCCTCAATTACTTTGAGTGAAAGCTCTTTGCCTGTTACAGTGAAGCTGTAAACAATATTTCCGCTGATTTCATACTCACCTGAAAAATTAACAGTTGAAATATAGGAATCATAAGTTCCGTCATCGTAAAACACAAATGCTGCAAGACCGGGGCTTTTCTGGCTTTGCCATTTACCGACAATCTGATTTTCACTTGATGTGAAAACTGATTTTGCAGCATCAACAGGATTCTGCTTTGTAGAAATACAATAAGCACCACCTGCAATAACAATCAGCAAAATTACTGCAATAACTATTGAAATAATTTTTTGTGTTTTGTTAAGTTTTGATTTAGCCATTATTTTAATCCTTTCTCAGTAAGAATTTTATCAATTCTTGAAGCAGAGTCAAGCAGAGAGGATACTGACATATCGTGATTAAGAGTGTCAATAAAATAAGCTGTGTATTTTGAAAGCTCAACGCTTACATACCATTCTCTTGACAGCAGCTCAGGAGTCTGATAAACACCATTTGTTGTAAATACTCTGTCAAATACTCCTTCGGCATATGCCTTGTCAAAAACATCGAGTCCGTTGCAGAATAAACCAAAGGTTGTGCAAACAAAAATTCTTTTTGCGCCAAGCGACTTAAGCTTGCTTGCAACTTCAAGCATGGATTCACCTGAAGAAATCATATCGTCAACAATAATGATATCCTTACCCTGAACTGAATCACCAAGATACTGATGCTCAACAATTGGGTTTCTTCCGTTAACAATTTTAGTGTAATCTCTTCTCTTATAGAACATACCAAGGTTAACACCAAGCTGAGTTGCAAAATAGATACATCTTTGCATTGCACCCTCGTCAGGTGAAATAATCATCAGATGGTCTTTGTTAACTGAAAGGTCGTCAACATTATTAACAAGAGCCTTAATCATCTGGTATGTAGGCATTACATTTTCAAATGACTTATCAGGGATTGAGTTCTGAACTCTCTGATCATGTGCATCAAAAGTAATGATATTGTCAACACCAAGGGCAACAAGCTCCTCTAATGCCATTGCACAGTCGAGTGATTCCCTTGCACTTCTCTTGTGCTGTCTGCCCTCATAAAGCATAGGCATAATAACAGATACTCTCTTTGGCTTTGATGACAGCGCATGAATAACTCTTTTTAAATCTGCAAAATGATCATCAGGTGACTTAGGAACTTTCATTCCATACATATTATATGTGCAGCTATAGTTAAATACATCTGCAATGATATAAATATCGTAACCACGAACACTTTCGTTGATAACGCCCTTGCCTTCACCGCTGCCGAAGCGAGGTACTGATACATTAATTTTATAGGTATCACGCTGATAGCCGTAAAAAGCAATTGTTTCTGCATGTTCCTGCGCCTGCGTTTTTCTCCATTTTACAAGGTACTTGTCAATTTTGTCTGTCAGTGCCTCGCAGCCCGGCATACCGATAATACCAAGTGGGCCGATTGGAATTGAGTTAATGTTAATTGCTGTTTGTCTTGCCATATATTTATTGACTCCTCTCAAATTTTACACGCATATTCTACAACAAATGACTTATATTGTAAATATATATTTTTCAATTTTTACTGTTTTTTAACTGGAAAATTCATCAACCTCTTTCTTTTTTAATGTAGTGTAAACTAAATATCCGCATACACCTGCTAACGCAGCAGCAGAGATAATTATTCCATATTTTAAACCGCCTGGAGTATATCTGTACTCAATTGTGTGTTCACCCTGTTTTATTGTTGCACCAAGCATAGCAGAACCAATTTCAAAGGATTCTGCTTTCTCACCGTCAATATAAACAGTCCAGCCATTGTCATAAGGAATTGATGAATATAAATAACCATATTCGCTGACGTTTATTGTTCCTTCAATTTTAGTATCACTGAAGGATGTTATATTAAGGGCATTTTTGCTTAATCTTTCATATCCTGCGTCAAGAACATCCTGGTCAACGGTATAAGCAAAAATATCTGCATAACATTCTGTAACGTCTGCACCGCCGCAATCAAGTGAAAGCTTTAATTCTTCACCTGCTTCATAATAACCACAGTCGAGAATATATGGTTCATCAATATTCTGGGTATGTGAGCCAAGCTTTTCGCTTGATATGTCAATGGAAGAAATATCAGGTGATTTTACATAAAGATAAATATTACCGCTCTTAACCGGTGTCAGCTTAATGTCAGCATAAGCGTAGCTTGAATCGGCGTCATACTTGCTGAACCAATATGTGCCGTTCTGAACGATTTCATCACCGCTGACATTATCGTAGCTTGTGTCAGTATATTTAACCTCTTTAAACACACCATCAAACCCTGTTGCAAGCTTAAAGAAATCACTTTGAACATTAAAAGGATTGCCCTCACTTGTATCCCAGAACTCAATATTTTCATTTGTAGCAAAGGCAAACGGTAAGAAATATTTGTTTTCATAAACATTTGTTTTTGCATCGTCTGTGCTGAATTTATAATTATAAAGATTATCACTTGGTGCAATGCTCACATCCGTATGAAGAAGATATTTGATATTAAACATCATATTATAAACAGGTGTCTGCGTATTATAGGTATAGCTGTTAATTCTGTTGCCAAACATACCTAAACTGTACTGCAGCTGAGAATAATCTTCATATGCCATAGATGAGAAGGTGGACATACCACTGTAACCAAAATAGCAGGGATCCATTCTTGTTTCAAGGTGGCAAAGCTCCTGACGGAAAAATCCTTCGTCATCGGATTTTATTTTGTCTATAGCCTCTGTATAAGTGCTGTAATTTTGCTTATAAGACTCATTTTTCTGCGTAATCAGGATTGCCTGTGTATCTGCTACAAGCACTTCGCTGAAGCATATTAAAACAGCGAGAGCGGAAGTAATCAGCTTATCTGCTTTACCATTTTTAGCAAGGCACAGATAACATGTCCAGATTATAACAAAAGCAATGCTTGTATATATTGTTGTTTCCATCATTTTTGTGGTTGACATCTTCTGTGCAAGAATGATGAAGAATACCCATAAAATACCCACAAAGGTAATATCCCTGATTTCCAGCGATTTCAGCTTTGAGATAGCCTTGTATCCTACAACAAGCAGAATGAATGAATACATATATGAAAATCTGAACGGCAAATCGTTAGGAAAGTGGAAAGCATGCCAGATAAAGTTAAGGCAGTTATTATCAAAGCTGAAAAGGAAACAGAGCATTAATATGATATACACTGCTTTTTCTTTCAGCTTAATGTCTTTGTTAACAATAAACAGCGGAAGAAGAATAGCAGCAAGCATTCCTGAATATACATTAGGTAAAACGTCTTCACCGCTGCTTCTTATAGTAGTTTCAAGTCCTGCAAGATGCGATGTAATAAAATCAAAAATATTGAAATAGGATTCAAAGGTTGATGGGAAATTGTCGGATGTAGCAGAACAGGATTTTAAAATGATAAATATAGGAATTAAAGTGAACGCACAAAGCATGGCAGATATTACACTGAATACTGCAAATTTCACACCTGTGTTTATCAATTTGTTGTTGTTAAGCGCTTTGATGGAATAGCTTTTGTCAAAGTGCTTGTTGGAATCAATTTTATCATTTACATTACTGCTGATAAAGAAATATGCAATAAAGTACAGTACTGCAAAAATACAGCACATAAAGCCCATATAATAGCTTGATAAAAACAATAGAACAAGTGAAGCAATATATAATTTACCATTACCGTGGTTGATTATATTTTCAATACCAAGTGCAATCAGCGGGAGTAAAATCATTCCGTCAAGCCACATAACATTCCAATAATATGCAAGAAAATATGCACTGAAAGCATAGAAAACACCGAAAACAGCCGTCATATAAGAATGTCTGTGCTGTGATTTTTTCAGATAATATGTGAAAGTGCAGGCACTTAAAATGCATTTAACTGAAACGAGAAAAGTAATTGCAAATGAAATATTTTCTTTATCAAAAAGGAAAATGATTGCTGACAGCGGACTTGAAAGGTAATTAAAATAATTGCCTAAAAAGCTGCTTCCGCCGCCGGATGTCCATGAGTAAATAAAGCTTTGGTGATGAACAACTCTATCATAAAGCTCTGCAAAAAGCGGTCCATACTGATGATACAAATCCATTCTCATAACCGTTGAATCACCGAATGGAAATACTTTATAAATTATATAAATAAGGGCAATGCAAACAGATGCCAAAAGCCCCGCAAATAAAATAAATCTATTTAAATAGAACGCTTTGTATATTTTTGATTTTCTCACACTTCTTGCATCATAGGCACAGTCAAATAACAGTGTTCTGTCAAAGAAGTAGTTAAAGAAAAAGCACATTGAAATAGCCACAAGCCACACAAATGAACTTTGCATTTTCAGTATTCCGCCAAAAAGCGTATCACTTAATTTGTAAAAGCCAAAATTAACTGCTGCTCTGAAAATGAACATCAAAATTTGCTTTATGTTTGATGACAGAACTACTTTTCTGAAAACAAATCTTCTTTCAAGCAGATATGAAATAACCTCGGCAATCACAAATGCAGCTATTATAGAGATAGTAACAGGTATGCCGAAAAACACTTTAAAAAGCTGTTTAAGTGCAATAAGAACAAACAGTGACAAGAATGCCATTAAAGCATAGCTCACTGTTTCACCGTTAAACAGCTTTGTAGTTTTAAAATTTTTACTATTTATAATTTTCATAACTTCACCATATATTTAAATTATATTACATTTATTATACAAACATCATAACACAGAAATTATTATTCTTCAATATAATATTTTGTTATAAATTACCATTAATATGCATAAGTTTAATTGAGGTGATTGGTTGGACAATATATCCTACTTTATAAGCCTGTTTCCGAGGTTTCTCGGTGACACCATTAATTCTCTTGATAAAAGTATAAAATCGCAGATTAACGAAATACGGATAAGAAAAAATAAACCGATTATAATTTATGCAGTAAATACACTTTATTTTATTGAGTTGGGCGGAGTATTAACAAGAACTCTGAATGACAGATGCATATCAGTTAATCAGGATGATTTTGAGTATATCTGTGACAAGCTTTGCAGTCACTCTTATCATACAAATATGTCAAGCCTAACAGAAGGTTATGTTACTGCAAAAAACGGTTCACGAATAGGCGTTTCATCAACAGCGGTTTTTAAAGATAATAAAATTTATTCTGTCAAGGATATAACCTCATTAAATATAAGAATTTCACACGAGTACAGAAATTGTGCTAAAAAAATTATTGACCTAACATACCGAAATAAATTGCCCAGTATTATCGTTGCAGGACTTCCGGGGTGTGGAAAAACAACATTCTTAAGAGATTATGCCCGTCTTATCTCAAACGGATACGGTGGAGAATATAAAAAAGTTTCAATCATTGATGAGCGAAAAGAGATCGCTGCTGAGTTTGATGTTGGGGTTAATACGGATACACTTTTTGGATTTAATAAAGCAAAAGGTATTGAAATTGCCACAAGAACACTTTCACCTGATTTAATTGTTTGTGACGAAATCGGCAGTATTGAAGAGCTTGAAAAAATCTCATACAGTTTTTCTACAGGTGTCAGCTTTGCGGTTTCACTGCATTTAAAGGATGCAGCTGATATTTTTAGCAATAAAATGACGGAGTTACTGATTAATACAGAACAGTTTGATTTTATTGTTATTCTAAAATCATATACAGAAGAATTTGAAATTATTGATTTAGGAGAGATAAAGCTTGAAAACGGCAGGAATGATAATGATAACCCTTTTTTCATCCTGCCTTGGTTTAATGGCAGCTAAGAGTAAGCATAAGCAAATTGAATATACAGACCTTTTGGTTTATATGGGAAACAGAATTTTGCTTATGCTTAAAAGCACGATGCCGGAAACCGAGGAAATCATAAAACAGCTGAAAAGTGACGAAAGATTAAAGAATTTTGATTTTAGTCTTGAATTAAAGAATTCTCCATTGTCAGCACAGGATAATCAAAAAATTTCAAATCTTTTTAACGCAATCGGTATGTATGATATTGACAGTCAGATCATGATTGTCAGTGAATTTACAGGATATTTTAAAATGCTCAATAAGCAATATCAGGATTACTACGATCAGCATTATAAGCTATACATAATTTTTGGCATAGCTTCTGGTTTACTGTTATCAGTCATTCTGATGTAGGAGGATAAATGGAAGTTGATTTTATTTTTAAAATTGCAGCAATCGGAATTATAGTAGCTGTGCTTAATATTGTGCTGATAAGAAGCGGCAGGGAGGAGCAGGCGATGTTCACCACACTGGCGGGTGTTATTGTTGTTTTGATGATGCTTGTGCCTGAAATCAGTTCTTTATTCAGAACAGTTAAGTCCCTGTTTGATTTATGATTAAGATTGCAGGAATATCGTTAATAACTCTGGTATTGGTTATTGTATTAAAAAATACCAAACGTGAATTTGCTTTCATTTTGACTCTGTGTTCCTCAATACTGCTGTTCAGTGTTGTTATAAATGACTTTGTTGATGTAATAAACAGAATTTATACAATTTCAAATGAAGTAGCAGGATTGGAACCCTATATATCCTTAATGGTCAAAATTCTTGGCGTTACATTAATAACTCAATTTGTTGTTGATTTGTGCCGTGACAGCGGTGAAAATGCACTTGCCTCACAAACAGAAATAACATCGAAAATAATTATACTTATTATGATATTGCCTTTATTTGAGGCTGTAATGAATACTGTGTCGGGACTGTTAAAATGAAAAGATTTTTAATTACACTTATTCTAATACTTATAATTCCAACACTTTGCTTTGCAGCAGAGGATGACGATTACAATGAATATTTGAATTCATTTGATTTATCAGCCTTTGAAGAGCTTGACGATGATACATATTCTTTTTTAGAGGATTTGGGTATTGCTGATTTCAATTATGACAAGCTTACTCATTTATCAATAAAGGAAATTTTTAATCATATCTGGCAGGTTGTTATGAATAGCGCCGATGCACCGGTTAAAACAGGGCTTGTTGTAATCTGCTTTATTATAATTACTTCGTTCTTAAAATCAATGAACAGTGAAATGAACAGCAGTGAACTCGCTTCAACCTTTTCTACTGTAGCAAGTCTTGCAATATCCATATTTTTGATTGTAAGGATAACAGGATGTGTTAGTCTTTGCTGTTCAACGATAAAGCTTTGCTCAAATTTTTCTTTTGCTTTTTTTCCGGCATTTTGTGTTATCGTTGCCACATCAGGTGGTGCAGCAACCTCTGTATCCGTTAACACAATGCTTCTTGCTCTAGCACAGGGACTTAATTATTTGAGTCAGGCAATTTTCATTCCTATTACCAATTGCTTTTTAGCGTTGGGTATATGCTCAGGTATTCGTCAGGAGCTCAATATCAGTTCGGTAACAGATACTTTGAAGGCTTTGATTACCAAATTAATATCAACAATATCCGCAATATTTGTTACTGTTCTTTCCCTTAAAACTGCTGTTGCATCAAGAACAGATGCTCTTGGATTAAGGTCAATGAGATTTGCGATCAACTCTGTTGTTCCTGTTATCGGAAGTTCAATTAGTGAAGGTTTGCTTTCCATTCAAAGTTATTCAAGTCTAATTAAATCAAGTGTTGGAATAGTTGGCATTATAGCAATTGCTCTCATATTTTTACCGGCTTTGATTGAGGTTAATCTGTGGAGAGTTATATTGTCGGTATCATCAATCTGTGCAGATGTTTTTGGTGATAAATCCTCTGTCGGTGTAATAAAGACCTTCAGCAATACACTTCTTATTATTGATGTTATACTTATACTTACTATGGTGACGACAATTATTTCAATCGGAATTCTTGTTGCTGCAAAAACGGTGGTTTAAATGGATTTTATAAAGCAATGGACTTTAACAATATCAGCAACACTGATAATATCCATCATATTTTCTTTGCTTACGCCCAAAGGGAATATGGGTAGATTTTTTAAAATTGTGCTTGCAATGTTTATTTTTGTTTCGTTTATCTATCCTATAAAAAACGCTGATTTTGATTTTGAAATACCGTTATTTGATGAAACAGAATTTATTGATTCACAGGAAAGCGCTTATGAAAATATAGTCAAAACAAATATTGAAAACATATTGACAGAAGGAAATTACATAAATTCAAAAGTGAATGTAAAAATTTCACTTAATGGCGAAGAAATATCAGTTAACAGCCTTGAAATCGGAATACTTGATGAATTTGATAAAAAGGAAGTAAAGAACTATATCACGGATAAAACAGGATTCAATGCTGAGGTGTACTATCTTGGAGAATAAAATTAAGGAAAAAATCACTAAATTCATATCAGGTGACAGCAAAAAAGTAAAAATTATAGTCGCAATCGGACTAATTGGTATGGTGCTGATTTTAGCTTCAGATGTCTTTGCAAAAAACAGCGATAAAAAAGTGGTAACTGAAAACACGAAAATAACTTATGAGGATTATACCAATCAGCTTGAAAATAAGCTTGTTGATGTGATTTCGTCCATAAGCGGAGTGGGTGAGTGTAAAGTTATGATTACACTTACAAGCTCTGCAGAAAGTGTATATGCAACAAATAATGAGGTGAAAAGTGATGACAGTTCAATAAATCAAAAAGATGAATATGTACTTTATGATGCATCCGACGGTGAAGCGCCTGTTCTCATTAAGGAGTATTTGCCTCAGGTTCAGGGTGTTACAGTAGTTTGCAGTGGTGGTGATGATATTGTTACTAAAGAAAAAATAATTGAGTCTGTAACAGCCTTGTTTAATATACCGGCTAATAGAGTATCAGTTTCAAAATTAAAATAATAAAAGGTGATAATATGAAAAAGAATAAAAATGAAAATTTTGAAAACCAGCCATTTACCGATGCTGATTTCAGCAAAAAGAAAGCAAAGAAAACAAGAGTAGCCATTTCATGCTTTGCGTTATTGCTGGCAGTCGGCGTTGTTGGCAACTGGTATTGGGAAAACAGTGATATGTCAAGTAAAGTGAGTACTATTTCATCTGCCAAAGAAAAGATACTTGGTGAAGCAACATACGTTGATGCGACTACAGAAAAGACAACGGAAAACAGTTATTTTTCATCAGCACGAGTTGACAGGCAGACGGCACGAGATGCAAGCCTTGAGAAACTGCAGAAAATAGTTGATTCGCAGAACGAAAACAAAGATGCACAAAAAGAGGCTGCTGATAAAATTGCAAAAATCAGTGATAATATAACTATTGAAAATAAAATTGAAACACTCGTTACGGCAAAAGGTATCAACAACTGCCTTGCAATCATTAACGAGAGTTCAGAAAAAATTGACATAATTGTAGATGTTGAGGATTTGACAGATACAATAATTTTACAGATTAAGGAGATTGCAACAAGTCAGCTTGGCTGTTCTTTTGAAGATGTTACAATAATTCAATCAAAATAATCTTGTATATTTATTCATAATATGTTATACTGTTAAAAAATAAGGAGGCATTATTATGGAGATTCAATCAAAAAGCTCTATGGGTGAGCTTGTAATTTCAGATGAGGTTGTAGCTTCAATTGCCATAAATGCTGCTAAGGATGTTGACGGTGTTTCATCTTTTCACAACGGTCCCGTTGATGTTGTCAGCACAATTAAGCAGGGTAGTTTAAAGGTAATGAGTCCTGTCAGATTAATACAGGACGGCGACGATTTTTCAATCAGCATTTATATTAACCTTGAACCGGGCAAAAAGTTTCAGACTGTTGCCACTAAGGTGCAAACTTCTGTTAAGGAGTCTGTTCAGAATATGACAGGCAAGTTGGTTAATAAAGTAAATGTTATTGTTGCCGGAATTGATTTTGAAGAGCCGTCAGACTCTGATGAACCTTGTGAAACTGAAGATTAACAATTCTGCCGACAAATTAATATTTTGTCGGCTTCTTTTTTAGGAGTATACATTATATGAAAAGAAGTGAAATGAGAGAACAGGGCTTTTTCCTTACATTTGAAAATCTGTTTACACCAAACAGTGATATGGACGAGCTTATTGATCTCTACAGTGAAAATGTAGAAGAAGTTTGTGACTATGCAAAGGAAATATCACAGGGTGTCAGTGAGCATAAAGAGGAGTTTAATGAAATTATCAGCAAACACCTTAAGTTTTGGAAGCTTAACAGATTACCAAAGGTTAGCCTTGCAATTATGTATGTTGCCATCTATGAAATGAAGTATGCGGATGATGTACCTGACAATATTGCAATAAATGAGGCAGTAGAGCTTGCAAAAAAATATGCGAGCAAGGATGATGCTTCTTTTATCAATGGTGTTTTAGGTGCTGTAAGCCGTGGAGAATAATTATGTATATCGGCTTTGATACCAGTAATTACACTACATCCGTTGCAGTATTTGACGGTAAGCAAATGATTAATAAACGCAAACTCTTAACTGTTAAAGCAGGAGAGAGGGGACTCAGACAGAGTGATGCTGTTTTTCAGCATACTGTAAATATGCCTGAGCTTATCAGCGAAATTGCTTTAGAGGATTATAGCATTGATGCAGTTGCAGTCAGCTCAAGACCGAGAAATATTGACGGCAGTTATATGCCTTGTTTTTTAGTTGGTATTAATAATGCTGTCGGTGTCAGCAAATTTTCAAACACACCACTTTACAAAACATCACATCAGGTTGGTCACATTTTAGCTGGTCTTTATTCTATTGACAGACTTGATTTGATTAACAAGCCATTTATTGCTTTTCATATCAGCGGCGGGACTACTGAGGCACTGCTGATTGAACCTGATTATGAAGAAATCATAACTGCTAAAATAGTTGCACAAAGCAGCGATTTAAAGGCAGGTCAGGCAATTGACAGAGCAGGTGTGATGATGGGTTTAACCTTTCCCTGCGGCAAGGAACTGGACAGATTATCACTCTTAAGTGATAGGGAATATAAAATCAAACCATCAATGAATGGTCTTGATTGCTCACTGTCAGGGATTGAGAACAAGGCAAAAAAAATGTTTGAAAACGGTGACTCTAAAGAAGATATTTCTAAATTTGTATTAACATATATTGCAAATTCAATTGATAAAATGACAGAGCTTATTATTGAAAAATACGGCAATCTGCCGATAATGTTTGTCGGCGGTGTTATGTCAAATACTTTAATCAGAGAAAGAATTACTCAAAAATATAATGCATATTTTGCTCAGCCTGAATTCAGCTGTGACAATGCCTGCGGTGTTGCAATTTATGCATATTTGAAAGATAAAAAATGAATGTTATTACAGTAACCCAACTCAATACTTATATAAAAGCAATACTTGATGAAAATCCTGTTTTAAAAACAGTTTATGTTCAGGGTGAAATAAGTAATTTTAAGCATTACTACAAGAGCGGTCATATGTATTTAACTCTTAAGGACAGTAATTGCCAGTTAAAAGCAGTTATGTTTTCCTTTTATGCATCACGGCTGAAGTTTACACCTGAGGATGGTATGAGCGTTATTTGCCGCGGCAGAGTTTCTGCTTATGAAAAAGATGGTGTCTATCAGCTTTATATTGAGGATATGCAGCCGGATGGTATAGGCTCGCTCAGTATTGCCTTTGAACAGCTTAAAGAAAAGCTTGAAAAAGAGGGATTATTCGATGCATTATACAAAAAGCCTATCCCACAGTATCCTAAAAAAATAGGCATTGCAACATCAAATATGGGTGCAGCTATTGAGGATATTAAAAATATAACCAAAAGACGTTATCCTGTTGCAGAGCTTGTTATTGCACCAACAATCGTGCAGGGTGATTTGGCACCTGATGATATCGTTAAATCACTGAAGCTTCTTGATAGTATTGATGATATTGATGTTATCATTGTCGGCAGGGGCGGCGGTTCACTTGAGGATTTGTGGGCGTTTAATACTGAAAAGGTTGCACGTGCAGTATTTGATTGCAGTAAGCCTGTTATATCCGCAGTTGGTCACGAAACAGATTTTACAATCTGTGATTTTGTTGCAGACTTGCGAGCAGAAACACCAAGCGCTGCTGCAGAAAAAGCAGTGCCTGACATAAATGTCTTGCTTTCATTTGTTGAGAATGCCGAAAGACGAATGTTTTATAGTATTAATCAGCGTATTGAATTTGAGTCACAAAGGCTTGACTATATAGCGAATGAAAGCATTCTTGCGAATATAAGTGAATATTTTGATAACAAAAATGATGTTGTTATTTCTTTAAATGAAGAATTGACAGATGCATTTGAAAATAAGCTGAATAACTGCAAATATCAGCTTGGCGTTGTATCCGGTAAGCTTGACGCACTCAGTCCTTTAGCTGTTCTGGCAAGAGGATATGCAGCTGTAAGAAACGAAGATAACAAATTAATTAAATCCAAAGAAAACATTAAGGTTAATGACAAAATAAATGTTAAATTTATTGACGGCAGTGCAGTTTGTACTGTTGATGAGGTAAATTAGTAGTATGGAAATGACTTATGAAAAAGCAATTGTAAGATTAGAGGAAATCGTGTCAGCTCTGGAAAAGAGTGAGGTATCTCTTGATGAAAGCTTAAAGCTTTTTGAGGAGGGAACTAAACTCACTGCTTTTTGTGCTGAGAAGCTTAAAAACGCACAGCAAAAAATTACGGAGTTGAACAAGGAGTAAATATGAACAGAATAGAATATAATAATGTGCTTAATAATGATATTTTGCTTGTAGAAAGAGCTTTAATTGAAAAATTACCCGATGCTAAGGACGGTCAGGCAGAGGTTGTTAATGCAATGAAATACAGTCTTTCAAATGGCGGTAAACGTATACGTCCTGTTCTTGCTCTTGAATTTGCCAATGCTTGTGACGGCAGTCGTGATGATTGCCTTCCTTTGGCTTGTGCAATTGAGTATGTCCACACCTAAACTCTTATTCACGATGATTTGCCTTGTATGGATAATGATGATATGCGCAGAGGAAAACCAAGCTGTCATAAGGAATATGGTGAAGCAACTGCTCTTTTGGCAGGCGATGCACTGCTTACACACGCTTTTGAAATTATAGGAACATCAAACTTAAGCAATTCAAAAAAAGCTACTGCAATGACGCTGCTTTCTCAGAATGCAGGTGTCGGCGGTATGATTGGCGGTCAGGTGATTGATTTAATCATTGAGGATGGTAATCCTACACTCAGTGAGCTTTTAACAGTTTATAAGTTAAAAACAGGTGCTCTTATTTCTGCCGCTTGCTTAATGGGATGTATCAGTGCAGGTGCAAGTGATGAACAGTTTGCTGCTGCATCTAAATTTGCGTATTCACTTGGTGTTGCATTCCAGATTCAGGATGATATTCTTGACATTATAGGAAATGAAGAAGAGCTCGGCAAACCTGTAGGTTCAGATGCCGAGAACAATAAAAAAACATATGCCACAGTTAAAGGCATTGAAAGTGCTAAAAAAGACGTTGAGCGTTTAACAGCCTTAGCAATTTCTCAGCTTGACAAATTTGAAAATACCGAATTTCTTAAAAATCTTGCTATCAGTTTAGTTAACAGAAGCAAATAAGAGTTGATATTATGTCTGTGTTAGATAAGGTTAATTCACCGAATGATGTTAAAAAATTAAATAATGATGAGCTTTATGAGCTTTGCTCCGATGTGCGTAAAGAGCTGATTTCCACAGTATCAAAAACAGGTGGTCACCTTGCGTCAAATCTTGGTATAGTTGAGCTTACTGTTGCGCTGCATAAGGTTTTCAACAGTCCGAATGATCAGATTGTTTTTGATGTAGGTCATCAGTGCTACACCCATAAATTGTTAACCGGTCGTAAGGATCGGTTTAATACGCTCAGAACAGAGGATGGCGTAAGCGGTTTTACCCGCCCTGTTGAAAGCAAGCACGATATTTTTTCATCAGGTCACAGCTCTACCTCTATTTCTGCTGCTGTCGGTCTTGCGAAGGCTAAGCAGATTAAAGGTGAAAAAGGTAATGTTATCGCTGTTATTGGTGATGGTGCTTTAACAGGCGGTCTTGCCTATGAGGCTCTAAATAATTCAGGGAATGATAATAGTAATCTGATTGTTATTCTTAATGATAACAATATGTCAATTAGTCAGAATGTTGGCTCAATGGCTAAAAATCTGAATACAATAAGAACCTCTTCAAAATATGTTACATTCAAATCAAAGCTGCAGCGTGGTCTTGCCAAAATACCGAAAATCGGCAGACAAATCAGCAGAAGCTTTACCTTGATTAATTCGCAAATCAGAAAAAGAATTCTGAAATCAACCTTCTTTGAGGATTTGGGATTCAGATATTATGGACCTATTGACGGTCACGATATAGATGCTCTGATTGACGTTTTAAATGTTGCAAAAGCACACAATCATTCTGTTTTTATTCATATTAATACAGTAAAAGGCAAGGGATATAACCCTGCAGAAAAGAATCCGACACAGTTTCATGGTATCGGTAAATTTGATATTAATACAGGTGAGCCAAAATCAAGCGGAAAGAACTTTTCTTCTGCTTTTGGTGAAACAATGTGTAAATTTGCTGTTAAAGATGGCAGAATTTGTTGTGTCACTGCTGCAATGGCTGAAGGTACAGGTCTTTGTGAATTCTCAAAAAAATACCCAAAAAGATTTTTTGATGTCGGCATTGCAGAACAGCATGCTGTAACATTTTCAAGCGGTCTTGCAAAAAATGGTATGGTTCCGGTTTTTGCAGTCTATTCTACATTCCTTCAAAGGTCATATGACCAGCTTATACACGATGTTGCAATGCAGAATCTTAAGGTGATTTTTGCAATTGACAGAGCCGGTTTCGTAGGCGAGGACGGCGAAAGCCATCAGGGTGTATTTGATACATCATTTTTAAATTCAGTAATCGGTCTTACTATTTATGCACCCTCATATTATGATGAGCTTGAAGCTATGTTTTATGAAGGCATATATAAACTTAGCGGTGCCGTTGCTATTCGATATCCACGCGGTAACGAAAAGTACAGACCTGAAAATTATCAGTATAATCATGAAAACTACTGTGTTTTCGGCGACAAGAATGCAAAAAACTGTATCGTTACATATGGCAGACAATTCAGTGAATGTATAACTGCGTATAAAAGTCTTGAAGATACTTTTGTAATTAAACTTAATAAAATCAAGCCTATTGATAAAACTGTTCTGAACGAAATTGTGAATGCCGAAAATATATTTTTCTATGAAGAAGCAATTGCCTCAGGCGGTATCGGTGAAACCTTTGGTAATATGCTTGCTGAAAACAACATCAAAGCATCATATAAGCATATTGCCGTTAAAGATGAATTTATTAAGCAGGCATCTGTTGATTCACAAATGAAAGCCTACAGGCTTGATTCAAATTCTATAATCAGTGAGGTAAGTAATGCCTAACAATAAAGTAAGACTTGATGTTGCCCTTGTTGAGCGTGGGCTTGCACCAAGCAGAGAAAAAGCTAAAGCCATTATTATGGCAGGAATTGTTTATGTTAATAATCAGAAATCGGATAAGGCGGGTAAGGATGTTAAGCCTGACGATGTTATTGAGGTTAGGGGCAGCACATTAAAATATGTGAGCCGCGGCGGACTGAAGCTTGAAAAGGCTATGGAATGTTTTCCGATAAGCCTTGATAATAAGGTTTGTATGGATGTAGGTGCATCAACAGGCGGTTTTACGGACTGTATGCTAATGAACGGCGCGGTTAAGGTGTTTTCCGTTGATGTTGGTTATGGACAGCTTGCATGGAAACTCAGAACAGACGAGCGTGTTGTTAATCTTGAGCGTACAAATTTCAGACACGCAACCACTGAGCAAATAACCGAGCCTATTGACTTTGCATCTGTCGATGTTTCGTTTATTTCATTAAAGCATATTTTACCTAATTTGAATTTGTTCTTAAAGGATGACGGACAGGCTGTTTGTCTTATAAAGCCGCAATTTGAAGCAGGCAGAGAAAAGGTTGGCAAAAAGGGTGTTGTCAGTGATATCAATACCCATCTTGAGGTTGTTGAAAATGTTATTCAAATGGCAGTTGACAACGGCTTTTCAGTACTTGGTCTTGAATTTTCTCCGGTTAAAGGCCCGGAGGGCAATATTGAATATTTAATTTATCTTGTTAAGTCAACCGAGCCTGTTATTAGTGAAAATGTGGATGCTAAAGCTTTAGTCGGCAAATCACATGAGGAATTGTTATGATTATTTCAGTTTTACCGAATTTATCAAATAATGGTGTTGAGGCACTTGCAAGAAAAGTGTTTAATACTTTGAATGACCTTGATACACAGATTTATGTTTCAAATGAATATAAAGATAATTTCAGGGATTGCAGAGTCCGTTTTGCTGATCCGTTAAACCTTGTTAAGCTATGTGATGTGGCAATTGCAATAGGCGGTGACGGCACGACTTTGAACGCCGCAAAAAAAGCGGCAAAGCTTAATAAACACATTTTGGGTATTAACGCAGGCAGACTGGGTTTTATGAGCGGTCTTGAAAAGGACGAGCTTAATCTGCTTGAAAGAGTTGTTAACGGTGATTATGAAATTGATGAAAGACTGATGCTGAAGGCAGATGTTGTCTGCAATGGTGAAATTATATCTACACATCATTGTTTAAATGATTTTGTAATATCACGAGGATTTTTTGCAAGACTGATTGATATTGATATTACCTGCGATAACCGTAATGTAATGAATATGAGGGCAGACGGTATTATTATTTCTACACCTACAGGCTCAACTGCCTATTCAATGGCTGCGGGAGGTCCTGTTGTAAGCCCTGAGGCAAGCTGTATCACTGCAACGCCCATATGTTCACATTCATTAATTGACAGAAGCTTCATCTTTTCAACAGATAAGGAGCTTGTTGTAAAAGCCGGTAACGATTTAAATAATCCGCCTGTAATGACTGTTGATGGTCAGGAAGCGATTGATATTGATCAAGATTGTGAAATCCGTATTTCCAAATCAGATATGGTTACAAAGCTTATTAAGCTTAAACCAGAAAATTTTTATGAAATACTAAGTAAGAAGATAATCGAGAGGAGAGCCTAATGAAAAAAAGAAGACATGCTAAAATTCTTGAGTTAATCAGCTCTAAAAATATTGAAACACAGGAAGAACTGCAGGCTTATCTGCTGAAATGCGGCTTTGAGGTCACACAGGCTACAATCTCTCGCGATATTAAAGAATTAAGACTCGTTAAAGAGTTGAACGACAAAGGCAGATATATTTATTCCACTGGTAAAAAATCATCAAATGACGCGTTCAGAAGAACAGGTGGAATATTTGCCGATTCAATAATCAAGGTTGAGCATGCACAGAATATAGTTTCTATAAAATGCTTTTCGGGTATGGCAAATGCAGTCTGCACAGCCATTGATGCCATGGAGTGGACTGGAGTTGTTGGAACCATTTCCGGTGATGATACAATTTTTGTTTTATGCAAAACAGAGGATTTTGCAAAAATCTTTACAATGAATATGGAGAAAATCTTAAATGTTAAGAACTCTTGATATTGAAAACATTGCTGTTATTGAAAAAGCAAGTGTTGAATTTTCATCAGGATTAAATGTATTAACGGGTGAAACTGGTGCAGGTAAATCAATCGTTGTTGACTCAATCAATGCTATTTTAGGTGAACGCACATCTAAAGAACTTGTCCGACATGGCTGTGACAATGCTTATGTCAGTGCATATTTTGAGGATATACCGCAAACTGTTTCCGAAAAAATTGCTGAAATTGGTTATGAAGTTGATGAAGACACACTGCTTCTTTCAAGAAAAATCAGTGCTAACGGAAAATCAACCTGCAAAATCAATGGCAAAAGTGCAACGGTTTCCATGCTTAAGGAAATCGGCTCACTGCTTGTTAATATTCATGGTCAGCATGATAGTCAGGCACTGTTGAATCCTGATTTTCAGTACCGATATATTGATATGATGTTTAAGGATAATAGCGTTTTACAGGCTTACAAAGCATCCTTTAAAAATCTTATATCAGTCAGAAGAAAGCTGAAAGCATTGACCATGAGTGAAGGTGACAAGGAAAAAGAGCTTGAGCTCCTTGATTATCAAATCAAAGAGCTGGAGGATGCCGATATTAAAGTAGGGGAGAGGGAGGAACTTAATAAAAGACGTGCCCTTATCTCTGCTTCCGAGGCTATTACAAATGCACTTAGCTTGTCATTGCAATCTATTAATGGTGATGATGAAAATAATGGTATTCAAAGCACAGTTAACACTTGCTTTAATTCACTTGTGCAGTTTGAACAGACAAAGGAAATTGCCGAAACCTTTTCAGATATTAATGATAAGCTTGAATTTGCAAAAGACAAAATTGACAGCCTTATACTTGAATTAAATTTTGATCCGAACGAGCTTGAACAAATTGAAGAAAGACTTGATTTGCTGTTTAGACTATCGTCAAAATACGGCAATGATGAAACGGAAATGCTTGCGTTTCTTGACAATGCAAAAGAAAAAAGAAATTCAATTGTTTACAGTGATATGGAGCTTGAAAAACTCAATGCACAGTATGATGCATATTTTGATGAAACTGTTAAGGCTGCTGAAAAACTGTCCGATTATCGAAAAAAAACAGCAGCTGATTTTGAAAAGCAAGTAAAAGCAGAGCTTGAATTTTTGGATATGCCTAAATTACAGTTTGTTGTTGATTTTCAAAAAGGTAATTTAAGCTCAAACGGCTTCGATAAAATAGAATTTTTAATTTCAACTAACCCGGGTGAGCCGCCAAAGCCAATGGCAAAAATTGCTTCAGGCGGTGAACTTTCAAGAATCATGCTTGCGATTAAAAATATATTGTCGTACAATGATACAATCGGTACATTGATATTCGATGAAATTGATGTTGGTGTAAGCGGCAGAGCAAG
>CAYNGP010000028.1:0-22406 GCA_964396885.1 uncultured Bacteroides sp. | reverse complement strand
CCGAGCAAGGCATTAAAGAATTCGGCACTGAGGATTTGGATTTAGTCGTTCTTGAAAATGTAGGCAATCTTGTATGCCCTGCTGAATTTGACACAGGTGCAAGCAAGAACGCAATGATTTTGTCTGTACCGGAGGGTGACGACAAGCCGCTGAAATATCCGCTTATGTTCTCAATCTGCGATGTAGTTCTCATCAACAAAATTGATGCAAAGAGCGTATTTGATTTTGATGATGATGCAGTGGTTGAGCGTATTCATAAGTTAAACCCTAACTGTGAAATCTACTTTATTTCAGCCAAAACGGGCGAAGGTGTTGACGCTTGGTGCGACTGGCTCAGAAATCAAGTTAAAGAGTGGAATAAATAATGCATGAGTTAAGCGTTGTTCTGGAAATCTTTGAATTAGTTGAAGAGATTATGACAGAACAGGATTTAAAAAAGGTTTCTACCGTATCCGTTCAGGTTGGTGAGCTGTCAGGAATTCTGCCTGATTATTTTAAAGAATGCTGGAATGTTTCACGCATTGGCAGTGTTTTTGAAAATACTGAGCTTATTCTGGACTACATCCCTGCTGTGGCAAAGTGTACCTGCGGTTGTGAATATGAAATGCAGAAAAACAGCCGAATCTGCCCCAAATGCCATAAGACCGATTATGACATAATCCGTGGCAGAGAATTTATGGTCAGTCAGATAGAAGCCTGTTAAAATTTATTGAAGATAAAAAATATCCCAAGTGGGTTAACCACTTGGGATATTTTCTATCAGGAGGTCATTAGGCAAATTCAAAATTAATCGTCTTTACCTATTAAATATCATCATTAAAATCCGTATAAATTTGTTTCGGACTGTTTTGAGGTGAATACTGAAAATAATCAATATGATCACCATCAATATAATATGTAAGCTCCTTTGGCGGTGCTACCTCATTGAAGGCTTCAACAATCACTAACTTAATTTTCATTTTTTCAGGGATAACAGATTTAACATAAACTGCCACCTGCTGCCCCACAAACAGATTATCCTGAGGCTCGGCAAGACCTGCCAGATTTGGTGCAAGCTCCACAAACACACCATAATCCTCAATACTTCTTACAACGCCTGTAACCGTTTCACCCGGGGTAAAGTTTTTGGCATTATCCTCCCATGTTCCTAAAAGCTCTTTAAGTGAAAAGGTCATTTTTGAGGGCTCTTTTTTTCTGAGTACCACTTTTATGCTCTGACCTTCATAAAGCCTTTCTCTCGGATGACTGATTCGTGATACCGACAGCATATCAATAGGTATCAGTGCATTAATACCTGCACCGATGTCAATAAACGCACCAAATTTTTCAAGATGTGTTACACCTGCATCAATAATGTCACCCGACACAAGATGATTTAAGTACTCTTCCATACACCTTAACTGAACAGCCTTGCGTGACAGAATGGCAATGCTGTTTTCATAAATATCCTTTTGAAAGCCGAGAACATTAAAACAGATGCATTTATTCACCTTTGAAATCAGTGCAATATCCCTTACACTGCCGTCATCAATGCCGATTGCACCTTCAAGCCTTGGTATAATACCCCTGACTGCACCAAGGTCAACATGCAAATTGTGTTCCCTGTCACAAAGCAGTGCCTTTGACTCCAGCACTTCATTATTCATCATAGCCTTTTTAAGCTCATCAACAGAGTCAAAGCTTTTTGACAAATTCGGATTTTTCCCCTCCGGGTAGAATTTCATAACATCACTCACTTTTCTAATGTAGTTAATGTATATGAAAATCTTTTGCAATATATGCAGTTGTAAAATTATTACAGTAGTGGTATAATAATTTAGATTAACATTATACTGGTGATACTATGGAATTAAAGCTCGGTGATATTGTAATAATGAAAAAGCCGCACCCCTGTGGCTCAAAGGAATTTGAGATAACAAGGCTTGGTGTTGACTACAAGCTGAAATGCTGCACCTGCGGCAGAGAGGTTATGATACCAAGAGTTAAGGCAGAAAAAAATATAAAGGCAGTTAAAGAAAATGAGCAGTAACAGACCTATCGGTTTTTTGGATTCAGGTATCGGTGGTATCAGTGTAATAAGAAAAGCAGTCCGCCAGCTGCCAAACGAAGATTATTTCTTTTTCAGCGATTCAATCAACAACCCATATGGTGACAAAAGCAATGAAGAAATCATTTCAAGGTGCGACGAGCTTGTTGATTTTATGATTAACGTGAAAAACTGCAAGGCAATTGTTTTAGCCTGCAACACTGCATCTGCCAAGGCTGTCAGCTTTTTAAGAGAAAAATATACCGACACACCTATTATTGCCATTGAGCCCGCCTACAAAATGGTGCACGATTACAATCCCGACGGCTTCACTCTTGTTATGGCAACAAGGGGAACACTTGAGAGCGAAAAATTCCACAAGCTGTTTTACACATACTATAACAATAACACCAGCCTGCTTGCCTGCGTTGGACTTGCTGATTTAATTGAGCAGGAGAAAAAAGAAGAGCTTAAAGCGTATCTTGAAAGAAATCTTAGTGACTACAAGGGTAAGGTTTCAAACGTGGTGCTCGGCTGCACACATTATCCGCTGGCAAAGGCTGAAATTAAAGAGGTATTAGGCGATGTAAATTTCTTTGACGGTGCTGAAGGTGTTTCACGCCAGCTGAAAAGAGTTCTGGCAGAAAAAGATTTATTAAATGATAAAGCGGACAAATTCACCATTGAATTTGTGGATTCATCAGAAACACCTGAACAGCAGGAACAGAAAAAACAAAGATTTTTTAAACTTTTATGTGAGGAATAATGCGTTATGATAGATAAGCTTAATGAGGTTGAAAAACGATTTGAAGAGGTTAACGAATTAGTCTGCAACCCTGACATCGTTTCAGACCAGGAAAGATATACTAAATTAAGGAGGGAGCTTAAGCACTTGACTCCCGTCGTTGAAAAATTCAGAGAATACAAAAAAGCACAGGAGGCTTTTGAGGAGTCAAAAATGATGCTTGATGAGGGCGGAATGGATGCCGATTTTGCCCAGATGGTCAAGGATGAATTTGAACAGAGCAAGGCTGATATGGAAACAATCAGCGAAGAGCTGAAAGTGCTTCTTCTCCCGCGTGACCCTAACGATGACAAAAACGTTATCATTGAAATCCGCGGCGGTGCAGGCGGTGAGGAATCCGCGCTGTTTGCAGGTGTGCTTTTCAGAATGTATTCCATGTATGCCGAGGCAAAGGGCTTCAAAACCGAGGTGCTCAATGCCAACGAAACAGGACTCGGCGGATATAAGGAAATCAGCTTTTCCGTTGAGGGTGACGGTGCATATTCAAGATTTAAATTTGAATCAGGTGTTCACCGTGTTCAGCGTGTACCTGAAACAGAAAGTCAGGGCAGAATACACACATCAACCACAACAGTTGCTGTTTTGCCTGAGGCTGAGGAGGTTGACTTTGACATCAATCCAAAGGATTTGCAAATAGATACCTTCCGTTCATCAGGTGCAGGCGGTCAGCATATCAACAAAACATCATCTGCAATCCGTATCACACACCTGCCGACTGGTACAGTTGTTGAGTGTCAGGATGAGCGCTCACAGCACAAAAACAAAGAAAAAGCACTTAAAGTGCTTCGTTCTCGTCTTTATGATGCTGAAAAGGCAAAGCACGATGCAGAAATTGCAGGTGAACGTAAAGCACAGGTGGGCACAGGCGACAGAAGTGAAAGAATCAGAACATACAACTATCCGCAGGGACGTGTATCCGACCACAGAATCGGCTTGACACTTTATAAGTTAGAGCAATTTTTAAACGGTGATCTGGATGAAATGATTGACGCACTCATCACTGCCGACACTGCCGAAAAGCTCAAAGCCCAGGGCGAGGAATAACAAAGCAATAGTATGAAAATCAGATGCAAATTAACTGATTCAACTGAATATAAACAATTTTGCTGTTTTGAAAATTCAATCTATACACTAAAAATCAGCAGAAATTTCAAATATTGGTATTATGATTTATGTGATTTAATTGATTTTTATAACAATAGTCATGTTGAAATATTTTTGGATATTGCAAAATCTGATATTGAGTTGGCAAGAAGCTTGTATGGCAATCATAGATACGACGAAAGATGCCTTCGTGAATATGAAACCAACTTTATGGTGCACAGTACTCCTATTGAGAATCTTAACAGCATAATAAATGATGGTGTGCTGAAATCATGGAATATTTTGAAATCAGAAAAATCAGATTGGGAACAAGCACCCATTGGTGCATTACTTGGAGATATTGACGATTTTTCTGATTATGTAATGTTGTCAGTTCCTTTTCAAAACAACGAAATTGTTACAGCTTCAAAACAAAAGCATCAAATAGATACTGACGTTAACCAGATTTATTGTCCGGGTGCAAGATTTTACTTGAATGCGCAAATGCTTGCAAATGACGGATTACTATTAAGAGATGGTGAGCATATAAAGGTCAAAAACTGTATACCGCTTGATAAATATTTGATTTGGTATTCTACAACTGAAAAAATTGGTCTTTCAAAAAATTCAACACCTAAGGAATTTTTTGAAATGTCAAACAATAAATTTTTTGAATTATATCCACAGTATAAGCAATGAATCTCTATTCAATAAAAGAGGCTTAGAAGTATCAATTATGGAAACTAAGATTTTATCTACAAGTGAATATGACATTGCGCTTGCAGGTGAAATCATTGCAAGGGGCGGTTTGGTTGCATTCCCTACCGAAACGGTATATGGTTTAGGTGCGGATGCTTTGAATGACGAGGCTGTCAAAAGCATTTACGTTGCCAAGGGCAGACCAAGTGACAATCCGCTGATTGTGCATATTGCTGAACAAGAGGACATCAAGTCCCTTGTTAAAGAGGTTACGCCAAAGGCACAGGCACTGATTGACAAATTTTTCCCTGCACCATTAACCATCATTCTGCCAAAGAGTGAAAAGGTCGGAGATGTGGTATCAGGCGGACTTGACACGGTTGCCGTGCGTATGCCTGAAAATAAAACTGCAAGAGCATTGATTAAAGCATCAGGATGTCCTGTTGCAGCGCCCAGTGCCAACACATCGGGACTGCCGTCACCAACAAAAGCAAAATATGTTATTGACGATATGAGCGGAAAAATTGACGCCATAATCGACGGCGGCGACTGTGCCTTCGGTGTGGAATCAACAGTTATAACGCTGGCCACTGAAACACCCACAATTCTTCGGCCCGGTGCAGTCACAAAGGAAATGATTGAGGCTGTTATTGGTGAGGTTGAGGTTGCAAAGGCAGTGCTTGAGGGTATGCAGAATGATGAGGTTGCTGCATCACCGGGTATGAAATACAAGCACTATGCGCCAAAGGCAAGAGTGTTTATTATTAACGCCGACAAAGAAGGCTATGAAAAATTTGTCAACTCAAAAAAAGACTGCTTTGCACTGTGCTTTGAGGATGATAATGTAACAATCCCCAAGGTAACCTTTGGCAAAGAAAATGACGATTCAAGTCAGGCTAAAGAGCTTTTTGATGCACTAAGACAGCTTGACGAAATGGGTGCAAAAAAGGTTTATGCCAGAATACCGCACACTACCGGTGTGGGAATGGCAGTTTATAACAGGCTTATCCGTGCCGCCGCTTTCAGCATTATTGATTTGAAAAAGCCGTTTTTTATCGGCTTAACGGGACCAAGCGGTGCCGGCAAGGGTTATGTTAGTGAATACTTAAATCGACTTGGTTTTAATATAATAAACAGTGACAATGTTGTTAAAAATATTTATGAAAATAATTTGCCGCTTTTAGATAAGCTTGCAGATATTTTTGGCAATGATATTATTAAAGATGGTGAGCTTGACAGAAAAAAGCTGGGCGAAATTGTTTTTAATGACAGTAAAAAACTGAAACAGTTAAACAGTATCATTCACCCTGAGGTGATTTCACAATGTGAAAAAGCGGCAAAACCACTTGCTGTGCTTGATGCACCACAGCTGTTTGAGGCAAAGGCACAAAACAAATGCAATGTCATTCTATCTGTTATCGCTGATACAGAGCTGAGAGCCAAGCGAATTACAGAGCGTGACGGCATCAGCTATGAAAAAGCAATGGAACGAATAAATGCACAACTCAGCGAAGAATACTATATTCATAATGCCGATTATGTAATTTACAATAACGGCGAAAATATAAAAGCACAAATTGACAATATTTTGGAGGACATATTATGAGCGAAAGTGCAAAAGAATTAAAAGAAAAGCTGTTTTACAAAAAGCAAAACGGCGTTGATTTTATGAGTGAGGAGGAACTCAAGGCTTGCGATGAATTTTGCGAGGGATATAAAAAGTTCCTGTTTGAAAACAAAACAGAGCGTGAGTTCGCACAGTCTGCTTTAGAAGCAGCAAAGGCTAACGGCTTTAAGGAATTTGACAAATTCGGTGAGGCATTAAAGCCGGGGGACAAGGTTTACTATTTCAACAGAGGCAAAGCAATTATCCTTTGTGTTAAGGGCACAAGACCGATCGTTGACGGTGTAAGAATCAGTGCTGCACACATTGACTCCCCTCGTCTTGATTTAAAACAGGTGCCTGTTTACGAGGACGGATCACTTGGATTTTTCAAAACACATTACTATGGCGGTATCAAAAAATATCAGTGGACAGCTATTCCGCTTTCACTCCACGGCAGAATTTGCAAAAATGACGGCAGCTTTGTTGATGTAAAAATCGGTGAGGATGCTGCAGACCCTAAATTCTGCATTACCGACATTCTCCCTCACCTTGGCGCTGAGCAGATGTCAAGAAAGGCGAATGAAATCGTTAAGGGTGAGGAGCTTAATGTTGTAATCGGCTCACGTCCTTTTAAAGATGACAGCGAAAGCGAAAGAATTAAGCTGAATATTCTGAACATTCTGTTTGAGAAATACGACATTGTTGAACGTGACTTTTTATCAGCTGAGCTGGAGCTTGTTCCTGCATTCACGGTTGATGACATCGGCTTTGACAGAAGCCTTATCGGCGGCTACGGTCACGATGACAGGGTTTGCTCATACCCTGCAATGCAGGCAATTTTTGCACTTGATACTGCACCTGAATACACTGCAGTTACAGTATTGACCGATAAAGAGGAAACAGGCTCAGACGGTAACACAGGTCTTAATTCAAGCTACCTCAAGTATTTCATTGCGGACTTAGCCAGACTTGAGGGCTGTGAGGGCAGAGATGTTCTTTCAAACTCAAAATGCCTGTCAGCAGACGTCAATGCTGCATTCGACCCAACATGGCCGTCACCATTTGAAAAAAACAATGCATCCATCATTAACGAGGGCGTTTGTGTTACAAAGTTCACAGGTGCAAGAGGTAAATCAGGCACAAGCGATGCATCAGCAGAATTTGTAAGCTTTGTTAAAGCAATGATGGAAAACAACGGTGTTTTATGGCAGAGCGGAGAGCTCGGTAAGGTTGATGCAGGCGGCGGCGGAACTGTTGCCATGTATATTGCTAACCTTGACGTTGATGTTATTGATGTCGGCGTTCCTGTGCTTTCAATGCATTCACCTTACGAAATCGTATCAAAAATTGACACTTATATGGCTTATAAGGCATTTAAGGTATTTTTCTCAAAGTGATAATATGGATAAAATTTTAGTTATCGGCACAGGCGGTACAATCGGCAGTGTGAAGGGTGACAATATTCACCTTGACGCACCTTTTAAAATACTTGACTATATGAATTTTGAAGATGTGGAATTTGACTGCGTATCGCCATTTACCGTGCTGTCTGAAAATATGAACTTTGAGCTTTGGCAGAAGCTGGCTGATTTCATAAGCAATGTTGATTTTAACAAATACAAGGGCATTATACTTTTGCACGGCAGTGACACACTAAGTTATACAGGTGCTTTTATTGCCAATATGTTCTATGACAAGCCCATTGTACTTGTAGCGAGTGACAAGCCTGTGGAGGATAAAACTGCCAACGGCTTTATGAATTTTAAAAAGGCAGTTCAATATATTCAACGCGGAATCAACAAGGTATATATCAGCTATGACAGAATTTATGAGGTTGAAAACAAAGAGCCTTTAATAAATCCTGTGTTCAGACATAAAAATATTCTTGTCATTTCACCTTATGTGGGCATAGATTATAGTAGCTATAATTTAAGTCATGTAGATATTGTTCTGCACACAATGTACCATTCCGCCACGGCACCGGCTGATGTTAAAGCATTTGCGGATAAATGCAAAATAAATAATATCGATTTTTATTTTGTCACCGAAAATTCTGCTGCTGATTATGAAAGTGCAAAGGATTTTGAGAACATTCTATTTAACTCAACTGTGGAAAGTGCATATTCAAGATTACTGTTGACAAATTAATTTTTTAGTGATATTATATTTACAACTTAATATTAAACCGTTGAAGCGGAGATAAAAATAAGATACGCATTTACAGAGAGTTCTCGTTGCTGGAAGTAGAACATTAAACGGCTTATTAAATGGACCGCTGAGGGCATAGTGAAAAGCAAATGCCGAGTATTCTATGACGTGCAGACCTGCGTTAATGGTCAGAGATATGATAGTATCTTGCAGAGAGTATGGCAAAAAGCCATAAATCAAGGTGGCACCACGGAAAGTATTTTTCGTCCTTGGTAATAGATTCGTCTATTACCAAGGGCTTTTTTGTTGCTCTTATGCAGATAGATTGGAGAGCTTATGAACATAAAACCGACAATTGACGAAGTAAAAAAGCTATATATGGACTACAAGGCTGTTCCGCTCAGCACTGAAATACCCATGTGCTGCACAGCAATTGAAGTTCTGAAAAAGCTGAAAACAACCAGCAAACACTGTTATATGCTTGAATCCGTTGAGGACACAAGGGAAACAGGCCGATACACATTTTTGGGCTTTGACCCAAAAGCTGAAATCAGCTGCAAGGATTACAAGCTGACAATTATTGACGAATACAGTGTTAAACATATTGAAGATAATCCAAAGCAGTATATCAAGCAATTGCTTGATGACCATAAAAGCCCAAGGCTTGATTACCTGCCTACCTTCACCGGGGGACTTGTGGGATATTTTGGCTATGACTATATCAAGTACAGCGAGCCATCATTGAATCCGGATGCCGAGGATGACGGCAATTTCAAGGATGTTGACCTGATGCTTTTTGACAGAGTTATTGTTTTTGACAACAAAGAAAACAATATCATTCTGATTGCAAACCTTTTAACAAAGGATGTTGAAAAAAGCTACCAGATTGCATCAAAGCAAATTGAAATCATGAAAAACGTTATCGAAACAGTGGAAGCGGAGGAACCACCGAAGCCTGTACTGAAAAGTGAATTCAAGCCGCTGTTCAGTGGTGAAGAATACGGAAAAATGGTAGATAAGGCAAAGCACTATATCCGTGAGGGTGATATTTTTCAGGTGGTTTTATCCAACCGACTGGAGGCTGAAATGGAGGGCTCTCTCTTCGGTGCTTACGAGGTTTTAAGAAAGCTAAACCCATCACCTTATATGTTCTATTTTTCAAGTGATGATATTGAAATAGCAGGTGCTTCACCGGAAACTTTAGTAAAACTTGACGGCAAAACACTTTCAACCTATCCTATTGCAGGCTCACGACCAAGAGGTAAAACACCTGAGGAGGACAATGCCCTTGAAGAGGAGCTCCTCAAAGACCCAAAAGAGTTAAGCGAACACAATATGCTTGTTGACCTTGGCAGAAATGATTTAGGAAAAATAAGTAAATTCGGCACTGTAAGAGTTGAAAAATATCACGAGATACGCAGATTTTCACACATTATGCATATCTGCTCAACCGTTAAGGGTGAAATACGTGATGACAAATCTGCACTTGATGCAGTGGATGCCGTTCTCCCCGCAGGTACACTTTCAGGTGCGCCGAAAATAAGGGCAATGGAAATTATAAATGAACTGGAGAACGACAAACGCGGTATATACGGCGGTGCAATCGGATATATCGATTTAGCAGGAAATATGGATACCTGCATTGCCATTCGCAGTGCATATAAGAAAAACGGCAGAGTTTTTGTTCGTTCAGGCGCAGGAATCGTAGCCGACAGTGTTCCCGAAACAGAACACCGTGAATGCATCAACAAGGCCAAAGCAGTTATAACTGCACTTGAGTTAAGTCAGAAAGGCGGTAATGAATAATGATTTTACTGATTGATAATTACGACAGCTTTTCATATAACCTTTACCAATTAATCGGAACAATAAACCCTGATATAAAAGTTATCAGAAATGATGAAATGACAGTGGAGGAAATTGAGGCGCTTGCACCTGAATACATTATTCTTTCACCGGGACCAAAAGCCCCAAAGGATGCAGGCGTTTGCATTGAGGTTGCAAAAAAGCTTGCAGGCAAATCAAAGATTTTAGGAGTATGCCTTGGTCACCAATCAATATGCGAGGCATACGGTGCAACAGTAAGCTATGCGAAACAGCTTATGCACGGCAAACAAAGCCTCTGCAAGATTGACAACAGCTCACCTATATTCAAAGGTCTTGAAAATGAAGTGCAGGTGGCAAGGTATCATTCACTTGCCGCAGTTGAAAGCACAATGCCTGACTGCCTTGAAATCATTGCCAAAACAGACGATGATGAAATTATGGCTGTTAAACACAAAGATTATAATATTTACGGATTACAATTCCACCCTGAGTCAATTATGACCCCGGACGGAATAACAATGCTTAAAAATTTTTTGGAGATGTGATTTATCATTAATGAATTATTGCAAAAGGTCGTAGCAAAAGAAAACTTAACCTTTGATGAATCAAAGCAGGCTATTAACGAAATAATGAGCGGTGATGTGCCGCCGTCAGTTACATCTGCATTTTTAACCGCCCTTGCAATGAAGGGTGAAACTGAGGATGAAATTGCAGGTGCTGCCGATGGTATGCGTGAAAAGGCAACCCCATTTGATCTTGGCTGCCATGCGCTTGATGTTGTTGGCACAGGCGGTGACAAATCAAACTCCTTTAACATTTCCACCACAGCAGGCTTTATTGCTGCAGCTGCAGGTGTAACAATTGCAAAACACGGCAACCGTGCAGCATCATCAAAATCAGGCACTGCCGATTGTCTTGAAGCACTTGGTGTTAAAATAGACTGCGAGCCTGAAATTATGAGAAAGTCGCTCACTGACAACAACATTGTATTTTTCTTTGCACAGAAATACCACAGTGCAATGAGATTTGTAGGTCCTATCAGAAAAGAAATCGGCATTCGTACCGTGTTCAACATTCTTGGACCTTTAACGAACCCGGGCAAGGCAGACAGAATGCTCCTTGGTGTATTCAGCAAGGACTATGTTGAGAGAATCGCAAAGGCTCTTGTTAAGCTTGGTGTTCAGGATGCAATGGTTGTTTACGGTCTTGACGGACTGGATGAAATCAGTGCCTGCGGCGAAACCTTTGTTGCTGAAGTAAGAGGCGAAAACATAGAGTACTACACAATCAAGCCTGAGGATTTTGGCTTTGAAAGAGTAAGCAAGGATGACCTCAAGGGCGGTGATCCCACTGAGAATGCAGAAATCACTAAGGCAATTCTTAAGGGCGAGGGCACAGCTGCTCAAAAAACAGCCGTTGCACTGAATGCCGGTGCTTGCATTTATGTAGACACTGACGGCATAACTCTTAAAGAAGGTATTGAAAAGGCTAAGGAAATTATGCAGTCAGGCAAAGGCTATGATGTACTGCAGGGCTTTATTAAAACCACTAACGGAGATTAAGCAATGGCTGATATTTTAAGCACGATAGCTGATTATACAAAAGAACGCTACAAAAAAATCATTGCAGAAAAGCCTTTGGCAGATGTTAAGGCTCTGGCACTTTCACTGCCAAAGGGTGATTTTGAATTTGAAAAGGCACTGAAAAGCAAGCCGATTGCATTTATTTGCGAGGTAAAAAAAGCATCACCCTCAAAAGGTGTAATTGCAGAGGATTTCCCTTACCTGGACATCGCAAAGGAATATGAAAATACAGGAGCAAATGCCATCAGCTGTCTGACAGAACCAAAATGGTTCATGGGCAGTGATATGTATTTGAAAGAAATTGCACAGACGATTAATATCCCTGTATTAAGAAAAGATTTCACAATCTGCGAATATCAGATTTACGAAGCAAAAATCCTTGGTGCTAAGGCAGTACTTTTAATTTGTGCACTGCTTGATGCAGAAACAATCAAAGAATATATTTCAATCTGCGACAGCCTTGGCATATCCGCCTTGGTGGAGGCACACGATGAAACCGAGGTTACGATGGCACTGAACGCAGGTGCAAGAATAATCGGTGTCAATAACAGAAATCTTAAGGATTTCACGGTTGATGTTAACAACTCAACAAGATACAGACAGATGATACCGGATAATGTGATCTTTGTCAGCGAAAGCGGTATAACAAGCCACAGCGATATTGAAGTTCTGTTAAACAACAAAACAAATGCCGTTTTAATAGGCGAAACCTTTATGAGAGCTGAAAATAAAAAAGCAAAGCTGCAGGAGTTACTCTATGGCGAAAATTAAAATCTGCGGACTACGCAGAGAAGTAGATATCGATTACGTCAATGAGCTTTTGCCCGACTACATCGGATTTATTCTTACAGACGGCTTCAGGCGGAGCATAAGCCCTGACACTGCGCAAAAGCTAAAAGCAAGGCTTGACGGCAGAATTAAAGCAGTGGGTGTGTTCGTTAATGATGACATAGACAAAATAAATAATGCTGTCGATGAGGGAATCATTGACCTTGTTCAGCTGCACGGCAATGAATCTGCTGACTACTGCCAACAAATCAAGGCCCCTGTTATTAAATACTTTAAGCCAGATATGTTTGAGCATATAGATGAATATGACACAGACTACCTGTTATTTGACTCTGGCACAGGAACAGGCAAAACCTTTGACTGGAGCAAAATACCCGCCACTGACAAGCCCTTTTTCCTTGCAGGCGGTATAGGCAGCGATAATATTCAAACTGCAATTAAAAGTGTTAACCCCTTTTGTATCGACCTTTCCTCAGCTGTGGAAACTGACGGATACAAAAGCTATGATAAAATAAAAAAGATTATGGAGATAATGAAAAATGAGTAAAGGCAGATATGGTATTCACGGCGGACAATACATCCCCGAATCACTGATGAATGAAATAATCAACCTTGAAAATGCTTATGAGCATTACAAAAACGACCCTGAATTCAACGCAGAGCTTGATAAGCTCTTTAAGGAATACGCAGGCAGACCCTCACTCCTTTATTATGCAGAAAATATGACAAAGGATTTGGGCGGTGCAAAAATCTATTTTAAGCGTGAGGACTTAAACCACACAGGCTCACATAAAATCAACAATGTTCTTGGTCAATGTCTGCTGGCTAAAAAGCTTGGTAAAACAAGAGTTATTGCCGAAACAGGTGCCGGTCAGCACGGTGTTGCAACTGCAACTGCTGCAGCCCTTATGGGTATGGAATGTGAAATCTTTATGGGCAAGGAGGACACTGACCGTCAGGCACTCAATGTTTACCGTATGGAGCTTCTTGGTGCTAAGGTACACCCTGTAACAACAGGCACAATGACACTTAAGGATGCTGTTAATGAAGCTATGCGTGAGTGGGTAAGCCGTGTTGATGACACACTCTATGTTCTCGGCTCAGTTATGGGTCCTCACCCTTACCCAATGATTGTAAGAGATTTTCAGTCAGTCATTTCAAAGGAAGCAAGAGAACAGATACTGGAGCTTGAGGGTAAATTGCCAACAGCTGTTATGGCTTGTGTAGGCGGCGGCTCAAATGCAATGGGTATGTTCTACAACTTCATTAATGATAAGGATGTAAGATTAATCGGCTGCGAGGCTGCAGGCAGAGGTGTTCACACCGGAGAAACTGCTGCGACAATTGCTACAGGAACACTTGGCGTTTTCCACGGTATGAAATCCTATTTCTGCCAGAATGAATACGGACAGATTGCTCCTGTTTATTCAATCAGTGCAGGACTTGACTACCCCGGTATCGGCCCTGAGCATGCAAACCTGCACGATACAGGCCGAGCTGAATATGTGCCGGTAACGGATGATGAAGCAGTAGCCGCATTTGAATACATTGCAAAAACCGAGGGTATTATCTGTGCCATTGAATCAGCTCACGCCGTGGCACATTTAATGAAAATAGCGCCTACAATGAGCAAGGATGATGTAATAATCTGCTGCCTTTCAGGTCGTGGTGACAAGGACGTGGCAGCAATAGCAAGATACAGGGGGATTGAAATTAATGAGTAAGATTGCAGATGCATTTAAAAACAGTAAAGCCTTTATCGGCTTTGTAACAGCCTGTGACCCTGACTTTGAAACAAGCGAGCAAATCATGCTTAATATGGCAAAAGCAGGATGTGATTTAATTGAAATCGGTATTCCTTTTTCAGACCCAATTGCAGAGGGTCCTGTAATTCAGGAAGCTAATCTGCGTGCACTTGCACAGGGCGCAACAACCGACAAGGTATTTGAGCTGACAAAAAAGGTTTCTGAAGAGGTGAATATTCCGCTTGTATATATGACATACCTTAATGTGCTTTTTAAGTATGGATATGATAAATTTCTGCAAAATGCAAAGGATGCAGGCGTTTGCGGCGTAATTATTCCCGATATGCCTTACGAGGAAAAAGAAGAACTGCAAAGCATTGCTAAAAATTATGGCATTGAAGTCGTTTCATTAATTGCGCCAACCAGTGAAAATCGTATTAAAATGATTGCTTCTGAGGCAGAAGGCTTTGTTTACACCGTTTCATCAATGGGTGTAACAGGAACAAGAAGTGAAATAAAAACGGACTTAGAGAGTATTACAACTGCAATTAAAGAGGTAACTGATATTCCTGTTGCTATCGGCTTTGGCATTAACACACCTGATCAGGCAAAAAAATATTCTCGCATTGCCGACGGAGTAATTGTAGGCTCTGCGATTGTTAAAATTATTGCGAAATATGGTGACAAATCACCTGAAATGGTTTATGATTATGTTAAATCTATGAAAGATGCAATAAGGTGATTTTATGAAAAAATTAATATGCTTAGTTTTATCAGCTGTTATTATTTGCACCTGTTTTACAGGCTGTGCCGCAAAAAGAGTTGATGCTGTTATGAAAAAGCTTGAGGGTGATGCCCTTGCATTTGATGACAGCAACGGCGTATCCGTTCATGACCCATCGCTCTTTAAAGCAAACGACGGCAAATATTATGTTACAGGCTCACACATTGCAATGGCAAAAAGTGATGATTTGATAAACTGGAGCACAGTTTCAGCAGGCGTTTTTGACAGCAACAAAGCATTAGTTAATGACGGTAAAACACTCAGAGAAAGCTATGCAAAGGCATTTGCCTGGTGCGATGCTGCACAGACGCAATGGAAGCGCAGTGACGAGGAATGGGAAACAAATGTCTGGGCAAGCGACATAATTTATAACGAGGCTATGGGCAAATACTGCTATTATGCAAGCTCTTCCGTATGGGGAACTACCGCATCAGTAGTATGGTTAGCTACATCTGACAGCCCTGAGGGTACGTTTGAATTTGCAGACTGTCTTGTTTACAGCGGATTTAACAAGCTGAGAAAGTATGGTCAAATTAAATACCCCACACACTACAGCTTCACAAATATAGGCGAATTGATTGAACAAGGTATTTTTACTGAGGATGAGGTTGAAGCACAGCGTTGGTTTGACAAAGAGGGCAGCTATGACTGTACATATGGTGCAGCACCAAACTGCATTGACCCTGCTCCTTTTTATGACAAGGACGGCAACCTGTGGCTTAGCTACGGTTCATTCAGCGGCGGTATTTATGTTATTCCGCTGATTGAAGAAACAGGAATGCCTGACTATGACGCAATGCGAAACAGTGTTGGCTACGATATTTATTTCGGCAAACAGATTTCCTGCACCAATGAGGAAACAGAAAATACAGGCGAAGGACCTTTCATTACATATGACAGCGAAAGCGGTTATTACTATTTCTTCTTAACTTATGGCGGTCTTGGAGCACTTGACGGCTATAACATTCGTGAATACAGGAGTGAAAATCCTGACGGACCTTATGTTGATGCGGCAGGTAATGATGCTGCTGAAATGAAAAGCACAGGCACAAACATTATCGGCAACTATCAATTCAGCTTTAACGAAAAGGCATACCTTTCAGGCGGTCACAGCTCCTGCTTAGTTGATGATGACGGCAAGGTTTATCAGGCATACCACACCCGTTATAATGATGGTGAAGGCGGTTTCCACAATGTTCAGATTCACCAGATGCTTAGAAATTCAGCAGGCTGGCTGACAATGCTTCCGCTGTCCTACAAGGGTGAAACTGCAAAAGCCGTAAGCATTGAGGATATTGCCGGCAGCTATGAGCTGATTCTGTTTAAGAATGAAACACAAAAAACTGACGACTGGTCAAAGGTAAATGATATTATCAACACACCTGTTACAGCTGAAATCAGCAATGACGGAAAGCTGATAGTTGACGGCAAAGCTTGTGCGTTTAAGCTTGATAATAATGCATACACCTTCACTGCTGTTATTGACGGTGTAACCTTCAGCGGAGTATTTTGTAACGGCGAAACAGATAATAAAGAAAAGAAAATGACCCTGTCTGCACTGGCTGACAATAACCAGTGTGTCTGGGCAGTAGCAAAATAAAATAAGACAGAGAACACCCCTGATACGGAAATTGAACCGTATCAGGGGTGTTTTATTTTACATACAAATACTTATTTGTACTTGATTGCTCCTTTTATCGGAATATGGAAATGACGGCAGATTCCTCTGCCGCCATTCCTTGGGAGATTTATCTGATGTTAGCTAACATAAAACTTGTCGCTCCAGTCGGAGTAAACCTTGGTTTCAACACCATTTATCATTTCAATTTTGTAATATCTCATAATAAGATAAGTATCACTTGTTGTATTCATATAAATGGTTTGTGATGTTACAGATGAATCAAAGGTTAAATCCTTAAGCACGATATTACCTGAGATTGCCTGAATCTGATAACCGTCTGCTCCGTCAACAGCTGTCCATGTTGCCTGAACACCGCGTGATACCTTTTTAACTGATGTTATTCCGATTGCAGCCCTTTCTTTAATATTAAAGGTCAAATTAAATGTACCTGTATAGTAACTTTTAAATGTTACCTTAACTGTGTAGGTACCGACCTCTGTTCTACCTGCAGGCATTTCAACATCATAATACTTTGAATTGATTGTATCACCGCTTGCTGTCTTAACAATAACATATGGTGTAAACTGTCTGTTATTGTAAGTATACTCTGTTTCGCTAAGCTCTACGCTTGCTATTGCAGGATAATAATTACCCTCTGTCATTTCGCCGCAATTTGTACAAATTTTTCCTACACGACCATCCTTGCCCATTGATGCCAATTCAACAATACTTTTTACATTGTGACCTGTTTTTTCAATGGTTTCACCACAATATTCAGTAGTGTTACATACCTCACAATAAAGGTCGCCTGTGTAGCCATCCTCGGTACAAGTTGCTTCTTTTGCATTTATAATAACAAGGTTTGCGTGTGGCAGTTTGTCTGTACGTGTTCCCGACTTAACAATCGTACCGCATTCAATACAAACCTCATCACCTGAATTACCGTAGCTTCCGCAGGTAGGCTCACATGCATTTCTGATTTCAGTCTTGCCATGAGGAAGCTTAGCAATTGACTTGCCTCTTGTAGTAATAGTACCACAATCAAGACAGGTTTGGTCACCTGTGTAACCTGTTGCACCGCAGGTTGCTGCCTTTTCACCTACAAGCTGAATATTCGCGTGCGGCAGCTTTGCAATTGAGTTACCTGTAGCTCTGCGTTCTCCACAATATACACAATAAATATCGCCGGTATAACCTGCTGCACCGCAGGTTGCTGCCTTAACATTTCTGAGTTCAGTCTCAGCGTGGTTAAGTCTTGCAATTTTCTCACCGCGGGCAAGAACAGCACCGCAATCATTACAAATCGTGTCACCTGTGTAACCGTCAACTGTGCAAGTAGGAGCAAGAGCATTTTCAATATGTGTGCCCTCTAAGTGCTCACAGCCTGTAACAAAGTATTGGAATTCCTGTTCAAAGGAAATTGTTCCAAGTGCTAAGTAATCAAGTTCTCTCAGGCTCACCCAGAATTTACCTGTGTGCCAGCCGGATGTAGATGTGTCAATACCAAAGAAGAAGTTTTCTGCACCCTCCTGGTCAAGCATTTCCTGGAAAGGAAGATTGCCTGCAAAAGTGCTTGCCTTGACTTCTATTTCGTCATAGTTAAATTCTTCGTTCAGCTCATAATAATCTTTAATATTATTGATTGTAATTGTAGTTCTTAATGAACCTGTCAATTCCCAATGCGCATAAACATCTATGTTCTCAGTTAAAACTGTATCCTCAGACAATTGATTGCCGTAAAGCGCATCATCAAACCAACCAACAAATCCTGTAAAGTTTCTTTCTGTTTCTGTTGTGTAAGCCGGAATCTTTAAATCGCCAAGCGTATCACCATAGTTATAGGTAAGGTCATAAACCTGTTCTATAGATCTGTTTGTATGAACAGTTACAACAATCTCATCCTCACTGAATTCCTCCCAATGAGCATAAAGTGTACCTTCATAAGGGAATTCAACAATACTGTCAACAGTGATTTCTTCTCCTTCCTCAGGCTCTGTGAACCAACCAAGGAATTTGTAGCCGTCAAGATAAGCAGTAGGCAGAACCTGATATGCATTACCATAATAGTATTTTTGAGTTACTGTATTCACAGCACCGCCGTTACCGTCAAAGGTAATACTAATATTTATTGTTTTCCATTTAGCAACAACAGTTGCTTCGCCTGTTTCACTTAAATCAGGCACTGAAGTTGAAGCAATGATTTTGCTGTCATTATAATACCAGCCGTCAAATTGACAACCCGGCTTTGCAGGAACAGGAAGCTCACCGTAGTTCTGTCCATAATAAACAGTCTTACTTTCAACATCACATTCGCCGCCGTTAGGGTCAAACCTCAATGTATACTCATCCTGTGCCCAAAGTGCAGATAAAACTATGAGCGATCTGTTTTCAAATATGGTTTCAGCCGTATATTCATTTGCAGGAAGACTAACCTTGTCAAACCAGCCGATGAATGTGTAGCCTGCTCTTGTTGGTACAGGGAGCTCACCCACAGGCTCACCATATTTAAAGGTCATCGTTTCTACATCACAGTCACCACCGTTGGCATACATTGCAACAGTATACTCTGTTTTGTCCTCAATCCAGTTTGCCTTAAAGGTCACACTCTCTGTGATAACCAAATTAGGAGTCAAAGTTACAGTTTTATAAGTTGTCAAATTTCCGATTTGTTGATTTTTAACTCTGCCGGTCCAGTTTGTAAAGATATAGCCCTCTCTTGTAGGTGTAGGAATATCCTTAATATTACCATTACCGTCAACACAAAGAGTCGTTACATCACACTCACCGCCGTTAGGATCAAAATGAACCTCAATCGCTTCAATCCACTGAGCTGTAAATACAGCATCTTTTTCAAGTGTATAAATGTGCTCCGGAGTAATCGGAATTGCCTCTTTGACATTAATAACACCTAAGCCTGCATAGTTTTTATACTTATATGCAATGTCAATATTAAACCAGCCAACAAATACATAACCGGGCTTTGTAGGAACAGGAAGTGCACCTACAGGCTTTCTGAATTCTACCTTCTTCGTATTAACATCACATTCACCACCGTCAGCATCAAAGGTTACTGTATACTGCTTTGTGCTTGGTTTAATCGGCTTAGTTGGCTTTTCTTCGGTTGTAGGCTCTGTGGTAGTTTCATCATCTTCCCAGCCGCCGTCAATATCCTCGATACCGCCTTTTGTTGTGGTTTCATCATCTTCCCAACCACCGTCAATATCCTCGATACCGCCTTTTGTTGTGGTTTCATCATCTTCCCAACCACCGTCGATATCTTCAATACCGGTTTTCTTGGTTGTTGGTTCATCTTCCCAACCGCCGTCAATATCTTCTATACCTGTTCTCTTGGTTGTGGCTGTAGTTTCTTCATCCCAACCGCCATCAATATCTTCTATACCATTATGTGTAGGAATTTCTTTAACAGAAATCTGGTCATCAACCTCAGCCGTAGCAACTATACCCCAATCATTTAGCTTTTGGTTAATTGAATCAACAACTTCCTGTGCAATATTATGACCTGAAATTTTATATACTGCAGCATTACAGCTGATAGCAGAAAGAAGGATAACGCAGGCAATAATTGAGGCTCTCATTCCTCTGCCTAATGATTTAAAGTTTCTGTTTGAGCAGGCACTTATTATTTTTTTGCTTGTAGTAAGCGGAATAAATACAGGGAAACCATTGTCACTTTCCTGCTCAAGCTCAATTAACATATTGGTGCAATCGTCAATCAGGTCGCAATCCATTTCGTCAATATCTTTTTTAAGCTCGTCGTCAATCAGTTCGTGAAGCATTGCTTTGAATTCTTTATTAAATTGTTTTTCGTTTAAAAGCAAGTTTACAACTTTTTTATCTACTAAATTGTTCATATCTATCTCCTTTCTATTCTACAACAATAGAATGTTTTATTTTATCTCTAAGACGCTGCAGTCGCTTTGCAACGGTTTGCTTGTTAACACCCAGCACCTTAGCAACCTGTTCGATGGTTAAATCATCGATATATTTCAGTCGTAGGAGCTGTTGCTCATTTGGCGAAAGCAGCTTGTTAAGCCTTTCATTAAGAAGCTGATAGTCAAGATTACTGTCAACATCGCTCTGATTATCAACTACCTTATCGGTGTAATCTTCAAGCGGCAGAACATTGCTGTTATTCTTTGCATTCATTTCAATATGCTTCATTATGTAGTTATTTGCTATCTTGTACAAATAAGCTCTCGGATTGGTGATTTCCTCATTATTTCTAAGCTTTTTGTAAAATGTCATAAAAACATTCTGCATACAATCTTCTGCACCTGAATTATCCCCATTTAACTTCACAAGGCAGAATTTGTAAATTGAGCTTTTATATTGGTTATAAATTTGAGTAAATCTATCCTCCAAAGCTTTTTTACTTTTATGAGTATCCAAATAACACACCTCCATTCATATAGTAGTCCCTGATTTGGTAAAAAAGTTGACATATTTTTTCAAATTATTTTTAGATTTTTTAGAAATAAAAAAATGCCCAAAAAATATTGGGCATTTAAGTTTGTGTTTTTATAGTTGCTTTTGAGCTATATAATATTGTAATTAATATATTATCCTGCTTTTTTTGTGGTAGTTGTTGTGGTGGTTTTTGCTTTGCTGTATTTGCTGTAGGTAGTATAGTTTATTTCGCCGTTAACACTTCTTGTGAGCACATATTGCTCACCATTTTTATCAATATTAACCTTAACGTCACCCACAGATACATTATCCTTAGAATAAACGGTGCAGGTTAACACACCATTTTCAGCCGTAACCTTTAAACGAATATCACTGCCGCAGCTATTCTTGAACTGAAAATCCTGTGAATTCCACTGCACAGTTGCATCACCGCCAAGGGGCACATAGCCGATTTCAAGAGAATGGCAGGCTCTTACCTTAATTTCAAGATTCGCTCTGAGCACTGCCTGAAAAATTGTTGAGCTTACCTGACAGATACCGCCGCCAAGTCCATCAACAAATTCATCACCCTGAACCACCTTTGCCTCCTCATAACCTGCAAGAACCGTTCTTTTTCCAACAACCTGGTTAAAGGAAAACATAGCGTCGGCAGGTATAACAAGATTGTTAAGCCTTGATACCGCATTATTAATATTTGTTGTTCTTGTGGTGTTTGAGCTGTCATATTTGGTCTGATAGGCTGCTATTTTATTTGTATAGCCGTCACCATCATCAATATTCAGTGCGGGATATATTTTATTGGTTGCAACCTCCTTAAAGGTTGTGCTTAAATCCTCAGTCGTTCTTGTGGTTGTGGTTGTGGTAGTTTCTGTAGTCGAAGTCGTTTTTTCAACATCAGCATTTTCATTACATCCGGTAAATAACAAACAAACCGTAACCACTGTCAATAGTATTGATAGTAGCTTTTTCAATTTATTCTCCTGTGCTTTTCATTACTAAATAATAATTTAAAAACAATTATTATTCTTTATAGGGCTTTTTAGTTTCAACCCAGCCCTCTTTAATTACCTGCTTCTCACGTGCGATTGCAAGTGCATGATCTGGTATATCATCAGTAATTGTTGAACCAGCTGCAATATATGCCTTGTCACCAACCTCAACAGGTGCAATAAGATTTGTATTACAGCCGATGAATGCACCGTCACCGATTTTGCAGCGTGACTTATTCTTGCCGTCATAGCAGCAAGTAACTCTCCCACAGC
>CAYNGP010000027.1:0-22712 GCA_964396885.1 uncultured Bacteroides sp. | reverse complement strand
CATTCCCTGCTCCTTTATGTATAGCGGTGCCTGTTCAATTTTTGTTTCATTTATATATTTATATAGCATAGTTAAACTCCCCTTTGCTTACATTATAAAATGTCTGTTTAGATACAAAATCATACATACAAGGCTTACCATTATCGTCAAGGCAAGCAACTAAATCAGCAGTTTCACCATTATTGATTTTTACATAATCAAGTTTTATAGCACTATAGTTTCCACTATCCCCACCAGAGCCCCAGTTGAACAAGTATAAAGAATGTTTTGCTGTATTAGCTACTGCCTTGTATTGAATTTCTTCATTATCAATTACAGTTAGACCTTTACCAATTTTTAATGTCATAAAATCTGTCGGATATGTGATATTCGTTTTTAAAGAAACAGTTTCGCCATAATATAGGCGTAATGTATTCTCAGCATTAACACTCAACCTAAAATCAGAGCCTATACCATTCACTCCAAATATACCATTACCAGAACCAGCAACACGCTTCACTATAGAAAATCTTAATTCTATAGTTTCTATATCTGCTATTGTAATGCCTGTATTTATACCTTGTGTACCTGTGCTTTCTAAATATGAAACTCGTTTATAACCTCTCGGCAACAACTCGTCATTTTTCTGTGCCATAAGCATAGCCTTTAATTTATTCCTCAGCATATGGCACACCTCTTGAAACGGCATTGACGTTTATTCCGTCATACCAGAACATCACGTTATATGTTCTATTTGCGGCAGGCATAAACACATTGTCAATAACATCATCACCTGTGAATATGATATTTTCAGGATAAGAAAACACCGTCGGATTTTCACCGCTGACAAATACAAGGCTTGATATGTAGTCATTTGGAATATTATTTGGTAATGACAACTGCAATAACCTTGTGCCAAGAAAATCAGGATCATATCGTCTGTGTTCACAGTTATGCTTTAATTCAAATGCACGGTCAAGCCTTTCGTCAACAGTTGGCTGTAAGGCTTCTATTTCCTTTTGCAATGGATAAAACTTTGCATTAATCTTTTCGTCAATTACTGCTGTAGTAAACCCGTCATAAAATTCAAGGTTATCATTTTCCTTAACAATAGTTGAAATGGCTGTCATTCTTTCACCGTCACCGAAGTCACAATCAAGGGAAAATAACAGAACATAATCACCATCCTGCATACTTTCCATAAGGCTTTCTGCATTTTCCATAAAGCTGTCATAGTCCTCTATTGTTTTTATGACGACTATGTCTTTGAGCTTTCCGCCATTTAAAGCTGACTGCACTTTTAAATCAGCAAGAGAAATATCACCAATAATCTCAAAGTCGTTTATTGTTGGAGGGTTTCCTACAATTTCACCAACCAAATCTTTAATTTTAAATCTTCCGAGTCCTTCTGAATTAGTGCCTACTACAGTTCCATCTATATCAAAGGATAAAATATCCGTTTCTGATAATCTATTAAATCCCATTACATATTACCTCCCATCATATCTTCCAATTTACGAATTCTTTGTTCTGTTATCTGCATATATTTCTGAAAACCGGCAATGCAGTAATATGTAAGTGAATCGTAATCGATATTCCAGGTTATTTCAGTATCATTACGTTTCAAAATCTCTTCATCCTTTAAATTGTCGAGTTCGGGAATTATTTTGGGAATACGAACCACATTGCCATCTTTGTCTGTTGTTTCTTCAAACTCATCATAAATAACGCTTGCCTGATACACCCCCGAATTGTGAATATCCAGCTCTTGAAACAGTTTAAAGACCTCTTGTGCAATCACACCACATTTAAGTTCCTTTTCACCTATAAAATTGAACTGGACGATTGAAAGCCTCTTAAGAATTTCCAATCCAATATCTGCATCACTGATATTTTCTTTCAGTTTTGCATCAGATGTATTTAAAGCATTTGAAGCATACACAGTTCCTACTCGTCGGGTTGAAGTACCTAAAGTAGCTGCTGTATTGACTTGATTATTACCACTATTAACAATTTTATAGGGATATAAAGCCCCTGCTGAATTCATGAACCAATATCTTCCATCATTTGCTGCTGCCATTGTTCTCATGCAAATGCTGCTCTTTGCATGTAAATGTGCATTTGAAGAATCGTTACCGATATATATACTATTGTCACTGCCTAATCCTATAAGTGTATGCTCTGAGCCTGATGTAGAAGTTCCTTTGATATATTTTGCATTTGACAGTGTTATACTTTGTTTGTTATCTGTTATTAGCTTTCTCAGCAGCTCACTAAGGCTTGTCACACCTGTACCGCCTCTTGCTACGGAAAGAACACCCTTGTTTATATCCGTTGCGGAATGATCATGTTTTGACGCAGCAGCATTGATTTTAGCCGCCGTAAGCTTATGGGGGTTATCGGTATTCGCAATATGAGCAATTAATGCTGCTATTGCCTTTTTCGTTTTTCCCCACAATGAGCTTGTCTTTTCACCGGATGCAATATCAGTGAGCTCCTTTGCCTCTGTAAAGGTCGGTGCAGCATCATTTATTGAATAATTTTCAACACGACCAAGACCTATTTGCTCTGCTGTCATTCCGTGAGGATTATCCATATTGTTAATATGCTCTTCAACAATTTCTTTATTGGCATATGCTGAATACTCGCCGATTATTGCATATACATTTTCTGCATCACCTATCGCAATATTAAGGTCAGCTTCAATTTGAGTGATTGAAGAAGAATCGGCTGAAGGAATGATTTGTGGAACAGAATCATAAGCATACGCATAAAGAATTTCGTTATTCAGACTATCCCTCGCATAAATACCATATTCTGTCCAATTAAATTCACTTGCAACAGCCATTGAATCCAGTGACCAATGAATTGTGGCATAACCACCATTTGTTTCAAAATCGGTTATGCCACAAACATATAATTTGTTATTAAGTTGTGTTAATTTGCTGATATCTTCAGGTTCTTCGCCATTACCTATTTCAACTTTGGTAAAGGTTATACTATCACCATGCAGTGCTTTAATTTGCAGTGATTTACCTTCATCAGTAAATATTAAATTTGGAAAACTCATATTTTTATCATCCCTCCGTAATAATGATATTGCCAAAATCATCTAATAGCATATTGTCCTTATCATCAACATACCAATTATGTATATTTTCTAAAGAAGGCGCTTCTGTATGGTGAATCAGATGATTTTTAAATACTGTAATAAAAGCATAAAATGCTTTTTTATGATCTTCAAAATCAAATTCATAGTAACGCTGAAGATTGGCAGGCAGCCATACTTCCAGATAATTCTTTAACATAGGAATGGAGATGTTATTTGATTTAATAGCTATATGTATAAAATAATTCATCAAATCCGTATCGTCACATATTTTATAATTATCTTTACCGCAACGCTGTTCCAACCTTTTTTTTAGGGTTTTTAAAGTAAATCTGCTATCATTATTCCAAGCAGTTAAAACTCTTTGCCTACGGTCTTCCAGCGTATCCGATGAGGATGGTATAATGCTTAAAAACGCTTCATATTTTGAAATACCTATTTCATCCGCATCAAGAATGAAAGCATTGTTCCAAGCACCTTCAATGTTCTTATTCATTTCATCAGTTAAAATGTTTGCGGATTCCATAATCTGCTGCATTTCAATAAACTGCTGCATAAAGAGTGGTAAGTAATCAATTAATCTTTTTCTATCCACTGATTTCACCCCTTACAGGAATACAGTCCGAATCCAAGGTTACGGTATTATCAAAATGGATTCCATCCTGACTTATACTTGCATTACTTATATTAACAATTTGCGGCAAGTTCAAATTTGTTATCAAAGTAATTAAAGCAGCTGAGGTGATGATGAGATTGTCGGAATCAGCCCATTCTCGCTTCAATGAATCAAAATATGTATCAATGGTTTCTTCGACCTTATTTTTTACTGAAGCATAGCTATATCCTGATTGATATGAAATTGTAAAAGAAATATTTATTGATGCTTCCTGAACACCAACAACTTCCACCACATGACCAATAGGAACAAGGCCTTCACCTTCACCGGTTGCTTCTTCAGGATCAAGAAGCTGCTTGACTGTTTTTACAAGTTCATCAGAAGGAACATTATATTCAGAATCATTAATAATAACCTTAACCTTGCCACCAACAGTAAGAAGGCCTTGTTTTGAGGCCTGATATACTTTGGTTAGCCAATTGAACACATCCGTACCTAATGTGACGGAGGTTTGCGATGAATACCAATCATCGACTGCTTCTGAAGGTGTTAGGTCTGAAGGCGTAATATCGCCATTCCACATTCTTATAATTTTACAGCCGCCAACACCATCTACTGCATTAACTGTTTTCTTATAATCTGATTTGTTACCACCAAAGGCTGTGTCAGAAAAAGAAGAAAAATATCTGGCTCTGAATGCTTCAACATTTTCTTCATCCTCGCCCGGTATCAGCACTTCAACAAGCTCAGCAGTTTCAAGCCCATCAACATATTCAATAGGAAGCAATGAGCCAAGCTGCTGATTACCGATGATTCCGGCCGTTTCACATACAACCTTATAAAACCCATTTTCAGCATCTATTGCTTCAATAACTTCATAATTTAATGTGTCAAGGTTGAATCTGTCTCCGGCATTAATCTTTGTGTGACTTGGTGTTACAGCCATTTTCAAATAAGCGTTTGTTTCTTCCTTGGGATATAAGCCTCTTTCTGCTGCTCTTTTGATAAGGTAATAATAAGAAGCACTATCAGCAAACACTTCATTCATAACAATATCAAGTGTCACATAAAAGTTTGCCAGTTCAGCAGCAATCGGTGCAAGTGCATCATAGATTACCGAGCCTTCACGCTTATCCAAAGTATCAGGAACATTTGATAACATATTTTCAATTAAATAATTAAAATCATAGTTTTCAAACATTTATATATCAACCTCACTTTCAACAGTAAAATTATCTTGTTGTGTTGTTGTAACAGTAAACTTAATATGAAGCCTACCCTGTTTAATTTTTTCAATTTCAAAATCACCAACGGATTCAATGCGGTCATCAACAATCAGTGCATCAAAAATACGCTGTTTAATTTCTGACATAACATAAGGCAAGTCTTTCCCATACAAATCTTGTAATTCAATACCATAATCCCATGAATAAATTTCAAATTCATATCGTTCTGTATTAATGATTTTTAATACTGCTTGTTTGATTGCTTCAACACCATCTGTTTTACCGACAAAGATATTTTTATCATTATTCATAGCATAAGTAAGTGAAGGTTCTTGCGCAAAGGAAAAATCAACATCCTCATCAAGTCCTTCATCAAAATCTTCTTCAAACCATTCATTATTTGGTATCATATAAGCCCTCCCTTTATGAAATGGTATCAATAATTAAAAAGCGTTGACCGCCTGATTGTCTAACCAGTGCAACGCTTTTGTTCTTTTCAAGTTTTGATTTTGCAGTGTCACACACAATTAAAAAGTCATCATCAAGCACAAGCTGCTGACCAACAGATATAGCTAATGGCGAAACGGATTTTACCTTACCAACCATAGCATCACAAGGTTTTGAAGCCTTAAAGGCTTCCATTGAACACTTTTTAATCAACTGGCTTAAATTAGCCAACAAAATCACCCCCTGATAACACCAAATCCATCGTGTATTGATTATTCTTAAATGTATGCGTTACCTTTTCAACCAACATATATGTTGCAATTTTTATATCAATAAGAGTAAGCACAACCGGTATTAAAGAACCGGCACGAACAGAAGTATTACCAATAATCCCTGATATGGTCAGGTTTTTTGTTTTCTTGTTGTATAATTTCAAATATGCTTGTGATTTGAGCTTACCGACATCTGGGTCATCAATCTTCTCAAGATATTGCAATACGCCCCATTTGTTTATACTATTTGATGATTTTGCAACATACAAATCATAAGTGCCTTTATCTTTGTTTTCGTAAACCAATTTGATTTGGTTGTATGTTTCACCATCAATGCTTGTTTTGTATGTGTAATTTTCAGCAGTTTCATCATCAATAAGGCAACTGTTAACCTTCATATCTGAGACATTTGATAACCTTATTTTGCCACATTCATCATACAAAACAAATAATGTTCCTTTTGTCATTAAGGTTTCATCCAAAGCATTTTGAATAATTGTAAACAATTCTGCGTTATCTTCTACTGCTGACATCTTATATTTGGTATCAACAAGCCTTCCGCAGTTCAAAGAAAACCTGCTTCCAATCAGTTTGATTACTTCCGAAGCAGTTTTCTGTTTGTATATGAAAGTATCCTTGTTTTTAAAATATCGAAGCTGATCATAAGCGGTATATGAAACAATATTGTTTTTATCCATATTTCTTGTGAATACAAAGCCATAAAAGAACTTTTTATCATTTATGTATACGGCAACAGCATTACCTTCTTCAACCTTAAAGCCTTTTTCATATTTTGCTTTAAAGGTTATTTTGCCGGGAGTTCCTTTTCTTTCCCAGACCACCTTTAAATCATCTTCAACAGGAAGTGTAAACATTTCATTGCTGAAGGTATTAATGACAACCTTAACATTTGCTGAAGGTAATTTGTTTGTTTCATGAATGGTTGCTTCAATCGTAGTTTGTGCCGGTTCTTTTTTCTCAAGAATGCTTTTAAGATAGCTCAATTCTTTTTCACTTGTTTTCTTTTGGGAAGAAGCTGAAGCATTTGAATCTGAACCATTCAGGTTGCTATAAGAAGGCACACCATAACCGGTTATTTGCTTATCATTCAATGATCTGGTAACCCTTGTTACTTTATTTGAATAATTGCCTTCAACTGTATGTACCTCTGAACCCTTTACATATTCAACAATAGCAACATGTGAAGCACCTGAGGAAGTCAGATACATAATATCACCCCTTTGGGGTGTGTACTTTTCTTTGTATTTGAATTTTCCTTTGTTTTTAAACCATTGCAAACCATTTGCACATGAAGCAGTTTGTGCAACGGCAGATTTTTCATTCGCTTGTGCAGCACACCAGGAAACAAACATATGACACCATGCAACACCATTCATACCAAACCACTGTCCATATTTGGTTAAATTGTTGCCTGATTCCTTATAACCTATTTCAGCAATAGCAACATCAATAATATCTTTTGCCATTTAATCACCACCTATGAAGGCAAAGTCAGCTTTGTTCCCGGAAAAATCCAATAACCATTTGAAGATGACTTATAGCCATGACTTCTGGCAGTGCTTTCAATAACCGACATATTAAGGTTATATATCTCTTTCCATCTGTTTGCATTGCCTAATTGTTTTTTTGCAATATTCCAAAGACAATCACCGGATTGAACTGTGTATGTTTTTGCCGGTGATTTTGTTTTTCTTGTGGTACTCTTTTTTGCAACAGTTTTCTTTTGGGTGGAAGATTTTTTGACTACAAGCTTCTTTGCTCCCCATTCTTTGTATTGCTTCATTGTAAGCTTTACCTTCACATCAAGCCCCTGTGAAGCATCTTCAATGATTTCATATTCTTCAATAGTTACTGACATATTCGTATCAAAAAGCAATTTTGAGCCATCAGGACTGGTTCTTGACATTATAAAGGTGACAGGCTTTTTATCACATTTCCAAACTTCAAGTTTTTTCAAATACCAATCAGCCCTATGAAATTTATTGCCCGAATAAACTGCAAATGGGTATTTAACCATAGGAAGAAGCAAATCATCAATGGTAATATCCGTAAGACCGGGATTCTTTATGTAATTCACTTCACCTTCATGAATCAAACTGACTGTCTTATTTTTGTTCGATATTTTCAAAGAAAGCTTTGAAGGTGTAACAGGGAATAAAACATCATTAATGTACATGTAATACATATTAATACACTCCTTCCGCAACCGCATTCATTTCTGCTTCAAGTCTTGTTCTTAAATGCTCTGTAATACCATCAATATCGGTATCACCATTAACATTATTATTGTTTGTCATATTAACTGTGATTTGTGCCGTTGTAAAACGATTTATAGCTTCTTGTTCAGCAATATCACGAATATATTTTAAGTCTTCTGCTGAAGCCGTAACCGCATCCGCAACCTTACCGGTGTTCTTTGCTGTGTTTCCGGTGTTGGAAGCTGTTGTGTCAGCAAGATTTGCTAAATTTGCTGAATTTGTAAGAGCATCACTGCTTGCTGTTGAAAAAGCATCCTTTAAGCCGCCGATTTTACCGGTAACCTTTTCACCGGCAGAATATCCGGTCTTATAAGCATTGCTGTAATCAATCCTTTTCAAACCAAGTGATTCACTACTCAAATTGACTTCATCTAACACCTTTTGATAACTGCCATTTCCGTATTTCTTAGCAGCTTCTTCCGTTTTGGATGCTAAAGAACTTTGCCATCCTGATACTGCACTTGCGAGATTAGAGCCAAACACCTTATCAATAGCAGAAGCTATACTCTGAAGGATATTCAATATTTGACTTGCCATATCAGAAAACAGATGAATTATAGATGCAACAGGATCATTGAATAAGTTTGCAAAAAAGTTTGCGAATGATACCCAACGATTTATAAGATGGTTTATAACCATCAAAGCAATATCCAAAATGCCCAAAAATAAATTCCAAATAAAAGCACCTGCAGCCGCTAATGAACCCAATATTACACCAGTTGCGGATATAGAAGTACCTTTAGCTTTATTAATAGCAGCAACAACCGCATAAATAATAGCAATTAAAGCAATAATAGCTGCTATAATCCAAAATATCGGACAAGCAAGAAGAGCTGTATTCAATCCAACCTGTGCTCCCTCTGCGATTTCTGTTGCGGCTGCTTCACTCAGCGTCGCACCGGCCTTTAATGCCGAATGGGCAGCACTCAATGCTTTAATTCCATTGCTTATCGTTTCAATGATGTTGTAGGCAAGCAATATGGCATTATAAACACCAAAGGCTGTTACTATACCCATAATAATCGGTGCGATACTTGACCAGTTATCAACGATGAATGAACCTATATTTCTAATCAGGTTTAATACAGGAGATAAAAGTGTTATCGTTCTGCCGGCAAAATTGCCAACCTTACCCATTACATTTTCCATAGTGCTGCCAAAATTAGTAACGCCATCAAGAATTGTACCAAATCCGGCATTTGTTAAGCCTTCATTGATTCCATCAACAATCGATATTAAGCCCCTTGTTACAGCAGCTTTGCAATTTGCCGTAGTTGTTTCCCAAGTCGCACCGGCTTCTTTAGCTGCACCGGCAATTTTCAAAACACCATTTGTTCCTTCTGTAAAGGCGTTAGACGTGGTAGTGATGAAATCCATTGCAGATATTTTACCCTTTGATAAATCATCCTGAACATCTGCTGTTGATTTTCCGGTTGCTTGTGCATAAATACCAACAGCATTGATTCCTGAATCAGTTAATCGGTTTAACTGTTCCATTTCAACCTTGCCCTTTGACATCATTTTACCCAAAGCATCCTGAACAGTATTCAAGGATTCATTTGTTCCATCGCCATAAAAGGAAACAGCATCAGCCCATTTACCGACTTCAGAAGTGGCTGCACCAATATTCATTCCCCTTGTAGTGAAGTTTTGTACTGCACCTGCTGCTACATCCAAACCATAGGCTGTCCCCTTAGTTGTGGCTTTTAATTCTTCCATTGAAGCCTTTGCAAGTCCGGCGTCACCGGTAATTGCGGTCATGGTTCTATTGAAGTTGGTCATTGTGTCCATACGCTTCATGGCAGAATCAAATTGACCGGTTATCAGACTTAAGAGTTTTTGAACAACAGAAAGCCCCTTCATTCCATTAATAAAGGAGGTGGCTGATGATGTTCCTTCAGATAATTTTTTATTAAGCCTTTCCTGATTATTGGATGTTTTATTGATCTCTTCTTTCATTCTCTCATAATCAGAATTAACCTTACCTACGGCTGCTCCGGCAGCATTGATTTTACTTGTATTAAAGCCCTTGTTTATTGCAGTATCAACACTTTCCAAAACATCTATGGTTCTTTGAACAGAACTGATGATTCCACGCATGGGTGAAGTCATTCTATCAACAACATTTAGGGTTGTACTAATCGTAGACAAGACACATCAACCCCTTTCTTTTTATTTTTTCATTTTCTTTGCTTCCTTCTTTTCATTTTCAATGCGAATGTCAATCGCTGCAATAATAAAAGCTTTTTCCTTCTGCGATAGATTAACAAAATCAGAAGGTAATATATGAAGTTTGTGAAGACAGTAATAAGCATAAGTTGCTTCACTGTCTTCATTGATTAGTTTTTTGCTTCTTCAATATCATCATTTATATCTGAAAATCCGTTAAATTCAGTAATAAACTGTGCAAAATCTCCGTATTCACCCGGGTCATCAATCATTTCCATAATTAATTCTTCAGGTGTCATAACACCATAGGAATCCTGAAGGTCTTTATCATACAAATCAGGAAACACAACAGAAGATGCAATCAGCTTCGCTGTATATTTTGCTGAATCAATTTTTTCTCTGAACAGGTTTGGTTTTCCCTTAACCGGAATTTCAATAGTACAAGATTCTCTGATGTTTTCATTCTTTTTTGTACTTAACGGCTGAATTTCCCAAAGTAATGGCTTACCGGCTTCATCAACAAGTGATTTGGTGGCCGCATATTTAACATTTTCTTTAACAATCTTATTTTCCTTTAAAAATCTGTTTAAATTTGACATCGTTTTTCCCTTTCTTAAATCAAAAAGCTCCTAAAATAAAGTTCAGGCAACGAATAGCAATCCGAACCTGCCCAAAACACGGTTCGGATTTCTACGCATTGCCCGGTGGCTAAATTTTATAATGTTATAACATACCATTAAGAATTGCAAATTCATAAGGCATACTAAAATCTTCAAATGTGAAATCAATATCTTCATCAAGATATTCACCATCAGCATCAAATTTAGCAAGTATACCGCTATCAATATTACAATCCTTTAGAATAACTGTTTGTTTACCGGCTGCAGATGAAGGATCATCATTTGTAATTTGCATATCAAAATAAACATCTTCACCGGTTTCCTTGTATTTAAGTAAAAGCTTTCGGAATATGCTTGTGTTGTAGTGGAAGGTTGCCGAGCCACTACCTGACCAACCGGTAGCTTTGTTGCCTTTACCGGTTTTACCAAGAATAGGAACTTGCGTCTTATTCTTGTCAAACTTCGCTTCCAGATTGATAGCTTGCATAAAGTTGTATCTTTTGTTTTCAATCGTTACATAGCATTCTGCAAGGGAAGCAGCAATGGCATCCTTTGAAAGCATAGTAATATTTTTCTTCGCCATATTTTCACCTTCCTTTATTATTCAACCGTTACCGACATGTAAAGCTGTGACATAGCATTTACAACCGTAATCTTACTTGTTACAACAACTGCCTTTTTCTTATTGCTCGGTGTGATTGCAACATCTTCTTCAACAAAATCTTCAATAGCGTGAACGCGCTGAAGATCAATGTGGTATTTTACAATATCATTCCAAAGGCTTGTTCTGCCTTCAGCATCATTAGGAATTGCACCAAGGTATTTGCTATTGAATATAACTGCAATATCATTTGCAATCTGATCAATAACCCTGATGGTTTGATTATCCTTAAAGGCTTCACCCTTATCAGCTGTTTCCGTAACAAGTGAATTTATATCTTCAAGAACATGAATTGAAGAATTAACCTTGTGGAATACAAATTCACCAGCCTTTATAGCCAGTTTAAGTTCTGTTTGTGTATAAGGCACATCAATGATAAACTCACCATTGTATTCCTTATTCAAACAGGTTTCATTGATTGCACAAAGTGCTTCTAAACCAACAACCCAATAAACAAGGGCTGCTTCGTTTGGATAGGTTGTTACACCCTCTGTAACAACCTTATTATCAAGACATCTGTTCTTGATATTGATAACACCTTCATAATCAGCCGGGCAATTATAAGCAACAAGCTGGAATTTACAACCCATTTCTTCACGCATTCTTTTTGTGAAATTCACATAAAGGCTCTTGATTGTGTTATCAGTTGTTTCAACACCCATAACATTGAATGCGTATGATTCAATCTGATCAAGATAATCCTGATGTGATGAACCGGTTATTGCTGCGTTTGTACCACCGGTTAATGGTGTTCCCGCTGTAATCGCCAAGGATACTGAAGAATTAAAATCAACAAAATCATTTCCGGCAAGTTCACTTGCATCAGAAACAGTTTGAACGTCAACTACCTTTGTATCCATTACAGTTTTTACATCATACATAGTCGGGTTATCAATATTGCTTTCAATAACAATTTTCAGATTGTTACCCCTGATACCGCTATATTTAGCAGTTGCATAAGTACAAGTAGCTTTTTCACCATTTGAATTAAGCCTATAAGCAAAAAGTGTTTTTGTGTGACAGAACAAATCCCTTAAACGCTTTACTTCGTAATCTGAATATTCATATCCAAACAAAGCAAGACAATTATTTTGAAACTGATCAACTGTAACCTCAAATACTTCACCATCTACACCCCAATCAAGCATTAACGGCATTGTTACAATACCTCTGTCTGAAAGTGTGGCAGAAGCCTTTGAGCTTGAAACAAAATTGATATAAGTACCCGGAAGCTCTTTGTTCTGTGAAATAAAAGTTCCACCGCCTAAAGCCATTTTAGTTCACCTTACCTTTCATAAATTTATCAAGTCTATCCTTTACCTCTGAAATGGTGATTGTTTCATCATCCATAATCAAAGCACCAAGAATATCCTTTCTTTGTGAAAAAACAGCAGAAGAAAGAATCTGTTTCTTTGTATATGCTGTTTCAACATTTTCATTTGTTTTCTTATTTGCCATAATAATCATTCCTTTACATTACTTTGAACGCTGTATTCACGCATGGCATCAACACCATCTTCTGATTTGGAAACTGCAAAGTAGTTATAAGCAACTGAAGCGTGAAGAACATCATCTGTCATTCGGGAATTGATGTTTGTTCCTCTTATCAAATCACCATTTGCATTTATCCATTCCAAGCAGTTGTTAAGTCTTTGAGCAACATCATTACATTCAGCTATCGTTTCATCAGTTGAAGGAAAATATTGAATACTGAATAAATTGTTTTTCTTATATCGTGATGAAAAGAACTGCATGCTGTCCTGCGATAATAAAGAAATAAAAAAACAAGGCTCATTCAAACCCTGTTCAATCCTTTCAGTATAGATTTCATAACCTTCACCAAATTCTTCAAATATAGAAGCTGATATTCCGCTTATTATTGAATTAATCATTTAAATACCCTCCCAAGTTCATTTTTGATTTTGTTTTCCAAAATGGTTGGTGCAGAAGCATTGATTTCCTCTTCAGAAACAGTGAGCATAAACCTACCCTCAACCCATCCTCCACCGCCCCTTGTCTTTTGACCAAATTCAACATAGGAAGCATAATCAACGGGGTTAACAATTTCAATCACATAAGCATTACCAACCTTATTTACAGCAAGAGAAGAAACATAAGCAGCTGCATTTGAATTTGTATTTCCTGTCCAGCCTCTTCTTAATGTTCCGTCTTTCTTACCGCTGTCAGCCGGATATATTCCTATCGGCGTTCTTCTGATTACAGTTTCAAGCAGCCTTGCAGCAAGAGCCTTTGTACAGCCTTCAATAAATTCATCAATATTCTTTTCAAAATCCTGAAGACTTTCAAGTAAAGCTTCAAAATCAGAATAATCACACCCCATAGTTAAGCCCTTTCCTGATCAGATTTTAATAATATTTCCTGATGTGTGGAGTAAACTGCCGGTATTCCGGTGGATTGATAAACAAATTGCAGATTATCCTGATTAACAACAACCTTTGAACCGGGTTTAATTGTTAAATCAGGGGAAATAAACAATTTGATTGTCTGTGATATTGAATTCACTGAATCTGTTTCATTTGATGATGTAATGTTTTCAAATGAAACTCTGCAAGGTTCATTTTCATAAACGGTTACATCATTAAATCCAATAGAATTATCTGCTTTTGTGATTTTTTGTTTTTCTATAATCGTACATTTGCCACGATAGTTCTTTTCAATCAGGTTACGAACGCTTACCAACTGATTCTTCGATAACATAATAATTCATTTTCCCCCTTGTTCACCAAATAATCAATCAAGGCATCAAATTTCTGTTCATCAGTTGCTGCACCCTCACCGATGGCAAAAGTGATGTTGGTATCACCGATTTGAACGGATTTTACAGCAGTTTCTAAATCAAAAGGTAATTCTGATAACTGATTTGTTTGCTTTTTAGAATAAAGGAATTCACCACACACCCTATCAACCGCAATCGCAATAAGATTATCATGAATGCTTTTACAGTTGGTAACAGTTTTTATGTGACTTTCAACCTTACTGATAGCAAAAGCAATCAGCCAATCATCATTTGTTCCTTCTTTAAACGCATACATAAATGTTTCAAGCCTTTTCAGAACTTTTACAATAAAAGCTGCATCAAGAGTTGAAACGTTCAGAAAATCCATGATGTTGTTTATAAGCGTTTGAAGAATTTTTGTGTATTCTGAAGTCAATGTGTTAAAACCATCATCAAGCAATACATTACCTTCATCATCAACAAGCCATTCTAACATAACAACACCTCTTAATCAGAAATTAACCCTTTGAAACAATTTTTGTGATGGCAATAGATTTATGTGGAATAGAAGTATTACCATCGTTGATAATGTTCCAGTTTGCTCCGGTTGCAAGGTCAGCATTTGAAGCAGAAGCCGTAATAGAAGCCGGCTTCTCAAAAGAAATACCGTCAACACCGCAGATGAAACGATAACGAACATAAAGCGTATCCTGTCCGCCGTTTGTTTTTGCATCTCTTGACATTTCATAAGGAACAGCATCACCAATATCATCCAGTATGATTGAGCCTTCACCAAGAACATAGGTTGTGTATGCAGTATAAGCTTCAACATCACCGCTCTTGGCAACTTCAGTTGTAGGCATACCATCATCAACAAGAACAAATCTGCCGTTCCAGGATCCAAGTGCAAGCTCCTTTGTGATACCTTCTGCATCTGTATAAGTGTAATACTTCAGAAGCTTAAGGTTTTCAAGATTTGTTGCAACCTCGCTGTGCATAATAACAAGCTTGAAAATATCCTTGTTATCACCACACGCCTTCTGAATAGCCTTGTTCAGTGTACCTGCACCAACATAAGCTGCTTCACCGGCATTACCGGTAATATCATAAGTATGCTTTTCAATAAACTCCTTTGCAGCCTTAGCTGAAACACTTGTTCCGCTTGTGTTCATGGAATATACACCATCAAGAATAGCAAGAAGCATAGCCTGCTTAACTTCAAGCTTGTAATCAGCAATCTGATTGCCAACATTATCCATAAAATCAACACCGGCCGTGATATTCTTACTGAAGCTTTTTTCAGTCCACGAATCCATACGGGAAGCTGTAATAAATCCCTGTTCATAAGTTGTTGTATTGCTTGCAGCAATATCGGTTGCACCATCATTATTTTGTGATGTGCTGCCTGAAATTCTGCCAAAGTATGGTATCTTTGCGTAAAGTGAACCTGTCTGAGAGCTTAAAGCTTCTCTTGCCTGTTCATTTGTACCAAGTGCACCTGACTTTGCAAGTTCAGTTTTCTTTGTGTTTGGAACTCTTTTAACATAAGCACCAAACGCCTGTGGGTTAAATGACTTTGAATCAAATTTTGCCATTTTTCATCATCCTTTCATTAATCAAATTTTGCATCCGGATTTTCTGCAAGATAAGCGAGCATTTCAGAATAACTCATTTTTGAAATATTAATCTTGTTTTCATCCTCATCATCACCGCTTTCACCAACAGAAGCACCCTTAATTTTTGTAGAAGTAAACAAAAACTTAGTATCCTCAGCCCTTGTAAGCGCCTTGATTTGTTCATCAATGCCCTTAACTGTACCATCTTCATTCAATTCTACCTTTGTGAGATCAAGGAAAGGCTTAACTGCTTTAGCATTTTTTGCGTTAGCAGCTATTAGCGCATTATTGATAGCAGAATCAATCTTAATTTGCTTGATTTCTGTATCATGCTTTTCACCATCCGCCTTGATTTGTTTTTGCAAATCTTTAATCTGAGTTTTAAGTGAATCCGTATCATCATTCGACTTCTGAAATTCAGCAAGCTTGCTGTTCGTGTCCTTAATTTGCTGCTTCAACCCCTCTTTGTCCTTGTTTGCAATTTCAAGCTGAGCCCTTACAGAATCAAGTTCACTTTTCGCCTTGCCAATATCCTTGCTGTTTTCATCAAGAATTTCATCAATGACTTCCTTCGATAAACCCTTTTCCTCTAAAAATTTGCGTGTCATAATTTCATCATCCTTTCAGTTTGTTCTCGGTGTTTCTTTCACCATCAGATTTTTTGAAATTTGTGTCTTTTTTCGACTTCCACCAGGTCATATAAAAAGAAGCAGATTAAAAATCTGCTTAGACTGTCGATAAGTGGGCTGAACCACGCTGAGATAAAGAATATAAAAATAACACGGATTTTCGCAGGGGGCGTCGTCCTCGGTGACCCATTTTAAAATGTTATTGATGCGGGAGGACACAGAGACCCTCCCCTACAAAATAGCCGAAATACTTTTTATTAATTCGGCGTGATTCATCCTGTTTCTCGAAATCTAACAGCATATAGAACTTAATATTTGACTTATTCTACACGCTGAAGCATTTTTTAGCTGCTTCTGATTATAAAAAATAGACATAATAAAAGCACCTTGTAAAATTACAAAGTGCCTAATCAATTAACCCTTTTTGTTTAGCGGTGTCATAACACCATTTCAAATCTGCAAAGCATTTTTCTTTAGCTTCCGGTTCTTCAAACAAATCCTCAAGATTTTTTTGAACAAAAGCTTCATTATAATAGTAGTTTAATTCACCAATCATTCTGGATGTTACCTTATCCTGTTCAAGCTCATAAACAAGTAACACCAGAACAATACAAATTCTACATTCCTCATCACAAGGTTCATTGATGCAAAACCAATTGTTCTCCCAAGTGTTCGCATTGTCACTATCAAAAAAGTCTCGTTTAATCATTTCATCCAAATCCGATTTAAAATCAGAGTATAGATCCAATTCTTCTATAATCTGTCCTTCCATACATTTCCCTCAACTTTCTTATTTGAAACAGCATTTACTCTAACACCATACTGCTCCTCAAATTGTTTCATAACACCAAGACAACTATCACACATACCACGCTCTGATAACATTGTAATTTCATTAAAAGGTGTTTTTTCATATTGCTTGGCAAGCCACTCAAATAATTTTGCCTCTGTATCATGATAGGTTTTATCTCTGATTTCACCATTAGCTTTAGCAACATCAATATATTTGAATTGTCTATCATCTGTTAAACCAACAAGAGTTCTCTCGCCTTTATATTCAGACATATTTTTAGCACTATCAATTCTACTATGAGCAAGAATTATATTATCTTTGTCATGGTCTATATATGCACCTGCAATATTACCTGTTCGCCTCAATTTACTGCTGAAATTGTTTCGCTTTTCTGAAATAATCTTTGCATCTAAATCAAGTATTTCTTGTGCTGATAAATCACCGCTGTCAATTTTGTACATATTAAGCGTCTTGTACTGACTTTCCAACTGTTCCCATTCAGCACTATTATTATACTTGATATTTATAAACTCTTCAAGACTTTCAGGTGATAATTCCCTCAGCACGCCCTTGTATTCTTCATACAACGCCTTATCAGATACCGGCTCAACAACATACTTCTTTTCCCAATCCTCATAAGACATATCATCAGGAATATAATCGGTATCACCATTTTCAGCCTCTGAATTATCTTCAACGTGTGGGATCGTAACAGTTCTGCACCATGGATGAAAAGGCGGCGCTGTAGAACCCGGTGCATATTCCTCCATAGGAAAGCACTTTCCGTCAAGGCTTCTGCATATTGCAGATGTTGCGGAATCCAAGGTTGCAACAATTTCATATTCTTCAACACCTATTTCATTAAATGCTTCCTTTTGTGCAGCCGAATGGAAATAGGCTTCCTCTGTCATAACAAGTCTTTGAGCCTGCGACTTTGAGATATTGAATTTTTTAGAAATGTGCTGAATAACGTCATCCGGCGGCTGACCAAGACTGCAGTTCCTTGTCAGTTCATTATGAACCTCATGGATAAGCTGATTTTTTGACTGCACTATTCTGTCAGAAAAGCTTTTGCCATCCGCCGCCCAGGGCTTGGCAATCATTTGGTCGAGGGCTCGTTCATCAAGCTGACCAACCACCCTGCCCTGATTAGTACCCTTTTGCATTTCAAAAAGGCTATGATAATATGTATCCGCAAAAATCTTTCTTGCCATACCATCAACGGCATCGGCTTCGTTACCAAAAGCAGCTTCAATCGCTTGTCGGGTTCTGACCTTCAGGGCTTCAAGTCTGTTTATATGAGCCTTGGCAGAAGCATTTTCAAGCTCCTTTATCCATAAGCTGTCAACAGCGTTTTCCTGCCCATATCGGATGTATTCTTTAACATCGCAATGAAAGTCCTTTAATTCTGACACAGATAATGCTTTTCTTGCTTCCTGAATGGATAGTTCATTGTTTTCAGCAAATCTGCCATACCACGCTTCAATTTCCTGATTGACCTGCCTTTGTGCCTGTTCAAACGCCGGTTCTATTTGGCTGCAGGTTGAAACACCATTAGCATTTGAATCGGCTTCTAACTGCTCAAAGCGTTGTTTCCAATATTTTGATGATTTTCTCATTCTTCATCATCACCATCATCGTTATCATCAACCTTAGGGGTAAATGCACCCCCATATTGTTCAATGCTTTCCTGCTTTTGCTTGTTCAGTCTTTCAAGCTCATGCTGTGGGTCATCAATCCAAGGATGATTTGCAACGATTGTTTCGTCAGAAAGAATACCTACAGACTTGGTGCAGTTGTCAATGACTGTGCTTTTGATTATAAAAATAGACATAATAAAAGCACCTTGTAAAATTACAAAGTGCCTAATCAATTAACCCTTTTTGTTTAGCGGTGTCATAACACCATTTCAAATCTGCAAAGCATTTTTCTTTAGCTTCCGGTTCTTCAAACAAATCCTCAAGATTTTTTTGAACAAAAGCTTCATTATAATAGTAGTTTAATTCACCAATCATTTCAGGTGTTACATCATCCTGTTCAAGCTCATAAACCAGTAACACCAGAACAACACAAATTCTTGCATCCTCATCACACGGTTCATTAACGCAAAACCAATAGCTCTCCCAACTTTGTGCACTATCGTGATTAAACATTCCATTATTAAGATCAATGTTAAAATCATCTTTAATAGCAGAGTATAAATCCAACTCTTCTTCTACAATCTGTTCTTCCATACATTTCCCTCAACTTTCTTATTAGAAACAGCATTTACTCTAACACCATACTGCTCCTCAAATTGTTTCAGAACACCAAGACAACTATCACACATACCACGCTCTGATAACATTGTAATTTCATCAAAAGGTGTTTTTTCATATTGCTTGGCAAGCCACTCAAATAATTTTGCCTCTGTATCACAATAGGTTTGATTTCTGATTTTACCATTTTCTTTTACAACATTAATGTAAGAAAATTGTCTGTTATCTGTCAATCCGACAATCGTACCTTCACCTTTATATTTAGACATTTGCTCAGAGGTATTGATTTTACTATGAGCAAGAATTATATTATCTTTGTCTTTGCCAATATATGCACCTGCAATATTACCTCTTTTTTTATAAGCGCTTGTGAAATTTATTCTTTTTTCGGTAAGTATAATTCTGTCTAAATCAAGTATTTCTTGTGCTGATAAATCACCGCTGTCAATTTTGTACATATTAAGCGTCTTGTACTGACTTTCCAACTGTTCCCATTCAGCACTATTATTATACTTGATATTTATAAACTCTTCAAGACTTTCAGGTGATAATTCCCTCAGCACGCCCTTGTATTCTTCATACAACGCCTTATCAGATACCGGCTCAACAACATACTTCTTTTCCCAGTCCTCATATGACATATTATCAGGAATATAATCGGTATCACCATTTTCATTCCCCAAATTATCTTCAACGTGTGGGATAGTAACAGTTCTGCACCAGGGATGAAAAGGCGGTGCTGTAGAACCCGGTGCATATTCCTCCATAGGAAAGCATTTCCCGTCAAGGCTTCTGCATATTGCAGATGTTGAAGAATCCAAGGTTGCCGCAATTTCATATTCTTCAACACCCATATCCTTAAATGCTTCCTTTTGTGCAGCCGAATGGAAATAGGCTTCCTCTGTCATAACAAGTCTTTGAGCCTGCGACTTTGAGATATTGAATTTTTTAGAAATGTGCTGAATAACGTCATCCGGCGGCTGACCAAGACTGCAGTTCCTTGTCAGTTCATTATGAACCTCATGGATAAGCTGATTTTTTGACTGCACTATTCTGTCAGAAAAGCTTTTGCCATCCGCCGCCCAGGGCTTGGCAATCATTTGGTCGAGGGCTCGTTCATCAAGCTGACCAACCACCCTGCCCTGATTAGTACCCTTTTGCATTTCAAAAAGGCTATGATAATATGTATCCGCAAAAATCTTTCTTGCCATACCATCAACGGCATCGGCTTCGTTACCAAAAGCAGCTTCAATCGCTTGTCGGGTTCTGACCTTCAGGGCTTCAAGTCTGTTTATATGAGCCTTGGCAGAAGCATTTTCAAGCTCCTTTATCCATAAGCTGTCAACAGCGTTTTCCTGCCCATATCGGATGTATTCTTTAACATCGCAATGAAAGTCCTTTAATTCTGACACAGATAATGCTTTTCTTGCTTCCTGAATGGATAGTTCATTGTTTTCAGCAAATCTGCCATACCACGCTTCAATTTCCTGATTGACCTGCCTTTGTGCCTGTTCAAACGCCGGTTCTATTTGGCTGCAGGTTGAAACACCATTAGCATTTGAATCGGCTTCTAACTGCTCAAAGCGTTGTTTCCAATATTTTGATGATTTTCTCATTCTTCATCATCACCATCATCGTTATCATCAACCTTAGGGGTAAATGCACCCCCATATTGTTCAATGCTTTCCTGCTTTTGCTTGTTCAGTCTTTCAAGCTCATGCTGTGGGTCATCAATCCAAGGATGATTTGCAACGATTGTTTCGTCAGAAAGAATACCTACAGACTTGGTGCAGTTGTCAATGACTGTGCTTTCATTGATAAGCATATCCCTGTTGAAGATAATATCAACAAGCTCATTTTCAAAATCACCATATCCGGCATTGAATAAATGTGCATTGATGAACCAAAGTATTTCTTCAAACGCAGCCTGAAGCAGGGTTTCAACACCATTAGCATCCAAATCAATATCAGAATACATAGATTGAATATTCATTTCATTCGGATTGCCTGACAGTCTGTCATCCTTTGCATCATAGCCCATAGCGTTTTCAATAATAGCCTTCTTGAAAATTTCAAGTATTGCCTTATAATTCTCCGCATTCACTTCAATCTGAAGGGTTTTCAAATCACCCGCTGAACCATCAATCGTTCTTACCTTGACCGCACCATAGGTTGAAAGATTTTTTCTGAACTCGCCTAAATTTTCACCATCATAATTGACAAGAACAAGAATGGTATTCCTGACATCCTCTTCCATACAATTCAAAAAGTTTGATTCGATGGTGTTAATGCCGTCCTGTAAAGACTTTACATAGTTAATAAGCGGTATTTCATCATCATTGTATTTTAACGGGATAAGCGGAAGCCTTGACCAATTATAGCCCTGCTCGTCATCACCCATACTAATTGTGAAATAATCAGAATGATAAGGCTCTATCGGAATCAGTTTGCTGTCATTTGATAATTCAAAATAGGAAATGCCGTTTTCATCAAACACATCAACCAATTCAATAACCTTTTCATCATTTGTGCCTTCATACTTAATGGTGGAATATAAGTGTATTGCATATTCCAATACGGTATGGTCAGCATCCTTCCAGCCCGGTATGACCTCATAAGGTCTTAACCGCTTGAAAGATAACCTGCCGTCCTGATTATACGTAGGATATAACCAGGCAATACCACAATTAAGAAAATCAGTACCCAGTTTTAACATCAGGCTAAAGAACTTCTTGTTAAAGAAATCTTTTTGAAGCAGCTTAACATACTCTTCATTATCACAATGAATGGAAAAGGGCTGACCAAGCAAATAGTTATTTTTCTGCATAACCATCTTCTTATACTGATTATCAACAATCTTTTCATTAGGAAGGTTGTCAATTTCTTTCAGCTTACCATCTTCACCAATAACAGTTCTTTCGTGATAAAGAATATCGTGCTTACCCTTGTAATACTTGATACCGGTCAGCATATCGTGCCTTTTGCGTGAAAGCTTGAAACGCTTAATTTCACGAACAATAAACTGCTCATCCGTTATTCTGTTTTCTGCGCCTTGTTTAATTATGCTATCCATAATTACTGAACTATCTGAAAAATTAAACATTCACATCCCCACTTTCTGTAAAATAAAAAGAACCATTGAAAAGCTGAGATTTCGTAACGCAGTTTTGCTTAAAATTACTATCTTTTCAGTTACAGTTGCGTTAAAAATCCCCATAAGGCGGCAAGCCTTATGGGGATTTTATGCTTATTCTATCTGAAAATCTAATGATTTTAAGTGCTTTGCAGTTTCGTAGTGACA
>CAYNGP010000026.1:0-23091 GCA_964396885.1 uncultured Bacteroides sp. | reverse complement strand
TAAATACATTTCTTGAAAGCTATGATTTTTCAGGCAAAACAATGATTCCGTTTTGCACTTCACATTCAAGCGGCATCGGTTCAAGTGATACAGATTTGCACAGTTTTTGCTCAGATAATACAAACTGGGTTAAGGGCAAACGTTTTTCATCAGACACTTCACAGAACGATATAAAGAAATGGCTTGATAGTGTTGGATTAGAAGCTGTAAAGTCTGTTGAGGAATAACTGATGAGAAAAATAGGTTTATTGTTATCAGTAATTTTTATACTTCTCATTTTTTGCTCCTGCAGTAATAATAAAATACCTGAGCAAGACAGAAAGCAAGCAACACAACTAAATAAAAAAGAGGTAAGCACAACGATTAAATCACAAGAAAATCCAACAGAGCTTGCCGATGCAGTCGGCAGTGGCAATATTACAATTTCTTTTGAAAAATAACGGGGGATTCATTATGGAAGCAAAACTTAATTTAACAATGGAATGGGATAAGACATTCCCTAAAAGTGAAAAGGTAAATCACAGAAAGGTAACATTTCATAATCGCTACGGTATAACACTTGCAGCAGATTTATATGAGCCGATAAATGCAGATGGCAAATTGCCTGCAATCGCTGTAAGCGGTCCTTTTGGTGCAGTAAAGGAGCAGTCATCAGGTTTATATGCACAGAGTATGGCTGAAAGGGGATTTTTGGCTATTGCTTTTGATCCTTCTTTTACAGGTGAAAGCGGCGGTGAGCCAAGATATATGGCATCCCCTGATATGAACACCGAGGATTTTCAGGCAGCAGTTGACTTTTTATCTGTTCAGGATTATGTAGATTCTGAAAAAATCGGCATTATCGGAATTTGCGGTTGGGGTGGTATGGCATTGAATGCAGCGGCTCTTGATACAAGAATTAAAGCGACTGTCACTTCAACTATGTATGATATGAGCAGAGTAAATGCTAAGGGTTACTTTGACTCTGAGGACAGTGGTGATGCCCGTTATGAAAAGAAAAAGGCTTTGAACGAGCAAAGAACAAAAGAATACAAAGAGGGTAATTATTATCGCGGCGGCGGAGTTGTTGACCCATTGCCTGAAGATGCTCCGTTTTTTGTAAAGGATTATTATGATTACTACAAAACAAATCGTGGCTATCATAATCGTTCATTAAATTCTAATGATGGTTGGAACATCACAGGCTGTATGGCGTTTACGAATATGCCGATTCTGAAATACAGCAATGAAATACGCAGTGCGGTACTTATGCTTCACGGTGAAAAGGCGCATTCCTGTTATTTCAGCAAGGATGCTTATAACAATATGATAAAAGATAATCCTTATAGCGATAACAAGGAACTTATGATTATTCCTGATGCTGTTCATACAGATTTGTATGATAAGCTTGATGTAATTCCTTTTGACAAGATTGAAGCATTCTTTAAAGAAAATATGTAAAGATTTACAGAGAATGGATGGATTCATTCTCTGTTTTTTGATATACGCTTGTTATAAAAATATAAATATGATAATATATTTTCAGGTGATTATGGTTATGAAGAATATTATTATAAACGAAAATGAAATATTGTTTTCAAGGCATTGCGAGCTTGTTCGTATAACACCTTGTCATAAAAATGCTATTCGTTTTCAGGCGTTTCCTGATTGCAGGATTATTGATGAGAATTATACCTTGATGCCACAGTCGGCAGACGCTGAAATTGCTGAGGAAGAAAATTCTGTTTCTATGACGGTTGGTAATCTTACTGTAAAATTGGAACGAAACGGCAAGGTTACTTTTTATAATGGTAATCAGGTGATATTGGAGGAAAAGCCGGAGTTAACATTTAATGACGGTTTTCGTCATTATGAAAATAAGGCAAGCGGTTTGTGGTCTGCCCGTGTTACCTTCAAGAGTAATGATTATGAGCATTTGTATGGCTTAGGCCACGAGGCAACAAACAAATTTGATTTAAAGGGCTGTTCCTTTGACATTCGAAATGTCAATGCAAAATGCACAATCCCATTTGTTTATTCTTCTTTAGGCTATGGCTTTTTGTGGAACAATCCTGCAGTTGGCAATGTTGAACTTTCAAACAACAGAACACGCTGGAGTGTCGGCGCAACAAAAAGGATTGACTACGTTGTTATTGGCGGTACTCCAAAGGAGGTTGCTCAAACCCTTGCTGATTTAACAGGTCATGCTCCTGTTATGCCCCATTGGGCAACAGGCTTCTGGCAGAGCCGTTTAAGGTATGAAACACAGGATGAACTCCTTGAGGTTGCCCGCAGATATAAAAAAGAGAACATTCCTTTGTCTGTGATTGTTGCTGATTATTTTCACTGGACAGAGCAGGGTGATTATAAATTTGACCCTAAGTATTGGCAGGATGTTAAGGCAATGACCAATGAACTGCACGATATGGGTACAAAGCTTGTTGTTTCCATGTGGCCGACTATAAATGAAAACAGCGAAAACTACAGCTATATGCGTGATAACAATATGCTGATGAATACAGCAAGAGGCTCTAACAGAGTGTTTAATTTCTACGGCTGGCAGGCAGAAATTGATGTTACCAATCCTGCAACTCGTGATTATGTCTGGAGCAAGCTGAAAGAAAATTACATAGATAATGGAGTAGATGCACTTTGGTTTGATGAGGCAGAGCCTGAAATTCACCCGGAGCAATTTGACAATCTGATTTGGCATAAGGGCAGGGGTGACGAGGTTGCCCTGCTTTATCCTTATTATTATTCAAAATTAGCCTATGACGGTTTTAAGTCAATGGGCATAGAGAATTCCGTAACGCTGACTCGCTGTGCATATTTAGGAAGTCAGAAATTTGGTGCTCTGGTGTGGAGCGGTGATATTCCGTCAACTTTTGAAAGTCTGTCCTGTCAGGTGAAAGCAGGACTGAATATGGCGATGTGCGGTATTCCGTGGTGGAATACAGATATAGGCGGATTTTACGGCGGAGATACTCAAAGTGATGAATTCAGAGAATTGATTGTTCGCTGGTTTCAATATGGTGTGTTTTCACCTGTTATGCGTTTACATGGCAACAGAAATCGTCATGGTGAAAAGCATGATGTCAAAGAGCCGTCAGGTGATCCAAACGAGCTCTGGAGCTTTGGCGAAAGGAATTTTGAAATATTAAAAGAGCTTGTGTTTTTAAGAGAAAGGCTCAGACCATATATTGAGTATCATATGGAAATAGCATCGAAAAAGGGTTATCCGATTATGCGACCGATGTTTTTTGATTTTCCTGATGATGAGGTATGCTATATGCTCGGTGAACAGTATATGTTTGGTGATGATATTTTATTTGCACCAATTGTGAATGGTGGACAGACTAAAAAGAATATTTATCTTCCAAAAGGTGAATGGATATTCACTCAAAATATGCAGGAGTATAGTGAAGGCTGGTATGAAATCAATGCAGAAATTGATGCATATATTGCTTTTGTTAAAAAGGATGCAGATGTATTAAATTGCTTTTAATATAAAAAGAGTGTAAGTTGTTTAAAAACTTACACTCTTTTTTCTATCCCTGTAATGCGCAAAGTAATCTGTATGAGGGCTTTTCATTGCCGTATAAATCTGTTGAGCCGTGAACACGCTGACGCATTTTGTCTTCTCCTGCTTCACCGCAGTGCGTACGATAATCATTAAGCGAAAACCACATATAACCACAGATGTTATCTATTTTAGAATACATTTCAAGTCGCTCTTCCAGTATTCTGGCTCTTTCCGTATCTCCGCCTTTAAAGTGCGGTTCACAAAGACCAAATTCAGAAACAAGCAGAGGCATACCCTTTGCCTTTTTACAGGTGCGTATCATATGATTTTCAATATCATCACTCGGCTCCCACAGTCCGAGATAATCATTCCACATAGCAATGTCGCCGTAAAGGGCTGCGTCATCTTTATCTATGTTTTGAACTCGGCTGATTGTATTTGAAACATAGTTTACAAGTCGTCTGCCATCCAGTGATTTGAAATAAGCAACCATATCTTTTACATATTTGATTGTCGGTTTTGTTTCAGCGCCAAGCTCATTACCAACACCCCAGCAGATAATTGACGGATGATTAGAATGAAAATATACCATTTCATCTGCCTGCTGTTTTGCTATGCCAAGCTGTAATTCAGTTGCCTGTTTCGGATAACCCCAATAGGGAATTTCCTCCTGAACAAGCAGTCCGTTTTCATCGCACCAATCAAACAAAGCATCATCCTGCTGCCAATGAAAGCGTGTGAATACACAGCCTGCATTCTTTAACTGCTTTAAGCATTTGATACTGTGCTCAAGTGGTTCTGCCATACCAAAATCAGGGTGAGAACCCGGCATCCATTCACAGCCTTTAAGATATATTTTTTCTCCGTTGAGCAGTACATTTTCTCCCTGAACCTCTATAGTTCTTAAGCCTGTTCTAATTTCATAATAATCATTTTCGGTTTCAATTGCAATTCTGTAGAGGTTAGGTGAATAGCAGCTCCAGAGCTTAAGGTTTTCAAAATCAACAGTTATCTCATTTTCGATACGGTCAAAGTTCTTTTTAATTACTGTTTTGTTATCGGAATAATCAATTACGCTGATTGTACCGCTTTGTGTCTTGCCGTCAAGAAATGCAGTTTTGATTAAAAGACTTCCGCTGCATAAATGATTGTTTATTGACTTGATGTTTTCCTCCAAGCGGATGTATTGGGCTGCATTATGTTCAACAAAATTCAATTCAGCTTTTCTGATAATACCGCCGTCATCTGCCCAGTCAAAATCATTCATATGCGGCAGCATTTCATCAATATGTGTGTTGTCAACAATAACTTTTATTACGTTAGCTTTACCCAAAATTACTTTGTCTGTAATATCGAATTTAAAAGGTGTATAGCCGGAGCATTTGTGTTCACCTGCAAAGGTGTTATTTATGTAAACCCTTGCGGTATGATAAACTGCGTTAAATGAAATAAAAGCCTTTTTGTCCTTTAATGCTTCATCTACAAAAACAGTTGTTTCATATTCTGCAATGCCCCTGTGCTTCATAACCTCGTCATCAACATTCCAGGTGTGAGGTGTAGTGACCTTTGATTTGTAATTCCGTTCATTGATTGAAAAATTCCATTTGTTTAAAGAAATATTGTATCTCATTTTAGTTCTCCTTAAATAATAATTGATAGTGTGTTGCAATCTGGAAGGTATTGCAATTTTCACTTAATGCCTGTTCAAATAGTGTTTTGCTTTCATCAACTGCGCCTAATCCATATAATCCGAGTGCTTTCATAAATAAGCAGTGCAGTTTGTTTTTCTTGCTTAAATCCTCCTCGAAAACCAATAAATCGGGTAAGGATACCGCAAAATAATCTATTGCAACCTTGTCATTTATATGCGCATCAGCATAAGAAATCAGTTTATTGAAACGGCTATTTGCACTTTCAATATCTCCAAGCTTTAACAGAGCTAAGCCTTGATAAAAAATAGTTTCAGGCGGTTGGTCATTATAGTACATTGCGGATGCAGGCTCGGATATACCGCTCGATGCTTTTGTGAAGCAATCTTTTGCCAAATCAAATTTATCCTGATTTTCATAAGCACATCCAAGATAATAATTCTGTCGGTTCTCCTGTGCTCCGTATAATTTTCCCTCACCAAGATTATGAGGGTATTCAAAGGTTGAAAGAAGATAATTTATATCCTGTTTTTCAAAAGCCAGTGCAATATTAGAAAATAAATACTGCTCAGGTACTTTACCTTCTCCGCCCTCCCAAGGGTGAAATGTATGTGCTATAATCAGATTTAATGCTTTATCATAGCTTTTTGTTAAATTGAGCAGAGTAATATACTCAAGATATAAATCATCCCTCATATTCACTACAGATACATGCTGTTTTAAAAATTCAAGCCTTTCATATGGCGAAACGCCCATTCGCTTTTTCAGCAAATCCAGCTCATAAAGTACTCTTGCATCGGTTTCATCCATTGAATAAGCGGTTTCGAGCAATTCAAGTGCCTTTTTTGCATCGTTCATCACATTATAAGAAAGCAAGGATAAATTGCGATAAGGCGTTGCAAAATCACATCCGAGTGAAATGGATTGTTCAAAGCACTTTATTGCATCCTGATGACGTTCCTTATCATAATAAAGATTACCAAGATAGTACGGTGCTTTAAAATCCTTTGTGTTGTTATTCATTGCAAATTCCAATACTGTTATATCTTCAGTTTGGTTAGGGAAACAGCAATACGGATTATCATTGAATGCGTCTTTCAGATATGAGCTGTATTCTTTATCAACCTTATATGAATAATAGGCTTTATAATAATCGACCATAGGGTAGTTGTTTTTATCCATATTGAGCAGATTGACCGCCTCTTCATAAAATCCTGCAAATGCAAATTCAAGTGATAAATCAATCAGCATATTTGAATTGATAATGTGCTTTGATATATCCTCATCAAGCAAGTACATTGAAAGAATATCAAGATTATCAAGTGATAATGTATACCTTGCGTGTGATTTGTAATCTTTATCTAAAGCTTTTAAGAGCATTGTTTTAAGATTAAGGGCATTAAAATTATGACTGTTATAAATCAATGACTTTTGGGCAAACTCAAGTGCCGTTTCATATTCCTTTTGCTTTGAACAGATAAGTGCCATATAAAAATATGAATTGCTCTTTGTTTCAGCATTCCATACTGCCTTGTAAAATGCATCATAGGCTTCATTGTATTTTTCCTGATAAAATAAGCAAAGACCAAGATTGTAATATATTTCTCCGTTGATAGGATTCGGATTTGAACGCGTTTGTTTTTCTATTGCTGTTTTGAAATATTGTTCACTTTCTTGAATACAGCCTTTTTTGAATAGTAACATACCATAGGCATTGTTTAGTCTTATATCGGTTTTGTCACGCTTTAAACCTTCAAGGTAATAGTCCTCGGCTCTTCGTGTTGCATGGCGATATTGCTCAATGTGAAGTCCGTACAGATATAAGTCTTCGTTGGTTTCACAGTCCTTTGGTAATGGTGCTGCCTTTGCAGGCTCAGGAATTTCCTGCTTTTTAATATTGCCGTCAAAAGATAAAATAACCTTGTTGTTTTTAAGGATATTAACAATAATATCCTCAAATTTATATCCGTCATTCTCAATACTGATTTCGTATGTATTGGCACAGATTAAATCAAGCTGCTGAGAATACATATCATTTATCCTGATTTCACAATTGCCGAGAGTACCGGAGCAATAAAGCTTGACTGTGATTTTGTTATCAACATCCAAATGTAACGACAAGTCTTTATTCGCATTATGGATCGTTCCCAAATCGTGATACGGCATAAAATATTGTGTGAATTGTCGGCTTTCCATAGGTGCTATGTAGCTGAAATCAGGCTGATTATCCGTAAAACAGCCTGTCATAAGCTCAAAATATGGACCATCCTCATCAGTCAGATTTCTGTCCCACGCTTTTCCAAAATCGCCGCATCCCCAAGTCCACTGCTTTTTGCCCGGTGAAATATGATGGTCGGCTATATGCAGAATGCCTGCACTGATGCCATCATCATATCCGCCTACAAAATCATAATCGCTCTTAGCAGCCATATAGGAGGTTGGCACAGGCAGGTTCTTATATTTTGAAATATCCACACCCTTGGAATAATCTACTTTGTAGTATGTTCCTGTTGCAATGGGGAAGGTGGATACATCACGCTTTCCGTGATCCATAACGGCTGTTACATCAGGCGGGAATATACTGCGGTAATTATCGTTTACTGCAACTGCAGGATTTGCCCACCATAAAAATGTCTGTTTCGTGTTTGTTCTGTTGAAAAGGTGATTTTTCAGTTCTAAATAAGCCTTGTCAGGATAAAGCGTAAACTCTGTTTCACCCTTAGTATGAAACATATTTTCAATTTCGCTGACAACGATTGCTGCACTGCCATCAGGATTTTCTCTGTATGTATAGTTAACCGCATCAAAGGTGCTTGGTCTGTGGTGCTGCGGCCAGTTAAACTCAATTCCGCCTGAAATCCACGGACCTGCCAATCCTACAAGTGCAGGCTTGATTACATGATTATAATATACGAAATCATAGTTTTTGGTTTTGTCATATGCTCTTTGAACTCTGCCGCCAAGCTCAGGCAAAATCATTATTTTTAAATAATCATTTTCAAGAAATACATCTTTGTATTCCTTATCTGTTTTGGTGTCACTTATTTTGTCTATAACAGAATGGGGATAAACTTTACCGCTGCTGCCCTGATAAACTCTTTTTTCAAGGAATAATGGGTTTTTATCAGGCTTTCCGGTTTCGTATGTCGGAATAATAACTGTTTCTTCCCAAACATGAACTTTAGAAATATTATTCAATGATAACAACCTCTCATTTGACTTTGATTTGTTTTTATTGTAATATCTTTTGTGAGGGATTTGTTTTGATATTTTATTGAAAAATTTAGAAATCCTATTCTAATATTATGGAACTTGTAGGAAATGGGCTTAATAAAGGCTCGCATATGTATTTTTATACTGCATCTCAAACGGCAAAAAAATTATTGTATTATCCGATAGCAATAGGCGAGTTTTATTGTAACAGTGATTATCGTGTTACAAGAACAAATTATGACAGTATACTTGCAATATATGTTGTTGACGGCAGTATGACTTTAGTTCAAAATGACAATACGCTGACAGCATCTAAGGGTGAGCTTTTGCTTGTGGATTGTTATAAATCTCATAAGTATTTTGCAGATACCGGTGCACACACGCTGTGGGTGCATTTTGACGGCAATAATTCAAGGCAGTGGTTTGAGGAAATCAAATTAAAAAAAGGGCAGAAAATAAAATGCAATCAGCAAACAGCCGACTGCATTTTAAATGTTATGAAATATATTCATTCTAATCAAAATGAATATGATGTCTCAAACGAGCTTTATTCTTTGCTTTGTTTAATCAGTAAAGGCAATGAATTAAATTATGAAAGAAAAAAGATAAATTGTATTGAAAAATCCAAGGCATTTATTTTGTCTAATTATGATAAAAGCATATCTGTTGATGAAATGGCAGACCATGTTCATATGAGCATATCGTTTTTTTCAAAAGTGTTTAAAGAAACAACAGGCTTTTCACCTTATGATTATCTTCTTTCTGTTCGTCTTGATAAAGCAAAGGAGCTGCTGCAAAAAACGGATGACTCCGTACAGAATATTGCGTTCAAAACTGGCTTTAACAGCACATCAAATTTTATTTGCTTTTTCAAAAAAGAAACAGGTATTTCACCGCTTAAATTCAGAAATATCAGATTTTGATGTTGTTTGAAAATGGCAATAAAGTTTGTGACAGATACTTTTGAAAGATTGTTTATATTTGCAATACCATAATATCATTAACTTGTTTATGCATATTGAAAAATCGAAATTTAGTAAGGGGTTAGTATGAGCAGCATTTATAAAATCAGAAACTTTCAAGCAGAAGATGCAGACGAAACAGCAGCGTTGATAGCTAAGACTCTGAGAACAGTAAACATTAAAGACTATTCAGAAGAATATATCGAAGCCAATGTATCATCGCATTCGGCAGATGTATTAATTGAACGTGCAAAAAATGGACATATGTATGTTGTTTGTGATGATTCACGGATTGTTGGGTGTGGTGCAATTGCCGGTTATTGGGGCAGTATAACCGAAAGTATTTTGCTGACTATTTTTGTATTGCCTGAGTATCAGGGTAAGGGGATTGGTAAATTGATAGTTCAAACACTTGAACAAGATGCGTTCTTTTTAAGAGCAAAACGAATTGAAATCCCTGCATCCATTACAGCCGTGGGCTTTTACAGAAAAATGGGATATGACTATAAAAACGGTATTGCAGAAACAGATGATGAGCAGGTTTATCGATTAGAAAAGTTCAGATGATTCAAATTTTGAGGCAGTGGTGCTGTGAATTTTTACAGCACCGCTATCTTTTTAATCTTTAATGCTAACCTGAAAGTTTTTTCGATATTCTCTTGGACTTTGACCTGTTTTATTACGAAAAATACGGCTGAAATACATAGGGTCACCGTAGCCGCATATTGCTGCAATATTTAATATCGAAGTATCGGTTGTGGTCAGTAATCTGGAGGCTTCTCCAAGCCTTACAGTATTTATGTATTCCTGTGGCGACATACCAGCGTATGCTTTGAATTTATTTCGAAAACTGCTTACACTCATATGCTGCGCTTTTGCAAGCTCATTTACCGAAAAAGATTTACTTATATTGGACTGAATATAAGTGGCAACCTTTTCCATTTCTGTTGTAACATTTTTCTTTTTATGATTGCTGTTTATTGCTTTGCCTGTTTCGGCAAAAAATCTTATTAATTCCGATGTTGATATGCTTTCCCAAAATAATTCTCTGTTTTTAAAGGAATTCATTATTTTTTTCAGTGCTATTAATAGATGTTCTGAAATACCGGGATGCATGACTTCATTTACCTTTATTTCACAGGAAGAAAGAAACTGCTGGGCACAGCTGCCTGAAAAGTGTATCCAATAGTAGCTGAATGGTTTTAAACCTGTGTATTCATAGGGCGTGTTCGGTGAAAAAATAACCATATCTCCTGCCTGCATAGTTTTCTGAAAAGGATAATCAACTCGTATTTTTCCGTGAGTAAGGTAAATGCAGTAAAAATCTTTCCTTATTGAATCACCGCAAACCGTGCAGTTGTATTGTGAGCAGCCTGTGCAGTTAATACAAATTGGCTGGTCTGTCACATAAAAATCGTTATCCTTATCCGTTGGTATTCGGTAATATGATTCAAATTTGTTGTTTGCATCGGATTTTATTGATTTGTCCATATATTCAGTGTTTTCCTATCTTGTTAATATTTTTCCTTCATTGTATCATATGATTAAGAGCTGTGCAATAATCGGCTGAAATATGCTGTGAAGAAAGGGTTAAAACTATGGAAAATAAGCGCCAGATTTTAAATATTGTTAATTTTATCAGGGGGTATAATTCCGAGCCTCAGCCTGAGGGTGAAACCTATCGTACTGTGCTGGAACAGATAAAGCTTATTGATAAGTACAACTTTAAGTCAACATTTCTTATTCAATACGATGCGCTTACTTTTCCGGAATATCAGGAGCTTATGCCATCATTGGATAAAAGCCGTTATGAAATCGGTGTTTGGTTTGAGATACATAAGCCTCTTGCGGAGGATTGCGGTATTGAATGGCGAGGTGAAAGAGAATGGGACGGACACGTTCAATTCGGTTTTCCTATGGGGTACAGCAAAGATGAGCGAGCAAAAATGGTCGACAAGCTGTTTGAAAAATTTCACCGGGTGATGGGTTATTATCCACGTGTATTTGGTTCTTGGTTTTTTGATTCGTTCACCATCCGTCATATTACGGAAAAGTACGGCTTAGATGCACTTTGCAATTGCAAGGAGCAGTATGGAACCGATGGCTATACGCTTTGGGGAAGCTATTATGGTCAGGCATATTATCCGAGTAAAACCAATGTGTTTATTCCTGCTCAGAGCGAAAAGGAACAGTTGCCTGTCCCTTTATTCCGTATGCTTGGCTCTGATCAGGTTTATCAGTATGATTTTGGTATGAATGAGGATAACAGTGCACGTTCTGCCCAAAGTGTTATAACACTTGAGCCTGTTTATAAAGAGGCAGGCGGCGGTCTGCCAAGCTGGGTAGACTGGTATTTGAGAGAGAATTTTAACGGCGAATGCTTAAGCTTTGGTTATGCACAGGCAGGGCAGGAAAACAGCTTTGGCTGGCAGAAAATGAAGGATGGTTTATTTTATCAGTTTGAAGAATTTGCAAGGCTTGAAAAAGAAAATAAAATAGAAATTGAAACGCTTGGCGAAAGCGGAAAATGGTTTAAAAATACTTATTCTTCAACACCGGCATCAACTATTACAGCACACAGTGCATTTGATGATCCTGACAAGGATTCTGTCTGGTATTGTTCAAAACATTATCGTATCAATCTTTATGGGGAAGCTCAGCACCTGCGAATAAGGGATTTGCATATCTTTGATGAAAGTATTGAAGATCCGTTTGAAAATACTGTCTGCAAAGAAAATTATGCGGTATATGAAACCTTGCCTGTTGTTGACGGCTTTTTGTTCAGCGGTAATCATATAAGGTCAGGCGTTTATTTTACCGATAAGAAAACAGGTGAAGAGCTAATATACGATGAAATGATTTTTGAGGATAAATCAGACGGCAGATGTGAAGTGAGATTTATAGCTTCAAATGGTGATATTGTTTTTACTTTGAATGAAAATGCTTTAACAATTTCATCAGATAACGATTTTGTGCTGGAAAATAAAATCGGCAGAATATGTGAATTTCTGCCAACAGTATGCGGTATGAATGATACTGAGCTTGTGCTTGGATATAAAGATAAAAAATATGCTGTTAAGCTTTCCAGTGGTAAATTTTCTGCTGAAAATAAAATTGTTTCTGAAAACGGTGAAGTTTGTGCAGCGTTTCATCTTTTGTAAAAAATATTAATTTTGAGGCAGGGTTTGTGTGAATTTTGAACGATCCCTGTCTTTTATTTATCGTATTTGTAATAGTTTACAATATTTTGGAAATATGCTATTCTGTAATAAAACCAACTAAGAAAAAGGCGTCACAATTTATACAGTGCATTTTAATGATGCAGATGGTAAAAAAGAGGATTGGTTATGAGAAGAGATAGTTGTAATACCGATAAGCCGACAGCCATTTCACAGGAACAGAAATATAATTTTACGGATTTTGATGTGGTTTATGTTAATAATGCGGACCAATATCAGCAAAAGGACTATGAGCGTATATTAAATACCGAAAAGAAAAAAAGCATAAAACTCTGGGCGTGGAAAAATGATAAAGCAGCTGCTGAATTTGCAATTTTATGTGCAGAAAAGGATATGAAGAATGTTTCTCTCAAAGCATCTGATTTGTTGGGTGAAGCAGGTGAAATTTTATCTTCACAGATTAAGCTGTCATTTATTAAAGAGGTTAGGGCATATACAGGGCACGCAGGCTGGTATGCCAACAACCCGGGAAATATAATGCCTCGAGGCAAGAGGGAATACTATCCGGAGGTTATTTATTCTGACAAGCCGGTTTCCATAGATAAATATCAGCTTCAGTTGGTTTGGGCGGAAGTGTCAATAACAAAGGATACCAAACCGGGAATCTATAACGGAACAATTACTGTTTCGGCAGAGAATACTGAAAAAACAGTTACGCTGGATTATACAGTTGAGGTGTTGAATATTACAATGCCTGAACCTGAAAATTATTTGTTTGATACGGAGTATTGGAGCCATCCGTATAATGTTGCGTATTATTATGATGTTGAGCCGTTCTCAGATGAGCATTTGGAAATTTTAAAACAGCATATGCTGATTTATAAAAATCTTGGCGGCCATGCAGTTACAGCAAGTATTGTTGAGGAAGCCTGGGGCGGTCAGACATACGGCGGTAACAGAAAGGTTCACTACCCGTCCATGATAAAATGGATAAAAAAAGCGAACGGTGAATGGGTGTTTGACTATACTCATTTTGACAAATGGGTTGAGTTAAATAAAGCCATAGGCATTGCCGATAAAATTATCTGTTACAGTATGATGCCGTGGAACGGAATTGTAAAATATTTTGACGAAGCAAAGAAAAAAGAAAAGAAAATCGCTGCGAATCCTGCACGTAAAAAAGAGTATGAAAAAATATGGATGCCATTTTTGAAATCATTTGTTAAGCATCTTGATGAAATGGCGTGGTTTGACAGCACATATATTGGTTTTGATGAACGCCATAATATGGAAACAGCACTTGATTTAATTGATACTGTAAAGAATAAAGATGGGTTTGTACTGAAAACCTCTGCCGCATTTAATGATTTTAAACATAATGCGTCTGTTTTCAACAGGCTTGATTATGCATCTGTTGGACTGCAGCAGATTCGTGATAATCTGCAGGATTTTAAAATTCAGGTTGAGCAAAGAAGAAATGCTAAACGTGAAACAACTATGTATACAGCAACAGAGCATGTTCCGAACAGCTTTACAAAATCCATTCCTGTTGAAAGCTACTGGACAATTATGTTTGCCGGTTCTCTGAATACAACAGGCTTTCTCAGATGGGCATATGACGCGTGGGTTGAAAATCCTTTGGAAGAGTCTACCCACTGGTCTTTTCCTGCGGGAGATTGTTTTCTTGTTTATCCATCATATAAGGATGACAAGCAAAGGGAAAGTAAATTTTCCTTACGTTTGGCAAAGCTTGATGAAGGGGTGCGTGACGTAAATAAGCTTTATCTTTTACGTGAAAAAGCACCTGAATTAGCACCTGAAATTGAGAAACTGTTTTCTGAAGTTAAAGGCAGTGCAGAGAATAGCTATGCGTTTGATACAATGTCAAGAACAAACATTTGGGGGCGTAAGGCGAAGTGGCTTACTGAAAATGGTAAAATGTCAATGTTGCTTGATATGGAAGCGATTAAGAATAGAATTTATGAGTTATCCAAACTCTATTGTGAAACAGAATCAAATCATTCATAGAAATTAATTGCTTTTCATCATTTTTTAGATAATAAGCGAAAGAAGGAAATTTATATGATTAAGCCACAAAAAATAAAGCGTGGGGATAAAATAGCAATTGTTAGTTTATCTTGGGGCGGATTAGGAGATGATGCGCTAATTCATAAATATTATATTGCTAAGGATAGATTGGAAAACGATTTTGGATTGAGCGTAAAGTGCATGCCTCATGCCCTTAAAGGGAGTGAATTTATTGCAGAAAATCCCCAATTACGTGCTCAGGATTTGATGGACGCATTTCAGGATCCTTCTGTCTCTGCCATTTTCTGTGCCATCGGAGGAGATGATACAATCCGGACACTCCCATATATAAATTTGGATATTATAAGAAATAATCCAAAAATTTTTATGGGATATTCTGATACTACGATAAATCATTTTATGATTCACAAAGCGGGATTGGTTTCTTTTTATGGACCATCTGTTATGTGCGAATTTGGCGAATATGTTAAAATGTTTGACTACACCAAAAAAGCAGTGGAAGATATTTTGTTTGGAACATGGGAGGAATATGAATTGCTCCCAAGCTCTGAATGGACGGATGATTATATTCCTTGGCAAGAGAGCAATATGAATACCCCTCATTCTATGAAAAAGGACGAGCATGGATATGAAATAATCAATGGAAAAGGAATTGTAAAAGGTCACTTGCTGGGTGGTTGTATCGATGTATTTATGATGGCAAATGGAACATCAATTTGGCCTACGTTAGATGAATGGTCAAATTCGATTTTGTTTTTTGAAACCAGCGAAGATAAGCCATCCCCTGATTTCATATTGTGGACTTTGAGAAATTTGGCTGCACAAGGAATTTTAAATGCGATAAATGGAATAATTGTCGGCAAGCCTAAAGATGAAACATATTATGAAGAATATAAAAAAGCAATTAGACAGGTTATTGTTGAAGAAGAACATTTAACTGAATTACCTATCTTCTATAATGTTAATATTGGACATTCGAAACCGATAGGCATTCTTCCATATGGAATTGAAACAGAGTTGAATTGCAGTAAAAAAACAATTCGCTTCTTGGAATCACCCACAATATAATAACAAGTATTTCTCTGAGAAGTATAAGCCACATATAGGACAAATCTGCTATTGATATATGCTTTCTAATACACAAGGCTTGAGTATTTAACAGGTGAAATGCCTTGAAAATACAGAATTTTCAGAGGGTAAAACAAATCGAAAGTATACTAAAAATATAGGGATACTGTTGACTTTACAGTATCTCTATATTTATTAAAGAATGTGATAATTTAAAAAGTATAAGTGATAATTAATATAGCTTGAACTGCTTTTGTATGATAATATAAAAGCAGAAAATTAAGAATGCATATAGTAATATAGATGTTATGATTTATTGAATAGTATGATAAATAAAATAAGGAATATTTAGATATGAAAAAAGTTTTTGTTGTATCCAAAACACATTTGGATTTGGGATTTACAGATTACGCCGAAAACATAAGAAAAAAGTATATAGATACGTTTATTCCGAGTGCGATTGAGCTAGCACGACAGGTTAATACAGATGACAAGAAATGCTTTGTATGGACAACAGGCTCGTGGATTCTTAAAGAGGCTTTGGAGCATGGAACTGACGAGCAGAAAAAGGCACTTCACGACGCTATAATCAGAGGAGATATTGTACCGCATGCAATGCCTTTTACGACTCATACAGAGCTGCTTGACTGTGATACTCTTGATTATGGCTTGTCCATTGTTGACAAGTTTGATGAAATCAGAGGCAGAAAAACGATTGCCGCAAAGATGACGGATGTTCCCGGTCACACTAAGGGTCTTGTTAAAATTCTTGCAAAAAAAGGTATTAAGCTTTTACATATCGGTGTAAACGGTGCATCTGCTATTCCTGAGGTTCCTGAATGCTTTTTATGGAAAAACGGTGACGCTGAAATCGTTGTTATCTATTCAGGTGCTTATGGCGGAGCATTTAAGTGTGATTTGATTGATGAGGTGCTGTATTTCGATCATACTCTTGATAATCATGGTGCCCCATCACCTGAAAAGGCTAAGGAAAAGCTTGCACAAATTCAAAGTGAATTCCCTGAGCATGAGGTTGTTGCAGGTGCAATGGATGATTTTGCCGATGCTATCTGGAATATAAGAGATAAGCTGCCTATTCTTGAAAATGAAATTGGTGATACCTGGATTCACGGCAGTGCTGCCGATCCTTATAAATCTGCTGCACTTCGTGAGCTTATGGGGTTAAAGCGTCAGTGGCTTGCTGACGGTACTATACAAAAAAACAGCGGTGAATATATCGGTTTTACAGATGCACTGCTTTGTGTAAGTGAGCATACCTGTGGTATGGATAATAAAATGTATTTTGCTGATTATGAAAATTATCTTAAAGCAGATTTTCAAAAGGCAAGAGAAAAGGATGCTGTAGTAATTAATCATCCTATGCGTGATTACCCGCAAAACTATCTTACAATCAAGTATCGTGAGGACGGCACATATAAGCCGGGCTCATACAAGACTATCGAAAAAAGCTGGGCAGAGCAGAGATTGTATATAGACAAGGCAGTGTCTAATCTCAATGCTGTGCATAAAGCACAGGCTCTTGATGTGCTTGGCTCGCTTATGCCTGAAAAGGCAAAACCTCTTGTTGATGGCAAAGAGCAGTTTGGTGCAGTTCATTGCGGTAAATGGAGCTTTGAATTAAATACTTTTGGCGGTATAGGTAAGCTTTCCTATGATGGTGATGAAGTAATTAAAAGCAATGACAAGCCTGTTGTTGAATATCATTCCTATTCAGATAAAGATTATGATTTCTGGCTTGGTCATTATTCAAGAGATCTTGAGGGAACGAGCAAATGGGTGCACGGCGACTTTTCAAGACCACTGCTTAAATATGTAAGCGGTGAATATCCCGAAGGGCGTTTCCCATACTCTGTTGATAAAGCAGTTATGGATGACAGTGATAACAGCAGCATCAAGGTTTATGTAAATCTTAAATGTGACCATGAACTCAACGAAAGGCTTGGTGCACCAAGAGATATTCAGATTATCTATACCCTTACCGAAAATGGGCTTGAAATAGATCTAGCTTGGTTTGGCAAGGATGCAAGCAGACTTACAGAGGCTATATATATGCATCTGTTCCCATCAACAGGTAATGTTAAATTTACAAAGCTTGGTGATACTGTTGACCCGCTTTCCGTTATTTCAAAAGGCTCGAGAAATCTGCACGCTGTTTATGATACAGTAGTTACAACTGATAAAAAAAGCTATATTTTCTTAAACTATGATTCACCAATTGTTTCTCCGGGCAGGGGTAAAATTCTTGAGTTTGATAATAAATTTGAAGATATTGAAAAAGACGGAATATCATATGTTTTATATGACAATGTATGGGGAACAAATTTCCCGCTCTGGTATGAGGATAATGCAAAATTCCGCTTTATGATAGCTGTAAAAGATTAAGGATGAAATTTATGAATAACGATTTAATTAAGGCAATAGAAGTTTTGAAAAACGGAGAATATACCTGTGTTTTATGCAAAGAGGATGTTGTGTATACAGGCAAAGAGCGTGGCGTAAAGCCGTTGCTTGACTGGACTGAAAGCGACATTGATTTTAAGGGCTTTTCAGCTGCTGATAAGGTTGTGGGAAATGCGGCAGCATTTTTATATGTGATTCTTGGTGTGAAAGAGGTGTATGCTCAGGTTATGAGTGAGCCAGCAGCTTCTACTCTTATCAAAAACGGAATTGATGTGCATTATGATGTTTCTGTCAAAAATATTATAAATCGTTCGGGAACAGGAATTTGCCCGATGGAAGAAACTGTTAACGATATATCATCACCGCAGGAAGCATTAAATGCAATCAAATTAAAACTTAAGATGCTTAAAGCATTAAATGTATAAGCAGTTATTTTCACTTGACAAAGTGTGCTGCTGTGTTATTATTTTATTATAGTGATTGTATGGATTGGGGGCTGCCGCAGTGGATAGAAAATACTATATTGATAATTTGCGGTGGCTTTGCATTTTGCTTTTAATTCCGTATCACACGGCAATGTGCTGGAATGTTTGGGGTGAAGCTAATTACTTGTTTTTCGGTGAAAGTACTTTGCTAAGTGCATTTATCTGGGTAATGTCACCGTGGTATATGCCGCTTATGATGGCACTTGCCGGTGCAAGTGCCAGGCTTTCGCTGAAACGCAGAAATACAAAGGAATTTATGAAAGAACGATTTTTTAAGCTTTTTGTTCCTTTGCTGCTGGGTATAATTTTTGTTGTTGAGCCGATAACCTATTTTGCTGACCGTTTTCATAATGATTACAGCGGCGGTTATTTTGAGCATTATAAAATTTTCTTTAGCAGATATACTGATTTATCAGGCTATGATGGCGGCTTTACACCCGGTCATTTATGGTTTCTTTTATATCTTTTTGTTATTTCAATAATCTCACTTTTGATTATAAAAATTCCTAAATTCGATATGATTCATAAAAAGACAGGCTTACCATTATTTATCTTAACGGGCTTGTTGCCCTTTATTGTCAGTTCGGTATTAAGTTTTGGCGGAAAAAGTGTAGCCTCATATTTCGTGTTTTATCTGCTTGGTTACTGTTTTATATCTGACGATGAATTCGTTCAGCAGAAGATTGTGAAATACAGATGGATTTATTTCGTGATATTTATTGCGGCTGTATCATTTAACGTCTATGCAGGATTGAGCAGCTTAAGCGGAGTTCTTGTTAATGCAGTTTATTTTTCAGCAGCGTGGTTTGGTATTCTCACGATTTCGGGCTTTTCTGTAAATGGTTTTAATTGTTGTAACAAGCTTACCCGCTATTTGTCAAAAATCAGCTTTAACTTTTACATTTTTCATTATATTTGGCTGACGGTATTTCAGTTCTATATAGCTCGCAGCACAAGCAGCTTTCTTGTGCTTTTGCTTGTACCTATGCTCTTGTCATACATAGCAACATTTGTTACTTGTGAAATTTTTAGGGTGCTTCGTAACGCTAAAAAGACATATTTGAAAACGAAATCAGCGTATTAAGAGGCAGCATTTAATTGCTGTCTTTTATTGTTTATAAAACTCTTGACTTGGAGTTAACTCTAAGCTATATAATATTAGTTGTGAAATGTAAAAAGGAGAGTAGATATGAAGTATAATCCCCTTGGAAATACCGGTTTGATGGTCAGCGAAATCGGTATGGGCTGTGAGGGCTTTGCCGTTAATAACTGTAAAAATACAATGCTTTTGTTTAATGAGGCTGAAAAGCAGGGTGTAAATTATTTTGATTTATACACATCAAATCCTGATGTCAGAGCCAGTGTGGGCGAAGCCTTAAAGGGCAGACGTGAAAAGTTTATTATCCAGTCACACATCTGCTCAATCTGGAAAAACGGTCAGTATAAGCGCACCCGCAATATAGATGAGGTGCAAAATGGTTTTGAAGAAATGATGAATCTTTTACAGACCGATTACATAGATGTGGGTATGATTCATTACTGCGATTCCTTAAAGGACTGGAAGGAAATTGCAAGTGGTGATGTTATGAAATATGCTCTTGAGCTGAAAAAACAGGGCAGAATACATCATATTGGGCTAAGCAGTCATAATCCTGAGGTTGCTATTGAAGCTGTTAAGAGCGGTAATATTGAGGTGCTGATGTTCAGTGTTAATCCTTGCTACGATTTGCAGCCTGCAGACGAGGATGTTGAACAGCTTTGGAACGAAGAAAACTATGTAAATCCACTTGAAAATATGGACCCTGCAAGGCAGGCACTATATGAGCTGTGTCAGGCAAAGGGTGTTGGTATAACTGTTATGAAAGTCTTTGGCGGCGGTGATTTGCTTGATGCTGAGTTGTCACCTGCAGGCAAGGCGCTGACCGTGAATCAGTGTATAAATTATGCACTGACAAGACCTGCGGTATCAACGGTTCTTGTTGGCTCACACAGTGTTGAACAGTTACAGCTAAGCTGTGAATATGAAAATGCAACAGAAGAAGAAAGGGACTATGCAGTTGCTCTTGCTTCCTTCCCGAATATAAGCTGGAAGGGTCATTGTATGTACTGCAGTCACTGTGCCCCCTGTCCAAATAAAATTGATGTTGCAATGGTAACAAAGTTTTTGAATTTATCACTGGCACAGGGTGAGGTTCCTGAAACGGTAAGGGAGCATTATGACCTGCTTGGTCACTATGCAGGTGATTGCATTGCCTGTGGTGCCTGTGAAACAAGGTGCCCATTTGAGGTTAGTATTATTGAAAATATGAAAAAAGCAAAAGAAATTTTCGGGAAGTAGGGAGTTTTAGTATGAAATACAGTAATTATGAAGAATTTGAAAAGGCAAATAGCTTTGGTAAGGGCAATTTTAATGAGGCATTTGCACAGTATTTTATCGGTGATTCATTTTTGAATCCGTTAACAAATCCACAGGAGGCCGGTGTATTCCTTGCAAATGTAACCTTTGAGCCCGGCTGCCGCAACAACTGGCATATTCACCATTCAACAAGCGGCGGTGGTCAGATTTTAATCTGTACTGCAGGCGAGGGCTGGTATCAGGAATTTGGCAAAGAGCCTGTCAGCTTAACCGAGGGTAAGGTTATCGTTATCCCTGCAAATGTTAAGCACTGGCACGGTGCAAAGGCTGATAGCTGGTTCAGTCATATTGCCTTTGAAGCACCAGGCGAAAATACATCTAACGAATGGTGTGAGCCGGTTACAGATGCAGAATATAACAGTCTGGAGGCGAAGTAATGAATTTTTATGAAACAGACCCTGAATTTATGGAACGCTTTGAGCATTTTGCTTTAGATGAGGTTGTAAATGAAGAGGGTCAGCAGTTTGATGATGTGACACGCTATACTGCAATACTGGCAACGCTTATGGGTTGTCAGGGGTTGGATGCCTTTAAGGAAATATTGCCAAAAGCATTGGACAGCGGCATTACACCTGTTGCAGTTAAGGAAATTATTTATCAGGCAACAGACTATTTGGGCTATGGAAGAATGCTGCCGTTTTTAACTGCCGCAAATGAAATTATGACCGAGCGTGGTATTGAACTTCCTCTTAAAGGTCAGGCAACCACAACCTTTGATGACAGACTTGAAAAGGGTATTGATGCACAGGCAGAAATTTTTGGTGACCATATGCGTGAGGCCTGGAAGGCAGGGCATATTAACCGCTGGCTTGCAGCAAACTGCTTTGGTGATTATTACACAAGAACAGGTCTTGACCTTGCTCAAAGAGAACTGATTACATTTTGCTTCCTTTCAGCGCAGGGCGGATGTGAGCCGCAGCTTATTGCTCATGCAAAGGGTAATATGAATATGGGCAATGACAAAGATTTTTTAATCAAGGTTGTTTCACAATGCCTGCCCTATATCGGTTACCCACGCAGTCTTAATGCAATCAACTGCATTAACAAGGCAGCAGAGGAAATGTAATTTTATAATTTTCTATAGCACAGTTGAAATGGTTTACAATGCATTTCGATTGTGCTATTATTTTAAAAAAGGAGGTTTTGATTATGAATACAGAAATAAAGGAGCTCATAGCTCAGGCAGATCAGGCTATTAAGGAAGAAAGATTTGATGACCTTATGGAATTTTATACTGACGATGCAGTGCTGGTTGTTAAACCCGGACTTGAAGCAAAGGGCAAGGAGGCAATTAAAAATGCATTCATAAAAATTGCCGCCTACTTCAAAAACAGTGTTGTGCCTACGCAAGGTAATATGGTTATGTTAGAGGCAGGGGATACAGTGCTTGTATTATCGCAAACACTGCTTGATGCCGAAAATAAAGACACATCTGATTATTCAATGGACAGACGTGCAACATATGTTTACAGAAATGTCAATGGCAAATGGCTTTGTGCCATTGATAATTCCTATGGTACAACCCTGCTTGATTAGGAGAAATTATGATTTTTGATAAAATGGATAATATATCCGATTATTTTGAAGAACTGCCGCTGCTCAAAAAGGTTAAGGAATTTGTTGCCGATTTTAATGACAAAAAGCTTGCGGATGGTACATATGAAATTGACGGCAAGCGCGTTTTTGCAATGGTGCAGTCCTACCGCACAAAGCAGCAAACACAGGAAATGATGTTTGAAGCCCATAAAAAATATATTGACCTTCAGTATATCGTAAACGGTATTGAAAAAATACGCTGGGCAAGGCTTGATACTGTGGATTTGGTTGAGGAACGTTATTCAAAAGGCAATGACATTGCCTTTTATGAAGGTGACGCAATGTTTGATTTTACTCTGACCAAAGGCTCATTTCTTCTTCTTTACCCCAATGATGCCCATCTGCCGGGCTTAAGTGCTCAAAAGGATATTAATGTCAGAAAAATAGTATTTAAAATCCAAGTAGAGTAAATTGAATTGAATAATGTTTACTGTAGCTTGAATAAGACACATAAATCATTTTTAAAGAATATAAAACAAACCCGAGAGTAGTAATATTTGATATGCACCCCAAAAGATAGACACTATTGGAGGTGCATATTTTTTATGGAA